>NZ_LT607490.1:247394-252741 GCF_900095235.1 Janthinobacterium sp. UMAB-60
GCCATCATGGCGACAACCTGCTGCGCTCTTGCGCCGTCAACTGGCGCGTGGCCGATTCCGGCAGCGGGCCCAGGCCCAGCACGCGCACGGCGCTGCGCGGGTTGTAGTCGGCCGCCTCGATGCGTGCGCCGTCTGCCGGGGTGGCTTGCGCGCTGTCGGGCGGCGCGTCGCTGCCAAAACCCAGCACGCGCACCGTAAACACCGATGGCTGCGCCGAACGGGTGGCGGCGCGCTCGCGCTGCACCACGTCCTGGGCGGCGGCCGTCGCCTGCGTGGCGGCCGCGCTGGCGTTGGTCATGGCGGCCACATTGACGGACGCCACCGTCGGCATGCCCTTGGATTCGCCCTTGACCTGGATGTTCGCCGCGTTCATCACCGTCAGCGCGGCCAGGTTGACGCTGCCCGAGACGCGGATGCCCGCCTCGCCCGCGTCGATGGTGCCCAGCGGCGCCAGCAAATCCACGTCGCCGGCCGGCACTTCGGCGATCGGCGCCAGCGTGGCGATGCCGGCGCCCGTGCTGGGCACGTCGGACGACAGGGTCACGTTGCCCCAGTTGTCATACACGCGCTTGGGCGGCGTGTAGACGATGGTCGACTTTGAACCACGGCCCGCGTTGATGTCGCCCTGCGACGACCAGCCCAGGATATCGCCGCCAAACGTCGTCATGACGCGGCTCTGGCCCAGCAAGATGCTGCCGTGCGAGAACAGATCGATATTCCCGCCGCCCTTGGTCATGACGCCCGAGGTCGATGGCGGCGCTTCGCCTTCGATGCCGAACACCTGCTTGCCACCCGGCGTCAGCAGTTGAATGTCGCCGCCGAAGTTGGTGTGCACGTAGCCGCTGCGGGGGTAGTAATACCAGCGCTGCTCGTTCTCATTGCGCACCCCGTACAGGCCGCGGTACATGACGATGTCGCCCGCATAGGCAACCGTCTTGCCGCTGGCGTCCGTGGCCGGCGCGAGGGCCGCGATGGCATTGCGGCTGCGCAAAAAGCTGCCATAGCGCGCGCTGTCCCAGTCGTTGTACTCGCGCCCGCCCGCCTTCAGTTCCGCAAAATACACATCGCGGGCAAACACGCGCTGCTGCGGCTCGGGCAAGGCCAGATAGAAGGCTTGCGCTTCGGCGGGCGTGCCCTTGAAGCCGTAGCGCTCGACTAGCCAGGTCACCAATTCGGTTTCGTACGATTTCACCACCTTGCCGGCCTGCTCAGCCAGCGGCACGCCCGTCTTTGCCACGTTGGCCGGGTCCAGGTAAGGCTTGACGAAGCGCAGGTAATCGAGACCGGCCGCGCCCACGCCCGCCTGCATGGCGATGCCGGCGCCCGCACGCTTGTCGCCCTGCACGACGGGGCCGAGGCTGACGACGCTGCCCTTGTCCTGCATCAATATATTACGCCCGGCGCTGATGTCGAGCGTGCCGGGGCCGGCCACGTTGAAGGAGCTGTTCAGGATATCGCGCCCGGCCGACACCACCGACACGTCATATGCATTGTTATGCACGACCAGGTTGCTGATATTCCTGAAGCTCATGTCGCTGTTGCTGGCGCTGCCCTCAATGGCTTCCAGCTGCGCCGTGCCGCTACCGACGATATCGCGTCCAGCCTTCATCCACACGGGTTGGCCACCCTCATACCAGGTGATGCCCGCATGCCTGGCGTCAAAAAATTCGATGATGCGGCCGCTATTCACTCCCACCAGGTCGCCCGTGACGGCATAGATACGGGCCACCTGCGTGCCGCTGTTGGCGGGGCCGGCCGAGGAATTGGGGCCGAAGGCAAACAGCGGGAAGTTCCATTTCGTTGCCGGCGTCCCCGTGCTTGAGACATTGCTAGCCAGGGGACTGCTCACGTAAGGCTTGATATCCCAGCCCGTGAAGCCAGGCTTGAACGGCGTCGCGATGCTGTCGGCGGCAGCGCCGGACTGGCTGATGGCAAAGCCGCCCGCATAGATGGAGTCACTGGCCAGCCATTGCAACTGGGCATAGCCCGACGGTGCCAGCAGCAGGGGGGCGTCATATTCGCGGACGGTATTCGTGCTGCCAATCGCCTTGCCGTAGTACAAACTGCCATGCGCGGCCGCGGCCCGCACGATGGAGGGATAGACGATCGCCAGGTCCGTGGCCGTGCCGACCGGCGCCGTCACAGGCGTCATGTTGCCGCCGGCGGAGAACAGGTCGAGCGCCGTGCGCGGCGTCCACAGGCTGAACCAGCTGTAGCCGTAGCCCTGCTCGCCCGCCGCGCCGGTGAACGGCGTGGCATTGAACGGGGTCACGCGGCCGGGGTCGGCCACATCCTGCACTACCTGGTCGCCCAGCGTCGCCACGCTGAACGTGGCATCGCCCGGCACCAGCGTCATGCCGCCCCGGGGCGACGCGCGCGTGGCGCGGAAGGCGTCGAAGGCCCGCGTTTCCAGCGGCACGTGATCGGTGGCTTGCGTACCATATTGCAGCGCCACGCTGCCCAGCTGCGTGGCCAACGTTTCCGCATGACCACGCAAGTCGACCAGCGCGCCATTCATGTGGCCGCCACCAGCCTTGCCGGCGGGATTGAGGGCGCCGCCCACGCGCAGGTCCAGGTCGCCGCCGCCCGTCAGCAGCAGGCTGCCGTCGGCCTGCACGCGGCCCGTGCCGCCGACAGCCAGCAGCAAGCCCTGGGAACGGGGATTGATGCTGGCGTTATACGTATTGCCAGTCAGCGGCGCCAGCACGCCCGCATCGCCCGCCACGTCGGCGCGCACATTGCCGCCACCCAGGGTGCCGAAGCCCGTAAAGCCCAGCACGGTGTCGGCCAGGGTGTCGCGGCCCACGTAGCTGCCGAAATTGATCCACCACGCCACCGGCTGCGCTGCACCGCCTGTGGCGACGCCACCGCTGCCCTGGCGCCACAGCCAGTTGCCCACTGCTACCGAGTCAGCCATGCCATCCTTGCTCACGGGACGCTGGTTGCTGGCGCTAGCGGCGTCGATCAGCGAGCCGCTCAAGTCGCCGGCCACCTTCAGCAGCAGATTGCCGCCCTGGTCCGGATACCAGGCGCGGTAAATGCTGTCGGCGCCGCCGTTGACCAGGTGTTCATGCGCGCCATCGGGGTTGGCCAGCACCGTGCCGTCGGCATTGCGCGAGCGTGGCAAGTTGAACGGGTCGCCTGCGGAGGTCGGCGTAGACGACATACCGGCCGTGTACACGCCATACAGGCTGTCCATGCGCAAGTCGCCGCCGCTGACCAAGTCCAGGTCTCCCGTGCCCGTGCGCAGCACGCTGTAGCGCAGGCTCGACGGCTTGTAATTGTAGCTGGGGCTGGAGGTGCCGCACCAGCTGGGATTTTCCTCGCACAGGGTAGGCCAGCCCAGTCCGGCAAGGTCGACCACGTCGCCCGCCTTCACGCTCGGGTCGGCGAACTCTTCCGCGCCGACCCTGGTCCACACATAGGCCACCTTCAGCACGCACATGGTCGGATCGCCAGCACAAAAGTCCACGATATTGGTACCGAAGTTGCTGAGGAACTCGTCGGTGATGATTTCACCGGCCACGATGCCCTCGATGCCCAGATCCGCAGCCGCCTGGCTCCAGTACTGCACGCCCTTCGGTGGCACGAGGATGCCATACATGCCGTAGTGGCTGTCGGCCAGGCGCAGCGTGCCGTGGACGGGATGCGCCTGCACGCTGCGCGTGTCGGCCGCATCGAGGTCGGCGCCGGCCACCAGGCGCATGCCCCACGCCTGCGAGCCTTCGGCCAGCATGGGCGCGATGGCCCACAGCTTGCCCTGGCTGCCCGCCACGTCCGGACGCAGCTCGATGGCGTCCACGCCGGCCATCAGCTTGACGTCGGTGCCGGACGGGATCAGCGCACCCACGGCCAGCGCCAGGTTGCCATTGAGCGCGAACACCGAGCGTTCGCCCGCCACGCCGGGCAAGGGCACGCCCTTGGGCCAGGTCATGGCCCGCACCTTGACCATTTGCGCCAGCACGCTGCCGGCGTCAAAGCGCATGCCGGCGGCAAAAGTCTGTTGCGTGGCCAGCAGAGTGCCGGCCGCATGGACGATATTGCCGGCGCTGTCGCGCACGGCGGCCGCCAGCACCGTGCCGGCCGGCAAGGTGACAACCTGGTCCAGAGTCATGGCCACGGGCAGGCGCGTATTTGCGTCCAGATAGAAGGCCTTGAGGGGCACATCGTAATTGAGCGCGATCCCGCCCGGGAACAGCGTTCCATCGGCCACGGTCACGCCCTGGCCCGGCACGATGACGTCGCTGCCATTGAAGTCACGCCCCGGCAGCAGTACCCAGCCGCTGTCGTCCTTGGTGGCGGGCGGCGGCGCGAAACCGTCGTTGATGCTGCCGTAAATGCTCAGATCGCCGCCGGCGCGCAGCAGCAGGCTGCCCACCTCGCCCGAGCCGCGCACATTTGTTGCTTGAAAGCGCGGATTCAGGCTGGCGTAGCGCATGCCTGAGAGGTCCAGGTCGCCCTGCACCACCAGGTCGCCGTCCGGCGTCTTGCTGACGATATCGACGCCGGGACGCAGGTGTAGCGCTTCGGCATACGCGGCCGTGTTCAAGCCAGCCAGTTTAATATTGCGCAAGTTCGTATTCGCCAGCGCCGCATCGATGAAGGCCGTGCTGTCCGCATGCTTACTGTCAAGATATGCCTGGTTAATCACCTGGTAGGGGCGGCCGCTGGCCGACAGGTCCGTGGCGTAGGCCGCGTCGTCGTAGCGCTGCATGGCGTTGACGGCGATCGATTTCGCTCCACGGATGGTCAAACCGCCACCGGCACGGACGCCGATGTCGCCAAAGGTGGCCGCATCAAGATCCGTGCGGGAACCGCCGCTGCCCAGGCGCGGCGCGCTCAGTTCCAGCGTGCCGCGCGCGGCGCCGTCGTGTTCTCCCTTGCCCTTGCCGGCCACGGCCGCCGTGCCGTGGCGCAGGTCGATCTGCGCGCCGCCGGCCAGGTCCAATATGCCTTCGCCCGCGTTCAGTTCCACCGTGGCCCGGTTCGGGCTGTCGATGATCTTGCCATAGCTGTCGACGCGCAAGACCGTGCCATGCGCATCGAGCACGGCGTTGCCGGCCAGGGTGACGCCATGCTTGCCGGCCAGGCGGATACTGCCCACGCGCTCGCCGCTGGCATCGATCACGCCAGTGACGTTGAGGCGGCCATTGTCGACCGATACCTGCACCTCGCCCGCCTTGAGTTCATTGCCAATAGTCAAATCGCCCTGTTTCAGCTGGAAGCTGCGCCCGCCCGTCACGCCGCCTTCCGTCAGGCGCGTGTTCAGCGAGGCGAACTGGCTGTCCAGGGTGCCGCCCGCGCCCAGCGTTTGCGCGCGCACGTCCACACTGCCCTGCTTGTACGG
>NZ_LT607490.1:252771-260581 GCF_900095235.1 Janthinobacterium sp. UMAB-60
TAGCTGCCGCTGGCGCCGCCCAGGATCTTGCCCTGCAAGTCCACCATGCCGGCCGCGCCATCGAGCGCCACTGCCTTCAGGCTGCCGGCGCGGTTGTGTTCGGCCGACAGGTCGATCACGCTGCCGCTAGCTGCGCGGATATCGCCGGCGCGGCTGTCCAGGGTCACGTCGCCGCCCCAGCTGTATTTATCCACGTCGAAAAAGGTGCTCTTGCGGCCCGCCATGTCGATGCGCGCGCCGTCGGCCACGCTGATGTCGCGCTGCGCGCTGATGGTCAGCTTGCCGCTCGGCAGCACCACGGCCGTCGCCACAGTCACGCTGTCGCCGCTCAAGGTCAGCTGGGCGCCCAGCCCATCGTTATTCTTGACGGCAGCCGCTGGCGCCGCGCCGGCCGGCGCCGCCACCTTCAGCGCGCCGCCCGCCGTATAGCTGTGCGCAGAACCGGCGTCGCCCGTCAGCAGCGGCGTGCTGATATTGAGCTTGCCGCCGCTGTACTGGTAGCCCTTGCCCGTTTCATAGGCGCCCTGCGCCTGGTAGACGGACAGGCTGCCCTTGTGGTTGGCCGTGACCTGGCCCGACGCTTTCAGGTTGACGTAGCCAAAACCCAGCGCCAGGCGGTCGAACGAGGCGACGCCGGCCGGCTGCGTGAATGGGCCGAAACCGAAATCGATGCGCTCCGCTTCCAGGTTCAGCGTGCCGCTGCCCGTGCCGGCGCCATGCGCGATCACGTTGCCGGCCGGCGACAGGGCGCCGCCCCAGATCAGGTTGGCCGTGCGGATGGTGGCCACCGTGCCAGCCGCGCCCTGGCCATACATGGCGGGCGTGGTCAGCACCAGGCGTTCCAGCGTCGATTTGCCCGTGCCCTTGTCGTAGGTGTCGAGCACCACGTCGCCATAGAAATTGACGCCGTCCGCCGCGCTCAGCATCAGCGCCTGCAGGGCCGGCGCACCCGTGCTGGTATCGCCGCGCAGCAGGCGGTCGAGTACGCCCTGGTTCATGGCCAGGCCGCTGGAACGCGTGCCGTTGGCCTGCGCCGCCGCCAGCGCTTCGCTGCTGCCCATGTTGATAGCGCCCACAGACAGGCTCAGGTTGCGCGTGCCGTAGCGCGCCGTGTCGTCCAGTTCAAACCTGCCATTCGTCGACAGCAGCAAAGTGCCTTCCGAGTACAGGCTCGCTGTGCCCGTGCCTGTGCCGGCGCAAGCGTCGGCACACACGCCGATGCGGATGCCACCGCGCGCCGAACCGCCGACCGGCGCCACGTTCATCAAGCCGTTCGAGGCGGCCAGCATGTGCATGTCCGCGCGGCTCTTGTAGATGAAGCCGTCGTTGGCGTCATACGCGGCCTTGCCCCGTCCCACAGTGTTGATGCCCGCGCCAGGCGCGATATCGATCACGCCATCGCCCAATTGGTAATTGCCCGGGTCCTGGGCCACCAGGAATACCTCGGGCGCCGACAGCACGGCGCCCGCGCGCAGATAGATGGCACGCGCCGAGTTGACGCCGAAGTTCACGTAATTGCCGCCCTGGCCATATGTCACCGTAGGCGTGTTGCCTACCACAATGCGGGCCGCGCCGATCTTATTCAGGCTCGAGGCGCGCACGCTGACCTGCCCGGCGCCGCTGGTGGCTGGCGCGCCATCGGCGAGGATTTCAATCTCGCCGTTGGCGACATTGCTCGACCCCAGCAGCACGGTGCCACCGTAGCCGCCCTCGGCCGCGCCGAACTTGCCAGTGCCCTTGAACTGGAATGTGTCCAGGCCGCCGTCTTGCGCCAGGGTCAGCTTGAGCGTCTTGGCATCGGATGGCAGCTGCGCGCGGGGAATGCCGCGCGTTTGCGCATCGGCCAGGGCGAAGGCGGCATAGCCTGTTTCGTTGTACTGGGAATACGTGCGCAAGACCTTGGCCGGCGTGAGTATCAGCTGGCTGGCCAGCGGCGCGCGGATGTCCGTGCCGGCAATCGACAGGGTGCCGGGCGCGGCCCAGGAACCATTGCGCAGCGGTTGCGCCAGCGAACCGGCGCTCCCCTGGGCCGCCAGGCCGTTGAGTTCCACGCGGAAGGCACCCGGCAGCAAGGCATAGGTCGAGGGCATCAGGGTGTAGGTGCCGGCGGGCAAGCCCGGCACGCCGTTGCCTATCGTCACCTGCCGGCCCACGGCCGCATCGGATGCCGCCTTGTCTGCGCCCGAAGGCGATTGCGGCGCCTGCACGCCGGGCACGATGGCGTACACAGGGTTGGTCGTCAGGCCCGGCAAGACGAAGCCGCCATTCGCGCCCACCTGCATCAACGGATGATAGCGCGCATCGGTGGAGCCGCCGCGGCCGGCGATGAAACCGGCGCCCGTCAGTTCGCCGCCGCCGGACAGGTCGAGCAGCGCACCCGGCTGCACGTCCACGGCCACGCCGGCCATTTCCACGCCGACGCGCAAGCCACCCTGCGCACTGAAGCCGCCCACGCCCATGAAGGCGGCCAACTTGCCGTCCACATTCCAGGCCTGGCCATCGACGGTACCGCCGTACGGCATGACCAGGCCGGCACCGCTGACGGAGGTGATACTACCTGGTAATAGATTCACCGTCAGGCTCTTGTCATTGTCATAGCCGGCCGCGCCGATCGACAGGCGGCCCAGCGGCGCGCGCACGACGCCACCCTGCTCGATATGCGCGGCGCCCAACTCCAGCGAGCCGAAGGCGGAATACGGCATGGCCGGCACGCTGTCGCTCGCGCGTGCAATGTTCAGGCGGTGCGCGGGATTGTAGCCAAACTTACCGTCGATCAAGCCATAACCGGCGCGCACGGCGGCGCCGGCGCCCGTTTCAGGATACAGCTGGGCCGCACTGAGGGTCATGTCGCCCGGCGTGGACAGCACCGTCGTCGCCTGGTTGCCATCCCAGCCCAGCGGCGACAGCAGGAAACGCAGGTCGCCGCGGCTGCTCAGGCGCACGTCGTCGGCAACGATATTGACCATGCCGCGCACGTCGATCAGGTCGCCCGCCATGCTGATCTGGCTGGCGAGGGGCGATGCTCCCGCAGTGCCTGGCGTGACATAGAAATCGCGCCCGGCAGGCTTGATGCTGGCCAGGCGCACATACGGCGCCGCGATGCTGATGCGCGCGCCGGGCGAACTGCCCGGTGACAGCACGGGCGCGCCGTACAGCTGGAAGCTCTGCTGCATCTTCAGCGACACATCGCCATCGAAGGAGGCGGCGCCGAGCAAGGCCAGGTTGGCGAAACCGCCCGTTTCCACCTGCTCCACGGAAAACCGGCCATGGCCGTACTGCAGCAGCGGCGCCGCGTCCTGCGCATGCACGCCATCGGCCAGGTCGCTGGCGCCCTGCCGCTGCGTCAACCTCAGCTGGCGTCCCTGCAGCACCCTGGTCGTGGCCAGGGTTTTCTTGTATTCGGGCGTGCCCGTGGCCACGGACAGGGTGCCGCCCGCCGCGCCCGCGCCGCCCGCCCGGGCCAGCAGCTGGCCGTCGAGGTACAAGCCATTGTTCGACGCCAGCGCGATGCTGCCGCCCGCGCTGGCCACGTCGATGGCCGCGCCGTTCACGTCCAGCACCGCGTGCGCGCCGGAAGCATCCAATACGGCGCCGTCGCGCACGACCACGAACAGGCTGACCGCCGACGTGCTGCCCTGCGCATGGTTGATCTCGCCGCCGATGACGATGCTGCCGCCATCGACCACCTTGCCGTAGCGCCGGCCCTGCGCGTCCGTGGCCGTGACGGCGCGCGACGCCACGTCGAGCACGGCATTTTCGCCGATCCAGATGGAACGGCCATGGCCGGCCGCTTCCACGGCCTCGGACACATTCACATCGACACCCACGCCGCCCAGGCTGATCTTGCCGCCCCAGGCGTTCAGCCGGCCTTCCACCGTCAGCTGGCCCACACTGGCCAGTTTGATGGACTGGCCCGCATCGACATTCACCACGGCATTCTTGCCCACCAGCAGTTCGGCAGTAGCCATATCGGCCGCGCCGGACTGGATATCGCCCACCTGCAGGGCCAGGCTGGCGCCCTTGCGCTGCGTCAAGGTGCCCTTGAGCGCGTTTTCCGTCACCTGCTCCGGCGTCCACAGGGCCAGTTTTTCATTGTCCACCACGCGCAGCACGGGCATGCGCACGTCGACCTGCGTGCCGTCCGCCACCGTCAAGCCCTGCTTGCCGAGCAGGCTGTAGCTCGCGAAACCCTTGTCGAAAAAGTCGCCGCCCAGCTGCAGGGTGCCCGCCACGGGTTTTGCAATGTCGCCAATCGCGATCTTGTTCGCCTGCAATTCCAGCTTGCCGCCGCCCGCAACGCCATGGCCGCGCACTTGCGCGCCCTCGCCCAGCAGCAGGTCAGCCTGCGCGCCATAGCTGGCCAGGGTCACATTGCCGCCCTTGCCGCCCTGCTGTTTCGCCTGTGCCAGGATGCCCGCACCCGAACTGACGTCGATCAGGCTGCCATTGCCGATGCGCACGTCGCCATTCGCCCGCAGCGACACATTGCCGCCGTTGATATATGGCAGGCCGGCGGCGGCCAGCGGGTCGCGCAGCACGTTACTCAACAGACCGCTGGTATCGAGGCTGACGCCAGCGGCCAGCAGCAGCTGGCCCCCTGGCCCGCCCGGGTTGACGAGCGTATCGACCATGCCCAGCGCGCCGATCTGGTTCAGCACATTGCCGGCCATGATGCTGCCGCCATGGCTGCGCAGGCTGGCATTGATGGCCACATCCTTGGCGTACACGGTGATATTGCCGCCGTCGGCCACCTGCAGCGCGCTGTCGACGGTGATCGATCCTTTCGCGGCGAGGCGGATGGCGCCCAGATGCTGCTCATTCAGCAAGCCCGTGTCGAGCAGCAGCTTGCCCTGGCGCTCAGATGCCAGCGCGCCTGTCACGTCGAGGCCGGCGGCGATGCCGTCCTGCACGCGCGTCAGGCGCACGTCGTCCATGACGGCCGACAGCACATGCTGCAGCACGCCCGTGCGCTTGTCGAACATGGGCTGATATTGCCCGACGATCAGTTGCCCCCGCTGCGCGGCCGCCAGTTGCGACTGCTGGTAGCCGTCGAGCAGCGCCTGCGGCGCCTGCGTCTGGCGCTCGCCCTGGAAGACCTCGCCCGCGATGCCGCCTTCAAGAACGGCCGACCCCGTGGCGATGACCAGCTTGCCCGCGTCGCGGCCCACCGTGTAGCCGTTTTCCAGCCGCTGGCGCGCGGCGATCAGGGGATTGGCGTAAAACGCGCTGGCATCCTTGCCCCAGCGCGCGTGTTCTTCCTCGTAACCCTTGTACACGCCCGCATACGCCAGGTCGGCCGGCGCGCTGCCCGCCTCGTACAGCTTGCCGTCCGCACCTTTCAGCCAGGTCTGGCGCAGCGCGCCCGTCTGCACGTCGAGGGTGCCGCCCGACAGGTTGATGCCGGAGCCGGCCTGCGTGACGACATCCTTGCCGCCGAAGGTGACCGTGCCGCCCTGCGCCATCCATTCGCTGACGGAATGGCCTTGCGTGCCCAGGTAACCGGCCACTTCCAGCAAGCCGCCGGCCGTGTACCAGCGGTCGCTGTCATAGCCGTTCGTGCCTTTCGGTACCAACACCAGCTTGCGGCGGTCGACCCAGATATTGTTGTTGAGCAAGGCCTTGCCGTCGCGGTTGACGGGCGCGTCGCGCTGCTCGTTGCCCTGCACATTGATTTCGACATTGTTCGCCGCCATCGCCACCTTGACGCCCACGGCGCCGGAGACGTCGAGCTGGGCGCCATCGCGCACGAGGCTGCGGCTGGCGGCATTCACGGCGATCTGGCCGCCCGTGGCCAGGGTCAGCGAGTCGCCGATGAATTCCACCGTGCCGGCGCTGCCGATCTCGATGCGCGACTGGTCGCGGCGGTCGTTGACGGCGAGAATATTTTCCGTGGACGTCACGGCCGGGCCGCGCATGGCGTCGCGCTGGCTGTCGAGCGCCGTCGTCTTGCCGTCGTCCTCGACCAGGATAGCCGTGGTGGCGCCGCGCCCCACGGTGACGGCCGCGTCGCTGCCCAGGGCATTGAGGTGGATGGTGCCGCGCGTGGCCGTCGTGGTGGTGGCCAGCACGACGCCTTCCTGGCGCACGTCGCGCCCGGCCAGCGTGACGTCGCCTTCGCGCGCCTGGATCAGGCCCGTGTTGACGACCTTGCCCGCCGTGCCGCCGGCCG
Source organism: Janthinobacterium sp. UMAB-60 (assembly GCF_900095235.1). Lineage (NCBI taxonomy): Bacteria > Pseudomonadati > Pseudomonadota > Betaproteobacteria > Burkholderiales > Oxalobacteraceae > Janthinobacterium > Janthinobacterium sp. UMAB-60. The sequence continues at coordinate 258,941 of NZ_LT607490.1, forward strand.
CGAATTGCGGCGTGACTTCGCTGCCGCGCGTGCTCGACAGCGGATTGCCGTCCGTGCCCACGCCTTTTTTAATGGTAAAACTGTCGCCGGCGGCCAGCAGGGCCTGGCCCTTGGGCGTGCTGATCTCGCCCCCGTTGTGCACTTCCTTGCCCAGCAGCATCACGTAACCGCCCCCTTCCGTGCTGCCCTTGGGCGCATTGCTGGACAGGCGCGCGCCCGCCTGCACCTGCACCTTGCCGGCCGCATCGGTGAACGTCGTGGCGCCGGCCGTGCCGGGGCTGTAGATGCCGTCCTTCTGGAATTGCGCGTCGCCGATGCGGGCCGCGGCCGCCACCAGGCTGCGCGTATCGACCTGGCTCGTGCCGGTAAACACGATGCCGTTGCGGTTGACCAGCAGCACCGTGCCGTCAGCCTTGATCTGGCCCTGGATCTGGCTGGGACGCGCTTGCGGATCGTTGACCCGGTTCAGCACGGCCCAGTCCTTCTGCTGCTGGAAGGTCAGGGTCGTGTCCTTGCCCACATTGAATGTTTCCCAGTTCAGGATGGCCTTGTCCGCCGTCTGCTGCACCACCACGGCCGTTTTGCCGTTCGCTACTGTCTGCACGGGCGCCTGGGCATTGAGCCAGCCGGCCGTCAGGCTGTTGGTGTCGACCTGCAAGCCGCCTTGCGCCAGGCCATTCGGCACGCTGGCGCCGCTGGCGGCCGCCTGGCGCGCCTGCGCCTGGGCCGCTTGCTGCGCGGCGATGGCGCGCGCGGCCAGGTTCAGGTTGTTGAGCGAGCGCTGCAATTGCTGGTTCGCTTGCTGTTGCTGGCCCTCGGGGCGGCTGCCCAGCGGCAGCGGCTGGCCATTCGGCAGGCGCCCCGACGTCGATGCCGTGTTCTGCGCCGCGCCCTTGGCCGCGAACCAGCCGCCGCTGAACGCCTGCTGCGCGCGCGCCGGCGTGGTGAAGGCGCCTGCCATCAACATGGTGGTCAGTGCGTAAGCGAGCGGCGTGAGCCGCAAGCGGCTGCCCAGCGTGGAGGACCGCTGCGCGCCCGTGTCGACGTTCGGGACGGGGCGCTGGGCAGTGTGAAACTTGGTCATGGCAATGGCTTCCTGGCTAGAGAGTAGGGAATGGAGCCTGGCGGTAGCGCAGGCGTCCATGCCTCCATGACGTAGCTCGATGGCGGAAGGGATAATGTTTTTTGAAAAATATTTTCAAATATTTTTAAACAAGCCTGCCAAAGGGAAACACGATATCAGCTGAGCAGGACGATGCCGCCTGGCAAGCTGGTCATTTGCGCGCCGTACAGGTCGCGTATCATCGCCAGCGCGCCATCGGTTTGCCCGATGGAAAAACGCATGCGCACCAGGCGCCGGCCCAGCTCGGCATTGCGCAACAGCACCCGGCCGGGCCGGTAGCGGTTGATTTCATCGACCACGTCGGCCAGCGGCTGGCCGACAAACGACAGCGCGCCCGTGCGCCAGGCGCTGGCCTCGCCCGCCTGCGCGGCCGTGGCGGCCTGCACGCCCCGCTCGTCGTACACCAGTTGCTGCCCGGCATCGAGGGTCTGGCGCCGCTGCTGCCACACGACTTCCACGGCGCCCGCCAGGCAGGTGACGCAGACGACGTCGTCCGTGTGGCGCACATTGAAGCGGGC
>NZ_LT607490.1:260634-267391 GCF_900095235.1 Janthinobacterium sp. UMAB-60
AGCACCGACACAGGCTGGCGCGCGCCGCTGGCGAGGATTTCCGCTTCTCCGCCCAGCAGTTCGATCGCTTCCGGCGCCCGCACATCGATGCGCGTCTGCGTATTCATCTGCACCGTCATCTGTGGCGACAGCGCCACTTGCCGCTGCTCGCCCGTGCCCGTGCGGTAGTCGGCGGCGAGCTCTTGCAGCGACGGCCAGGCGCCCAGCGGCGGACGCAGGGCCAGCACGGCCACGCCGGCTGCCAGCGCGCCGCCGAGGAAGGCGCGCCGCCCAGGACGGACGGGAAACGCCAGCACGTTCGCCCGCTGCGGCGCGGCTGCGGCGCGGGTCAAGGCGGGATCGAGCGCCTGCCATACTTGCTTGAGTTCGCGCCAGGCGCGCGCATGTTCGGGGCTGCGCGCGCACCAGGCGCGCAAGGCGTCGGCGTCGGCTTGCGTGAAATCGTCGGCACGCAGGCGCACCCACCAGGCAGCGGCTTCCCGGCCGATGGCAGTGTCGTTATGTTCAACTAGGTCGCGTGGATCGCGGTCAGGAGCAGTCATCAGATTCATCAATATTTACGGCGGCCCGACACATCGCTGCGCTGGGCCGCATCGGCGTCGGCCATGCACGTTTTACAGTGTTGCATGGCGGCCTGCAATTCTTTCTTCACCATCGCCACGGAAATGCCGAAGCGCTCGGCGATCTCCGCATTGAGCATGCCGTCGATGCGCGCCGCCGTCAGGATGGCGCGGCGGCGCGGCGACAGGCCGGCCAGGGCCGCGTCGAGCGCCTGCACGTCGAGACGCGCCGAAACGATGCGCGCCGGGTCGCTGATATCGTCGCCGGCCTCGTCAGCCATATGCATCAGTTCTTCGCGTTCGCGCTCGGTGACGATGATGCGGTCGCGGCGGTAGGCATCGGTGGCGATATTGGCCGCCATGCGCAGCAGATAGGCGTCGGGGTTATGGACGGGCGCGGCGGCGGGGCCAGGCGCCACCATCGCTTCGAGGCGCAGCCAGGTTTCCTGCAGCGCATCGGCCGCATGGTGTTTGCAGCCCACCACCCTTTCGAGGCGCCAGCGCAGCACGGCGTAGCGCGAACTGAGGTGGCATTTAAGCCTGGTGCGCAAGTCGGGCAGGCTCATGGCGCGTTTCTACCCGGCGCGCCGGGGGCGCAATCGACTTCACTGCCCGGGCCTTGCGGCAGCAGCAGGATGGAAACGGGCTGCGGCATCGTGGGCAGCGGCGCGGCGCCGACCCGCATGCCCAGCACCACGCGCGCAATCGCCGTGTCGCGCGCGCGCAGCCCCGTGCTGTCGAGCAGGTGCACGCGGTCCACCACGCCGGCGCGGTTCAGATACAGCTGCAGCGCCAGCCGGTAGCCGCCGGGACGCGTCTGCGCCGCGCGGCACAACAGCCCCAGCAGCACATGCTGCAGGCGGCTCACATAGGCCAGATGGTCGCCGCCGCCCTGCGTGGCGCCCGGTATGTCGGCGGCGGCCACCACGGCGGCCTGCGGCAAGTCCGCCGCGGCTAGCGCTGAAGCCGCGGCCGGGGCAAATACGATGACGGCTTGCGCGTCGGACAGCCGCGATTGCAGGCCCGTGCCTTCCAGCAAAACTTGCAGGGCCACGCCAGCCGCGTATGCACCGCGCACGGCGGCCGACTGGCGCTGCGCGTAGCGCTGGTCCATCAGCACGGCGATGCCCGTGCGACGGCTGTACAGGTCGAGCGCATCGCCGAGGTTTTGCGCGGCGATATCGAACTGCAGCACGGAGCCGTCGGCCGGCTGCGCCCGCACGGGCCCCACCGCGGTCAGGAAACCCAGCAAAACCAGGTATCCCGCCAGCGCAAGCACATGGACGGATGCCGGGCTGCCTGTCATATCGCTATCGTGTCGCTATCGTGTGAGGGTGAAACTGCGTGCTAACAAGGCATTATCAAGTAACAATTCTTGTATCAACTGCAATAGCCTACACACAAAAAATGACGGCTTCGTGACATGTTTGCCATGCATATATTTCGCCATGCGGGACGTCGGGCGCGGCACTTATTTCGGCTACACTGGCTGTCACTTTCCCTTTCAGACGCCTGATGATCGAAAAGAATCTGCCCGAGCTGGTCATGCTGAAGCGCCTCATCGACGAGGGCGGCAGCCACCTGGAAGTGGCCGCGCCCTGCGGCATCGCCATGGATGGGCGCGAGTTTCCCGTGTACACGATTGCGCTGGGCAATCCGAGTCCCGACGTGCCCGTGCTGGGCTTTTTCGGCGGCATCCATGGCCTCGAACGCATCGGCACGCAAGTGCTGCTGTCCTTCCTGGAAAGCCTGATCGCGCGCCTGCGCTGGGATGCCACCCTGCACCAGCAGCTGGAAAGCATGCGCCTCGTGTTCATGCCGCTGGTCAATCCGGGCGGCATGTGGCAAGCCACGCGCTGCAATCCGCGCGGCGTGGACCTGATGCGCAACGCGCCGCTGAGCGCGCGCGAAAAAGTGCCGTTCATGCTCGGTGGACAGCGCTACAGCGCCCGCCTGCCCTGGTACCGGGGCGCGGCGGATGGCGCGATGGAGCTGGAAAGCCGGGCCGTGTGCGACTTCGTCGAACGCGAATTGCTGTCGCGCCAGTTCAGCATCGCCCTCGATTGCCATTCCGGCTTCGGTTTGCGCGACCGCATCTGGTTTCCCCATGCCCACACCAAGGTGCCGATCGAACACCTGGCCGAGATCGGCGCGCTGGAAGAGCTGTTCAGCCAGAGCTACCCAAACCACAACTATGTGTTCGAGCCGCAAAGCCGGCAATACCGCACGCATGGCGACCTGTGGGACTATCTGTACCTGAACGGCACCAGCTACACGGGCCGCGTGTTCCTGCCGCTGACCCTGGAGATGGGCTCGTGGCTGTGGGTCAAAAAAAACCCGCGCCAGCTGTTCAACCGGGTCAGCATCTTCAATCCCACGGCCGCGCACCGCCTGCAGCGCGTGCTGCGCCGGCACCTGGTGTGGTTCGATTTCCTCATGCGCGCCGCCAGCAGCCACGGCCGCTGGATGCCGGAAGGCTTGCTGCGCAAGGCGCAGCGCCGGCGCGCGCTGGCGCAATGGTATGAGTCATGACGCCGCCCACCTGGATTTTATTGCGTGGCCTGATGCGCGAACAGCGCCACTGGGGAGAGTTTCCCGCCAGCCTGGCGCGCGCCCTGCCCGGCGCCCGCATCATCACGCCCGACTTGCCCGGCAATGGCGAGCGGCACGCCATGAACAGCCCCACGCGGGTGGCCGAGATGGTGGAATTTTGCCGCCAGGATTTATCCGCACGGGGCATCGCGCCGCCCTACCACCTGCTGGCCCTGTCGCTGGGCGGCATGGTGGCCGTCGAATGGGCCAGTCGCTACCCGCAGGAAATCGCCCGCTGCGTGCTCATCAACACCAGCATGCGGCCGTTCAGTCCGTTTTACCGGCGCCTGCGCTGGCAGAACTACGGCGCCCTGCTGCGCCAGCTGCTGGCCGGCGACCAGCGCAGCCAGGAAGCGCTGATCTTGCGCCTGACGAGCCGCCGGCATGCGGGCGGCAACCCGGCGCTGCTGGCCGACTGGCTCAGTTACCAGCAGGAATATCCGGTCAGCCGGCGCAACGCACTGCGCCAGTTGCAGTCCGCCGCCCGCTACCGCGCCCCGGATCGCCGCCCCGCCATGCCCGTGCTGGTGATGGCCGGCGCGCTAGACCAACTGGTCGACCACCGCTGCTCGCAGCAATTGGCGCAGGCATGGGACGCCGCCTGCATGCTCCACCCCGACGCCGGCCACGACTTGCCGCTCGACGATGGCGATTGGGTGGCGGACACGCTGGTGCAATGGCTGGGGCGAATGGCCCAACAGCCTGGTAACAGTCCGCCCGCGGCTGACAAAAACTGACCAAGGACCTGGCCGTTTGCACGCTCAGAATGCCTTGCCTACGAGCAGCCAGGCATGCGCCGACGACTGCCGGGACAACAGCGCAGGCACCGCGCCCACGCGGGTTGCCACGGAAGCACTCGCGCGCCACAGGTCGGGGCCGACCCAGCTCAGACCGATACCGGCGCCGGACAAGGTCGCACTGTTCGCAGTGACGGTCCAAGGCTGCCGGTTGACCTTGACATAAGCATTGTCGATAAACGCCTGCGCCTGCCATGATCCTGACAACAGCCGTCCCAACTCATGGCGTATTTCCACACTGGCGGCATAGCCGGTGTCGCCTGAAAGCACACCGATGTCATAAGCACGGACAGTATAAGGACCGCCAATGGCCATCTTCTCGGCGGAATCCAGATTGCGGTCCGCCCATTGCCCGGTAAAACTGAGATACAGCGAGTCGCGCGGCGTGAGTCCCTGCAAGCGGGCAAGATTGACATTCCACTTCGAGAATGTACCGCTCGAACGCGCGGTAGCGGCATCCGATGCGGCGGCGGCGGCATCGTCAAAACTGGTACGTCCGCTAGTCCAACTCAGCGATCCGGTGCTCATGCCGCCTGCCAGCAGGCTGTCGCGATAATCACCGTTGATACTGGCTATCCAGTTGCTGAGCTGCCGGTCAGTACGGATACCTGTGAGATCGACGCGATCATGCAGCGTCTTGGCTTCATATTGCAGTTGAGCATAGAGGTTATATTGTTTGGTGCGAATCAATGGATGTCTTACCCACAGGCTGCCGACTGCCGCAGTGCCATTCGCATCAAGGGCGCGGGCAGTGCTGCCGAGCTTGTAACGCAGTGCGGAATATGCGGCGCCGATCCGGGTCCCCTGACCGTTGAGCAGCGTGTCATATGCCGCCCGGAGATAATTCATGCCTTCGCCTGTGGTGGTCATGTTGGCGCTCAGTGTGTCACCGGCATGGAATGGATTGACAATATTGACATTGCCGCTCAGGCGCGTGCGGCCGATATAGCGGTTACCGTAGTTATCCAGCGACAAGTTAGCCAGCGTCGCCGGAATGTACCGCGTCTCGATATCGATGTCGGACGTACCGGTGGTCGCTCCCGGTTTGAGCACCGCATTCACGCCCACGCCTGGCACGTCCGACAGCAACAGCAAAGCATGGTTGAGTTCGTCATCGACAATTAATTTTCCTCTAGCGAGGGGCTGCAGAAAAGCCTGGAGTAAATCGTCGCTCACCTCGCTTTGATTCTTGAGCCGGACGTTGTCATACTGCGCCTCGACGACCTGGATAATAACGACGCCGTCGGTAATCGACTGCACCGGAATGATGGCCCGCGTAATTGAAAATCCATGAGCTTGATAGTATGCGGTAATGCGCCCGGCCAGCTCTTCGAGTTGCGCCAGCGTCAGATTTTTACCTTCCTGATCGGCGATCAATGCATGCAGCGTTGCTGTAGCGAACGCAGTATTGCCTGTGATACGCAATTTGCTCACGTGGAATGGCTGCGAAGGCGGCATGCCGACATCGATTTTCGGCTTCACCTCAAGGACCGGCGCCATCGGTTGCACCGCCTTGGGAATTGGTGGTTGCAATTGTTGCAGAATCGATCCGGCGTTGGGAGGCACTTGCTGACCAACGGCTTGGGCGTCCAGCGACGCAAGCACCAACGCGGCGAACAAGGGTTTCATCAGGAAAGGCTGTTTGGATAGGGTATTCATATATTCTTCACTCTTTGCTGCTGGTAGCAACGAGCGGCAATTGCATGCCGCCATTTTGAATTTTCAGTATCGGCGCGGGCGTGCCAAATCCTGTCGCAGTATTGATTAACGGCAGGCCCATCGTTTCTTTCGAGCTCTCATTGCTGTTGCTGCTGCCAGAGTCAGCCAGCTGCTGCACCACCAACGTCGAGGACAGGCTCAATACTTGTGGCTGCGCCAAGGCTTGCGGCGGCAGCAAGGACGACTGCACTTGCGTCACCGCGCTCTGAACTTGCTGCGTCAGCGTGTCGGGCACAACGACAGCCCCTCCCGTGATGCTGGCGATTGCCTGCGCTTGTCCGGTAACGATGTAATTGCCGATATCGGCACCGCCATAAGTGCTGCTCAGATTGACAATCTTGCCAACACCAGCGGCGGCGTCGGAAAACTGGCCGGTCGACGCCAGTGTGATGTCATCCGAACCAAACTTGCCTGCCAGCGTCGCATTGGCGGTACTCACCGTGGCGACGGTGCTACCGTCGAGAACTTTATCGGCTGCAGTGATGCCACTGACCGTCATCGCTGCGCGGGCAATGGTCGCCGTCAGACCGGATGGTTGCGTCACCACATAGTTGCCGGCGTCCGCGCCGGCCAGGGTGTAGCCGCTCACGGTCACCGCCTTGTTGGCACCGGCGTTCTTGTTCGCAAAGCTGCCGCTACTGGCGCCAATCACCGACACGCTGTCGCTGCCCAGTGCCGCCACGACGGCCGTGCCGCTCAGGGTCGCGCCCGCGGTGGCGTCATAGATCTTATCGACGGCGGCGATGCCCGATACGGCCAGGCTGGCCTTGTCGATGGTCGCCGTCAGGCCGCTCGGTTGCGTCACCACATAGTTGCCGGCGTCCGCGCCAGCCAGGGTGTAGCCGCTCACGGTTACGGCCTTGTTGGCACCGGCGTTCTTGTCCGCAAAGCTGCCGGCACCGGTACCCGTTACCGACACACTGTCGCTACCCAGCGCGCTAACCGCAGCCGTGCCGCTCAGGGTCGCACCCGTGGTGGCGTCATAGATTTTATCGACGGCGGCAATGCCCGACACGGCCAGGCTGGCTTTGTCGATGGTCGCCGTCAGGCCGCTCGGTTGATTGATGACGTAGTTGCCGGCGTCCGCGC
>NZ_LT607490.1:267499-268161 GCF_900095235.1 Janthinobacterium sp. UMAB-60
GCCGTGCCGCTCAAGGTCGCACCCGTGCTGGCGTCATAGGTCTTGTTGGCGGCGGCGATGCCCGACACGGCCAGGCTGGCCTTGTTGATTGTCGCCGTCAGGCCGCTCGGTTGATTGATGACGTAGTTGCCGGCGTCCGCGCCAGCCAGGGTGTAGCCGCTCACGGTTACGGCCTTGTTGGCACCGGCGTTCTTGTCCGCAAAGCTGCCGGCACCGGTACCGGCAACCGAGACGCTGTCGCTGCCCAGTGCACTCACGACAGCCGTGCCGCTCAGGGTGGCGCCCGTGGTGGCGTCATAGATTTTATCGACGGCGGCGATGCCCGACACGGCCAGGCTGGCCTTGCTGATACTGGCCGTCAGGCCGCTCGGTTGCGTCACCACGTAGTTGCCGGCGTCAAGCCCGGCCAGGGTGTAGCCGCTCACGGTCACCGCCTTGTTGGCACCGGCGTTCTTGTCCGCAAAACTGCCCGTGCCGCTGCCTGACAGCGTGACCGCGTCGCCGCCGACCAGGCCCGAGTAGCCAACGCTGGCGGTGTTGAGCGCGGCCGTGGTAGTGGCGTCGTAGATTTTATCGAGCGCGCTGATGCCGGTCAGCGTGATGCCTTTGGCAGTGACCGTGTAGCTGCTGCCGGCGACGCCGATCGCGTTGTAGTTGCTGGC
>NZ_LT607491.1:0-3212 GCF_900095235.1 Janthinobacterium sp. UMAB-60
GATGGTGCCGGCGGCGATGGCGATGCCGACGGTGCTGCTTGCAGGTTCAGCCATATTGGCCTTTCGGGTTGGGTATGTGGGTGGATTGCTCTAGAGCAGCGGCTAGTGCTGACATTACGAGCATGGCTGTCTCATTTCTAGGGAAAGGTGAGACAGTATTTTTCTGATGATGGAAATGAAAAAACCCGCCGAAGCGGGTTTGTGGTGGAGCGGGAGTAGTTATGCAACCTTGACGATGATGCGGGCGCGGCCGTCCTCCTCAATGGCGATCACCTTGCCGATGGCACGCATGTATTGCTGGAGCGTCATGTCGTCTTCGTCCATGGCCATGCCAGCAATGCCTTCACCATCCCTGACCGGCACAATGTATTGGCCGGGCGTGGCGTCAAGGACATTGACAGGCACCTGGCCAGCGAAGGCGATGCGATCGACCGTCTGGCGCAGCTGCTCCAGCTCGGCGTCGAAGGTGTTCAGTGCGGCAGCATGGCCGGCATCTTTAACAGCCCAGGCGTCATCCGTATCATCCTCTCCGCGTTGCGGGGCAGCTGGGCGCTCGCCCAAGTCCTGCGCCCACGAGTCGCCGCCGACCATGCAGGGATTGGTTGACTTGGCCATAAACGCGATGGCGTGATTCCATTTATCGGTGAGCTTGCCGTCTGCATCGATGCCGACGATCTGGCCTGGGGCGATGGTGCCGCAGCGCAGCGATTTAATCAGGTACTCGGCATAGTCAGCGCCGCCGCCGTTGATGGTTCCTGTGGCGATAATGCTGCGACCCGTTTGAGTGTTGTAACCCACAGAAAGGGCCGTGCCGATTGCGTTATTCATCGCTCCGGACGACACAAAAAACAATGCCGACGCTGATATCTCCAGATTTGCATTACCCTGCACCTGAGCGGGATTCTGAATGACGCTGTAGTTTCGTTGCGTCGGATTTGGCACGCCAATTTGCAGTAACTGGCCAGCTACGAACGTGGTGCTCCAAAAATACGCCGAGCTGACCAACGGCCCAGACAAAACACCACCCATCAGCGGCAGTGCGTTATACGGCCCGACCGCAAACGCGCGCTGCATTTTGTTGAGTTCCTCGTTTACGTTCGGCATGCCGTCCTGAAATACATCTGCCATTTAAATCCCCTCGATTTGTAGTGCTGCGGAATACGTTTCAAAATACGGCGTGGCCACCGCATCGATATTGCTGGCCTTGCCATACAGCATGTGGTCCTGCTCCAGCAGTGGATCCGGGTTTTCCGGAAACAGACTGAAAAACATGGCCCGGTCCTTGCCGTTCTCGCGCAGGATGCGCATGAAGCGCGCGCGGTCGGTGGGCGTCAGGTGCGCCAGGTTGATGCTAATGCCGTCGTGCATAGTGCCGACCGCACTTTTCAGTTCGCCTGCGCCTGTTCGGTAATTCTCGGTGCTGTCCTGTGGCAGCAACTGGGCACCGTACTCGGCGTTGTGTTCCGGCGACCAGTAATTGCCCACCACCAGGCGGGATATTTCCAGGTAGCCTTCCGGGCTTTGCGGGGCCGATACTTCGATCACCAAGTGGCGCACACGCACTGGTGCGAACCAGGCCACGCCGTCGGCGCCGCCGCCGCGCGCCCAGGTACTCACGCCCCCCCATTTGTAGGCGTTCCAGCCCAGCGGTAGCATGCCCCAGGGATAGGATCCATGCACCGCGGAGGGGCACGGGAAGATGCTGCCTGTGTCGAGCACAGGCACGGCGTCGCCCGGCTGGGCATAGCCGCGCACACGCATGCGCGCGCTGCTGGTCATGTTGGTGAAGATCAGCGCCACGCAGGCAATGGACTCTTGTGTGGGCCATGTGGCGGTGATCGTTTGCGCGGTGCCGGTAGCACGCAGCACCGCTGACTTGCGTTCGCGCTGCAGGTTGCCCGGGCCCAACGCGCCGGCCTGGCTCGATGCCGTCAGCACTGCCCGGTCGGCGGCGTTGTCGTAGATGATGCGTAGGTTCGCCATGTTATTCCGTGGTGATGATGGTGAGGCGCTGACCGTAACTGCCACCGATGTCGAGGACCGGAGGCGCTCCAATTTTCTTCTTGTGTGTAAATTCTTGGTATGTAATCGCCGTTGCAAGCCGATAGGTGCGTGGCAGCGTGCTTTGCACAGGGTCTACAAAGGTGAAAGAGCCATTCAGAGAAATGGTGCCGCTCGACAGGTCATCGACGGAAGTGTAATTATCGTAGGCTATGCTCCCGGCAAGATAGAATGTGTGGACAGCGGTTTCAGTACCGTTACTGCCAAGTTTTCGGAACAAGGTAAACGTACATCCGGCAGTGCCTGCACCCGCGCTGAAGTTGTAGTTGTAGGAAGTCTCCTGAGAGTACATATCAATACTTCCCACCACCGTGATCGCACCTCCATTGCTGCCAAATGGTCCAGTGATGACGCTCTCGGACGTCCCAAACGTAGGATTGGTAACAGCGGTGCGTAAAGTACCAGCGGATAGAGCGCCGCCAAAATAGCCCGCGCCCGATTTCTTCAGGTAAAAAATTGCGTTCGTATCGGTTTTGGCGCCCGATCCGGCCCACATGGCATATACAGGATCATCAGGCCCCATCTCAATGCGGAAGCCTGGGGCTGTGCCAGAAACGACGTCGCCCGTAAAGCTGGCCTTCCCCTTGTTCACCGTCAGTCCTGGCATCTCAAAATAGCCCGTACTCGACAGCTGGAAAAAACCACCTGGCACATCTATATTGCCAATAAGTAGCCCTTGAGCGCTCAAATGAAAGCCAGTACCACCGTTACTGGGCCAGCTGTAGGCATTGGTTGGATACCCGGTTCCGCCATGTAACGTCGTGCCGTACAGGTCGCCGGCAGTAACTTTTCCGATATCGGCAGTGATGGAGGACAGCTTATCCACCGATAACGCTTTGGCCGCGACCGTTCCGTCGACCAGCAGATTGCCATTCAACACCGTGCCCAGCACCACCCAGGCGCCATCGACAAAGAACTTCGTCACCGCATGCGTGGCGTCGTACAAGGTCACCACGTCGCGGTTGATCGGCGCGCCATAGCCGGCATGGCCCAACTCATACACGGCCGAGGCATCCGACCAGGTGGAATAGCCGGGTGCCGTCACCGTCACGGTACCGCGCTGGCCGGAGGCACCATCAGCTGCCAGGCGCGCCGCCGCCGACCATTCACTGGCAGGAATGTCATCGGTGGCGCCGCGCGACGCGGCCGTG
>NZ_LT607491.1:3271-47427 GCF_900095235.1 Janthinobacterium sp. UMAB-60
TGAACGTGCATGCCGCGCTCGGCAGCGCCGGCGCAACATTGGTGGCCCCGCGCTGGTAGATGCGCACGGGCGCCACGTTCAGGCCATCCACGCCATTGGCACCATCTTTGGCCAGCTGCACGGCCCCCGCCCACTCGTTGGCGACAATATTGTCCGTGGCATTGCGCGAGCTGGCGGCGGCCACGCGCACGTACAGCGGCGCCGTGCCTGCCGGGATATTCTTCGACCAGCCATTGGCCAGGTCGTTGCCGGCAGGCGTCGTGATGCTGCCCGTGGCAAAAGAAAAGACCACGTCACCCGGCAAATCATCAGGCGCCACGGCCGCGCGCTTGTAGGCGAAGGCCTGGCCCGTGTTCAAGCCTGCCAGGCCGGTGTCGCCTCTGATACCGTCGAAGACCTTGCTGATCATGTAGTTGGCCACGTAATCGACGCCAAATTCGCGGATGCGCGCCTGCACCAGGGTCGTGTCGGTGGTCATGCTGGCAAAGTCGACCGTGGCCACGTTGCCGTTGACGGTCAACTGCGTGCCGTCAGACACCGAAAACACGATATCACCCACCACGTTCACGGGCTTGGCGGTAATCGCAATCGAGCCGGGCGCGCCGGCGCCGGCACTGTTCACGCGAAACACAGGCGTACTGCCAGCCAGCAGGATCGCCTTGCCGTCCGCCGTCGTGCTGAAACGCTCCGCCGTCGCCTGCAGCAGCGTATCGCGCGCGCCGCCGATGGCCGTCATACCAACACCCCCACCGTCACGCGCCCGGCCAGCCATTGGTGCGACAGCAGCACCACCACACCAGGCACACCGTCCTGCAGGCCGAAGCGGTCATCGCGCAATACCACGGGCTGCCCCAGTTCCAGCATCATCATCTCAGGCTCTCCGTCAAATTCATAAATCGTGCGCTGCACCTTGTTCAGGGCCAGGCGCCGCGCCGCTTCCGCTTGCGCGTCTGCGTTGGTCTTGAGGCAGGTTTCGATCTGTGGCGGGTCGTCCGTCAGGCGGTAACGCGCCTTTACCACGGCATCGACAGCGGTGTCCGTCAGCCACTCCGTCGCGTACAGGTCGGCATGCGCTGGCGGGATGCTGGTGGTCAGACTGGCCTGCAGCGTGTAATTGCGGTCGAAGGCGATCTTGACGGCCGCCACCACCGGCAGGCGCTGTACCGGGCGCAAGGAATCGAGTCGCATGTGTTCGGGGCCAATCTGCACCGGCACGCCGGCTGCAGGCAGCGCGATCTGCACCAGACGCAGCTGGCCGGTGCGCGACATCAGCGCCTGGGCGCCCACGCTGGCCGCCAGCTGCTGGATGGCCTGCGCCTGGTTCGTCCGGTCCGCAACGTACAGGCCCACCAGCTGCGGGTGGGCGGCATCGAAGGCGGCCAGATTGGCCAGGTCGAGGTCTGCCAGCGTGAAGCGGTCGGCGGCCTTGCCGTACGCCGTAGCGATGCGCTGCACCAGCGGGGCGATGCGCGGCGCATAGCTGCCGCCCTTGTCGCCCTGCACGCTGACCGTGATCGCAGCCGAGTATGGCGGCGTGGTCAGGTTGAAGCGCCCGGCCTGGTCATTCAAGGCCACGGCAATCGGCTTGCCGTTGGTGCGCACCTCGAAACTCGACTCGACGGCACCGAGAAAACCATATTCCAAGGTGGCCGGATCGGTCAGCAGCGGCGTGACGTTGTGGCATTCCCCGAACGGAATCGGCAAGATTGCGTCCTTGTTCGGCGTCGTACCGCCCAGCTTGACCTCGGTGATGGGCGTATTTAAGCGCTGCAACTTGTCGCGCAGTACCAGGTTGATTGTCTCGCGACTGGAACTGCCAACGTCATCGACGATGCCGTCAAACACCAGGCGGAAATCGGCGCGCGGCCAGCTGGGGTCGCCAGCCCAGGCTTTGATGGCGCGGTTGCGCCACACATCGAGCAACCAGCCATCGAGTGCGCCATCGCCGTTGTCCAGCTCGATGTCACCGCCGGACAGTCCGGCCTCGCCCGTCAAGCTGACCTGTTCCGTGAAGGCCAGGCCACCGGTGGCCAGCGGCAGATACTCCGTGTTGGCCGGCACATCGGCCGGGCCTGTGACGTACGGCCGGGAGGCGATATACCGCGTCACCTCCTGGCCGGCCACGTTCACCTGGGCCTCGATCAGCACCATGCGGATGGCGGACGGGCTTTGCAGCCATTCTAAAAATTGCGCATCAGTCATGCGTATTCTCCTTTCACTGTATTGGCCCAGGCCGAGCTCTTGGCTGACTTGTCGACACCAGCCACGACCGTTTTGGCGGCCTTGTCGTTCGATTCGACGGTGGCCTGGATGGTGGCGCCAGCATTTCTGTTCGTGTCGGCGTTGAGCTTGTCGAGCTTTTCATTCAGACGCTTGATCTCGGCCACCAGGGCATCGGTGTTGCCGCCGCCCTGGCTTGGCGCGCCACCGAAATAGCGCCGCATGGCTGCCGCCGCTGGCGCGTCGACCACCACTTCACCGCGGTGCAGCTCGGCCGCGTAACCATCAAACGGCACATTGGCCAGGCCGCCGGCATGGGAACCGTCGAACTTCACGCCCAGGCCGGTCGCCGTGCCCATCGCCGCCTGCAGGTTGGCGATGGCTTGCGCCACCGTCAGCACGCTGTCGTTGATGGTGATCAGGCCCGACACCTGGGCCTTGAGGGCATCCAGGCTGGCCTGCTGCACGTCGACCTGGGCCGAGGCCCATTTCAACGCCTCGTCATTGGCTGCCAGCACGCGTGCGTAATCTGCCGCGTAACGGGCGTCCGAGGCGTTGACCACCTGGGAGGCGGTCAAGAAGGCCTGCTCGGCGGCCGACAGGCCGGACTGCGCCGTCGTGTCGCCGGCATTGGCCGCCGCCAGGGTTTTCTCGAACTGGGCCCGCGCCTCGGCGTACTTCTGCTCTGGCGTCAGGGTGGATTGGCCGCCCAGCGCCATGCTGGCGTTCAGGCCGTTGAGCGTGGCCACCCACGATTTCGATTTATCCAGCGCAGTCTGGGCCGCTGCCGCCTCTCTGTCGTAGGCCTTGCCCAGTGCGTCCTTGGCCGAGACCACAGCCTTGGCCGCCTGCACCTGGTCAAACAGCGCCTTATTGACGTCGGCGATGGCAGCGCGCTGGATGGCCAGCAACGCCGTTTCGCTTTTCGTCAATTCGTTGAGCTGCTGCTGCAGGTCGCGACGCTCGCTGGCAATCTCACTGGCGGTCTTGTTCGCTGCGGCCAGGTCGCCCGTGGTACCGGCCAGCTCGGCCGCATAGTCGGCCGCCTTCTTGAACGGTTCGGCAAGGGCAATCAATCCCACATACATCGCCTGGCCAGCAGTCGTGTTCAGGTCCTGCGCCAGCACCAGGGCCTTGAACTGGTCGACCGTGGTCACGCCCGATATTCCCAGCTTGCCCATGGCGTCGTTCACCGACTTGGTGATCGGCGCCATGCGTTCCGCTTCCGTCAGGAAGTTTTCAACGAAGTAGCTCGTGCCGCTGGTCAGCTTATCAAGGCCGCCGGCTGCCGCGATCAAGCTTTCGCTGAGCGCCACCGCGCCCAGGCCGGTCGTATTGAAGGACTTGCCCAGCACGGCCAGCACGTCGGACACCTGCATGTAGTCATTGGCCACGCGCGCCAACGTTTCCAGGTAACCCTCGCCCACGGCCTGGTACTGCTCCAGGCCGCCCACGCCGAACTTGGCCATGTCGTCGCCCAGCTTTGAAAACGCTGTTTCCAAGGCCTTCTGCAGTTCATCGCCCTTCAAATTCTTCAGGCTGATCTTGCCCAGGTCGACCACGAATGTATTCAGCTGCGCGGTAAAAACGGCGCCACCCATGCCCAGCGCCGTGGCGCTTGATTGAATCGTGTCGCGCAGGCCCAGGATGATTTTAGTGAACTGGTCGTTCGCCTCACCACCCAGGCTGCTCAGCGCAGTGCGGTTCTTATCGCGAGAGAACCAGCCACCCGACGTTTTCGTGTCGGTATATTGGCTAGCGGACACGCCACCCATCTGAATACTGGTCAGCGATGCCTTGTTTAACATGACGCCCGTATCAAGCGTGGTCGTTTTACCTCCAAATATGGAACCCAGGATGCCACCGGTGATTTTTCCAACAAGTCCGCCGGTCAGTTTATCCAGTGTCAAGCCGATAACCCCGCCCGTCAGTGCAACACCAAGGGTGGACGCGCCAAACGACGCGGCGCCCCCTTTTGTATCGGCCGCCATACTGCCGGTCACTCCGGAATTACGCACCAGCAGGCCACCGAGACCGCCAATACCGTCGACAACTTGGCGCAATGAGCTGGCCATCGATGCAGAGTAAGCCAGGCCCAGCCCGGAATTCTTTTCCATGATGGCCAGACTGTGTGCGATCGATTCCGACTTCGCGGACGAGTCGCCCAGCACCGAGCCGGTACCGTTGGCAGCCTGGCGTTGTTCGGATACGCTGACGCTGCCACCGCCTACGCCGCCCAGCATCTTGGCGCCGATGGCCACCACGGCCGCCAGCGTAGCGGCGCCAGCGGCCAGGTTCATTGGGAACGGCAGCGAGGCCAGGGCCTTCACCACCGCCGTGATGCCCCAGGCGCTGGCCTCGGTCGCGGCCAGGCCGGTTGACGCGGCACTGGCAGCAGCCTCGCCGCCCACCTTGGTGGCGTTCAGTGTCAGGTTGGCGGCCACCTCGGCTTCTTTGAAGAAGATCTTTTTGACCATCGACTCGACGGCCATGGCCATTTCATAGGCGCGGAATGCTTTTTCTGCGGTTTCCATCACCTTGTAACCGGTGCTGTTTTCCTTGAAGAAGCCCTTGGCGGCGCTGGCCATGTCTCCATAAGACTTGATCTGCGCTTGGGCGCCCTGCTGGGCCGCAGCGGCCTGGGCTTTGGCGACTTTGGTCGGGTCACCATAGGCATCCTTGGTGGCGGCGGCCAACTGGGCAGCGATAGCCTGCTGCTGCACGGCATAGCCGGATAAGGCTGTCGTCAGTCCGCCGATAGCAGTGCCGACCGCGCCGAACGACGCGGCCATACCTTGCGCTGCCGACTTCGTTGCAGTGTCGACAGCCGTCAGGATATCCAGCAACTCTTTGGCCTTGGCCACGTCGCCACCCTGCTCTTGCGTCGAAGCCTTGCTTTGCACGATGCCAAGGCGTTTCATCGCTTCGATCTTGCGATTAATGCCATCAATGACCTTCTCATTGCCCTCGAAACTGGCAAGAGCAGCTTTTTGCTCTTCAAGATCCGCGACTGCCAAAGCGGTTTTTTGCGCCGGCAACAAGCCGTAGGTGCGGATTTGCTCCTCAACAGCGGCCACCTGGGCATTAATGGCTGCGATTTCCTTGTTGGCGGCATCTGATGCGGCGGTGGCGATTGCCGCTTGGCGCAAGCGCTCCTCTTCGTCCCGACGGAAACTCTCGTCAAAGAAGGCTTTCTCTGCCGCGTCACGTTTCCCGAGGATCTCGTTGATCTGCTTTTCGTGTTTCGCAGCCTCGCCGCTGGTGCGGCTGTTGTGGCTGGTCAACGCATCAAGCTCCAGGTCATACGCGTCAATCTGGGCTTCATATGTTTTGGTTGCATATGAGCGCTTGTTCTCGTATGCCTGTTGTACAGACAGTTCGCCGCCCCTTAAGTACATGTCGTCAAGCTTGCCCAATGCGTCGTAATGGGCCTTCGCGGTCGCGGCCTCTTTCTCATACTGCTTGATCTGGTCGGCAAGTTGAGTGTTTTCGACCTGGTCGGCCTTTGGTTTAGCCTGCTCTGTGTGCGCTTTGGTCCGAGCAGCAATACCAGCGGCAATCGCGTCAGGGCTAATAAGAGGTGAATTTGGGTCAGCAGCGCGAATGGCATCGATGTTCGATTGGTACGCATCCAGGGCGACCGCCAGCTCCCCCATTCCTTTCTTTTGCAGGCGGATATCTTCCGCGTGGATCATTGCAGCGGCATGAACTGCACGCGAATTTTTAGTCGCCACTTCTCCCTGGGCCATAGCTACGGCATCAGCTTTGTTCAATTTGTCTACGGCGTCGGTCAGGCCAAGGACAATCTGCGTACGGGTTGCCTGTAGTTCAGGCGTAATGGCATCAGGTGCGCGCCCCAAGCGCAGATTGCTATCAGCCAGTCCCTTATCGAATTCCGACAGGCGGAAACTGTATTTTTTTACATCGGCCGCTGGCGTGGCCTTGGCGCCGTAGCTTCCGATGGCATCCATAGCGCCGCCGATTGCTTCTTTTACGCCATGCCAAGCGCGCGCCACACTACCAAGGTTGGCAATCATCTGCTCTGCACCATCCTTGGTTGCCTTTGCAAACGCTTCAGTGGCGACTGCAGATGCACCCTTGGCATCACCGTCTTTTTCCAAGGCACGGATTGCCTCATATACGGAAAGCGTCAAGAAGTGATAGGTGTCATCCAACTTGACGGTTGCGCGCGTGATCACCTCGGTCGCACGGTTGGTGCTACCAGTCGACTGAACGGCCAGAGATTCGAATTCTTTGATTGTTTTTTTGACAGATTCACCCGTGGCATGCTCAAGAGCAATAACCGCATCAGTAATGTAGGCGATCTGATCGCCCGTAAATTTGCCGGTGCCGGCCAACTCTGTGACGACCTTCTTGGCCTCACGGATACTCCCACCCGCCTCAGTCGCCGCATGCGCCATTTCGTTCAGCTTGTCGCTGGTGACGCCTGCATAGTTGTTCGTCGAGATCAGGGCATTGTTCATTTCACGCTGCTCGCTGGCACCTTTGATCATCGCGTAGGCAACCGTGCCCAGTGCGCCAGCAAAGGCCAGCGCAGCCAGGCCGGCGGCGCTGAACAGCAGGCTGGCGGCGCCAGTTTGTTCGCCGAGAACCATCATCGAGCCGCCGAAGCGCTGAAACTGCCCCTGACTCAGCTCATGGGCGAGCACCAGCAGTTCGCGCTTTGCGCTGGCGGACTGAAAACTCAGGCCTTCCATGTGGCCGCCCGCCGACTTAGCGCCGGCGCCGGCCTCGGCCAACTTGTTGATCAAGGGCGCAGCCGCATCGGAAACGCCCAACTGGGCAGCACGGTAGGCTTGCAGTTGCTGGGTTGTCATGCCCAGCGTGGCCACTTGGTCCCGCAGGTTCTTGATGAAGCGGTCGCCTGCCTGGGTGGCCTGGTCCTCGGCTGCCGCCGCATCGCGCGCCGCGCGTTCCTCGCGGTGCATAGCATCAATGCTAGATCCCAGGGCGGCAGCCTTATTTTGTGCAGAAAGGCCCAGACCCTGCTCCGCAGCACGGTAGCGCTCCAATTCACTGCGCGACATGCCGAAAACATCAATTTCGCGCTGGAGTTCAACCAGCAGCCTGTGTTTTGAGTCCTCCAAATTCCGCGACGCCTCGGCAGCATCTCGCATCAGGCGCGAAGTATCATTCATTGCGCCGTTGTAATCGGCTTGCTTTTTCCATGTGCGCTCAGTTGTAGCGCCAAGGTTTTCAATGGCATCCGCAGCAGAAATCGCACGGGGGCTTATGTTGGACGCTGATCTGCCGAGGTTTTCAAAGGTCTCCGCAGCAACAAGCGCACGCGAGCCTACGCCGGATGCTGAGTTGCCAACTCTATCAAGCACCTCCCAAACAACAGAAGTCCGTTGACCAGTATTTGACGCCGAGCCGCCAAGCACATCGAGCGCAGTTGATGCGCTCGAAACGCCAGCCTGAACCGATGAGCCGGCATGGCCCAACAGCAGCATGGCATTTTTCGCCGGATCCAGACCCTGACGCGCCACCGATTCAGCAGCAGCCCGCAGCATATCGAGCCCTTGCGCGGCTTGCACTGCCGCCGATTGAACACCGGCGCCAGAGTATCCAAGCATCAGCATTGCATTTTTTGCAGGGTCCAATGCCTGCCGTGCGATGCTGGCTGCCGAACCGCTCAATGCGTCCAGGCCAAGCGCAGCTTCCGCAGCCCCGGAACGCACACTAATCCCGGCATACCCAAGCAACAGCATTGCCGCCCTCGCCGGCTCGATCATGCGTAGCGCGCGCTCGCCAGCATCCCCAACGGATGACACGGCGACGGCACCCTCCTCAACCTTGCCCTTGGCTGACGCGCTAGCATCTCCCAGGCGCGCCACTGCCGTCGTCGCGCTGTCGACCTTCTTCTCGACACGTTCACTGGCGGCGCCGAGACGGTCCATCGCCTGGGCGCCTTGCTCCAGTTGGCGCGTGTCAATCGAAAGGCCAAGCTCGGCGATATCAGGCATTTATTTGTCCTTCTTGTTTTGGCGATAAATGAACAGCGCATCAAGGCGATCGATGGCGGCTTCTTCGAACGGATCGAAGCGGATACCATGACGCGCCTGCCAGGCCAATATCTCGGCACTGGTCAGCGCGTTCACGGCCATGCCGCACTGGCGCTTCTGGTTCAGCTGGGTGAACCAGGTCCAGATATAGGCCAACTCGGGCGGCAGCTGCGGCACCGCCGGTGCCTCGGGTGCTCGGTAGAGCGGGTTTTGCCGGGCGGTGTCCAGGTGATCGCCCTTGGCGTTGCCGTCGCCTGCCGCTGCCGCGCGATCAAACAGATGATCGGCGTACAGCAACAGGGCCTGGGTTAGACCTTCAAAAAATTGGCGTCGTTTTCCAGGGCGGCCGTTACGCGGTCCTGCCAGGTTGGGTACTTGTCGAACGCCGCGGCGATCATGTCCTTGTCGAAGGCGACCGGCGCGCCGTTGCTGGTGAAGCCGTACCAGTCGACAGCCACGGCCAGCGCCAGGCGCTTCTGGTTGTCATCGATGACGTTCACCAACTGATCGGCACCTTCGTCCGTCGATGCATCGATGGCGGTCTTGCGCTTGGCCGATTTTTTGTAGCCTTCGGCGCGCACGGCGTGGCTTTCCTTGCGGTACTCGTCGGAATTCTTGCCGACGATCTTGATGCCGGCCACGGGCTCGCCGTCGGCGTCGAAGATCACGGGCACGTCGAAGGTCACGCGCGCGGCTGGCGCGGACAGGTTGGCGATATCGAAGCCAGCGACGGCCAGGGCTTGAGCGGCGTTCAGGACTGCGGGTGCTTGGGTGGTATTCATGGGTAGTGCCTTTCGTGGGAAATAAACAATGCCCGTGCCGGCCGCCGCGCCCACGAAGGCGACAGCGACCGGTCGGTGCTGGGGTTGGCTTGCGCCAAAAAGGAAGCCCGGCGCGTGGCCGGGCAATGGATTACAGACTGGTGTCTTGGAAGGCGGCGGTGGTCGCCTCATACTGCGCATCGGCGCCCTGGTAGCGCAGGATGTCGAAGGCACAAGTGACAATCTTGTTTTTTTCACCATCATCGACCTTGGCGCTGGTGATCTTGATGCGCCCCATGGCGATGGTCATCGCATCGGCCAATGGCGCCGTGCTGGCCGCCATGGCGTAGGCCAGCGGCAACTCGACTTCTTCCTTGAAGTAGTCGATATAGGCCGAATCCTGCATCAGCACGGTGAACTGCCCGGAGCCCAGCACCTTGCCGCGCGAGCCGGCCGTGGCGAACTTGGAGCCGATCACCGGATCGATCTTGACCTGACCATCGAGGGACAGCGACATGCCGGTGCAAATCTGCGACGGGATGCCGGCCACCGTCAGCATCGCCGTGGCGCCCGAGAACTTGCCGGTGCCAGGCGCGGCCGCCGGCGCGGCGAAGTATGCTGCCGGCGTCGTCGGGCCTTCCAGCTTGCCCATCAGCGTGAAATCCATGCTGGTGATGCCGTTCGGCTGCACGGATAAGTCAACCTTGCTCACCAACTGATCAATGAAGCAGCGGTTGACGGCAATGCCAGGATCCTGAACTTCCGCAGTGAACCAGTCGGTGGTGTGTCCGCTCAGCGGCGTGAAGCTGCGCTTACCGATCGCCGTCACCGTCACTGGATCGCCCTCGACCTTAACGGTCATGGCCGAGCCGTTCATAAACTGGCCCGTCAGCTTCAGCGCAGTAGCGGACGTGATGAAGAAGTTCTTGGCATTGTTGGCCGCGCCGGTGGTCAGGAAGCCGCCGATGCGCACGACGGTACCGGCGCGGTGACCGTCGGCCAGCCAGGAACCAGCGCTGCGAGTCAGACCCGTGGCACCCGATGCGATGGTGTTCTGTGCCGCGGTGACGCCTCCGGCCGTGAAGTCGCGGCGCAGCAGCGCGGCCAGCAGCAAGGCGTAGGTGCCGCAGCTGGCTTCGCCCTTGATGACGCCAGAGGTGCGGAAGTTACCCAGGCGGGTATCGCTCTGCTGCTGGCTCGGGTCGATCTCATTGCTCGAGTACTTGTCGGCGTCCGTGTCATACGTCGCGGTCACGCGTGGATAGAGGCGGCCGGCGGCAGCCTGGGCCTTTGTGCCTTCCGCTGTTTGCTTGCCGATAACGAGCAGGCTGTCGATGCCGTTTGCAGTGGTCATGGTATGGATTGCCTTTCTTTGGTCGAAAAAAAAGACCGCCGAGGCGATCTGTGTGGAGTGATGCGTGTTACAAGTTGCAGAAATACCGGATTTTGACCGGCACCATCCAGCGGTCGCCGTCCTCGCGGCCGTTGGCGATTTCAGGCGTGCGCTCAATCTGCACGGTCACATCGCCCTTCGTGAAGCTTGCGCCGCGGCGGAAAAGCTCCCTGATCATTTCAGCGCGCGCGCCGGCGGCGGCGGTGCCCTGCCCTGGCGGATACAGCAAGCTGACCTGGAAGATGCCGCGCTCCTGGCGCGAGCCGTCGCCCATGGAATGATTATCTGGATCGGCCGGCAGCAAATAGGCTGCTTGGTACGGTCGACCGGTAACTGGCGTGTATGGCACATTCTGCCAAGCGATGTCGATGGCTGGCGCGAGGCTGGCCAGGGCCACCTCCAGCGCAGCGCGTATTGTTGATTGACTCATAATTTATAGCTCGAATAGCCTTGGGCGAACTCGCTTGCGGTGGTGCCGTCGCGCACGCCGTTCACAGCGTTGTCCACAATGGTGCGGAATTCCACGACCGTCAGCGCAACGACGCCGACGGGCGCCTGGCGGGACCAGCCCTCCTCGATGCGCTTCGCATAGGGCAGGTTGTTCACGAGGTAGATCACGTCGCCCGCCTTCGCCGCACTGATCGTGCTACCGTGGGCGGCGATTGTGGCGCTTCCGTCCTTGTCGATCAGGTCGCGGACGCCAGCGGTCGGCGAGCCGATGGAAAGCTGCCAGTTGGCGCGGAAGCGCCCGCCTGTATAGCCTGGTGGCGGTTTGTGCTTCCAGTATTTGGCATCACCGACCGGCGAGCGCTGCACCAGCTTGTTGTCGATCTTCATGGTGATGGCGCGCACCACCAGATCCTGGTTGGCCTTGGTCTTGGCGATGAACTCGGCAATCTGCATCGAAAATGACATGCTCGCCATCAAAGCCCCCGCAGTTGCAGCGTGTGCAGCACGGCCACATCGACCGGTGCTGTGGTTCCGACGGCCTTTACCGTGTAACTGGCGCCGCCGAACAGCACCAAGTCGGCCGTGGTTGGCGTCGGCATTGGCGCGCCGTTACGCTGCAGCGGCGACAACAGCAGTTTCTGGTCGCCCGCCTGGATCAGCGTGCCGTCGATGTTCTCGGCCTCGTAGTTTATCTTCACGCCGGTGCCTTCGTAGTCCGTGGTGATGGTGGGTGCAGAGCCCAGGCCTGGATCATATGGACCGGTGACGACCTGGCGTAGCGCCACGACGCCGCCCTTGCGGCGCAGGGACTGGTCGGCACGCGAGGCGCTTTTGCTGTAATCGGTCATAGCCTATGGCGCTTTCAAGTAGTCATACGGCGGCGTCTTCACGAAGCGCACGGCCTTGATCGTGGTCTTGCCGTCGATCAGGGCACGCAGCACGCGATGCCAGCCGTCCATGATGAAGCCCTGCTGGCACAGAATGATCGGATACTCGGTGTTGACGTCCAGCGCGCGGCGCACGTGGTGCGCGATGCCGTAGGCCGAACCGACAGGGGTCCAGACCTCGCTGCCGGAGTAAATCGCCGCCATTGGCAGGTCGAACGGCACCAAGTCCTTAGCGCGTGCGATCAGGTTGGTGACGATCCATACCTTGCCGCCGTCGCGGTAGGTGTTATCAGCGACGAAACAGCCATCGATCTTCACTGCGGGGTATGCGCTCATGCTCGTGTCACCTTGATCGAATTGCCACCACCGGGCTCGCCGAAGTAAGGCGCCAGGATTGCGTCCACGGCCACGAAGCGCTCACGCGCATCCGTGGTGTTCTGGAAGTACTCCGTTTCCAGCGGGCCGGTCTTGTCTTTCTTGATCGCGTTCGAGCCAGTGTCGAGGTCGGGCAGCAGATCTTCGCCGCTGCCGGCGCGCACGGCCAGGTCGATGCAGGCATTGATCACGTCGGGCGGAACGATGGTGCTGGGCACGATGAAGCCATCGACCACGACGTTGTAGCGCGGCCAGTCCAGCGTCTGGCGCTGATAGACGCGACGGCCGGCCCAGCGCGTGCGGTAGGTGGCCATGAAGACCATGGCCTTGCGCAGGGCGATTTCCTTGTCAGCTACGGCCAGCGCCGCCCAGGCAGTCAGGCCCAGGCTGGCACAGCGCACGTCAGCTGCGGCGATGCTGGCGTAAGATTCGGCGTCAGACAGGCCTGCGCCGGTTTCGATTGTGAGCATGTGGATCCTTAAAATTTCAGCGGGCAGGCAGCGTCTTCAGGACATCAGCTACATAACCGGCCAACACGGCGTCGCCGGCCGCATTCGGGTGCGTGCGATCGCGCCAATAGGTCGACGGGAATCGAACGCCGTTGTGCGAGTCAGTGAAATCGAAAATGCCGCCTGGGCGCCGCGACTCTACGAGGGCTGTTGCGCCCATCGAGCGGTAGTCCGCCCGCAGTGCCGCGTTGGCGGCCTGCAGCTCCACCTCCCCGGTCTGCGCGGTATAGACGGCGCCCAGATAGTCGCCGCGCGGGATGGCCGTCTGTACAATCACGGTCCACCGCTGACCTGGGTAAGCAGCAGCGACGTCGGCCTGCACCGCGATGATATATTCGGCCAGATCGGCAATGGCTTGCAGGCCAGTTCGGGACACTCCGTTGAAAATACTGTTGGTGATCTCGAATGCGATCAGGATATTGCGGCGACCGGGTACAAAGGATGCCAAAACATCGCTCCGCGTCGCGATCATTTGCCGGATGGTCTGGCCCGACTTTCCGATATTGGAAATCGTCAGTGCATTGCTGATGGGCGGCATGGCTGCCAGCTGCAGTACCAGGTCGCCTGGCAGCGTCGGATCGATAATGCTGTTGCCGTCGTAGGTGATGGCTGTACGGGACGGGTCATAGATCGTGCGCGCCATTCCGGTCGGAATGATCATCATGCGGCACCGACAATCTGGCTGGCGGTGAGTACAGCAGATTTCGCAGCCTGGATATGATACTTAACTGCCGATGAGGAGATGCCGCTCCATGAGTAGATGGTCGTCCACGTCGTGCCGCCGTCTTTCGATACCTGTGCGTCAAGATTCGCCCCTGCGATACTGAGGCGCATGATGTCGCCCGCAGCGCAGGAAACGGCCACTGTCGCTGCCGTACTAACTCCCCCAACGACCACACGATAGGTTCCCGTGCTTGGCGCGAACACCGCATAGTCCAGCGAAGTGTAGCCGACAGGGGTGGCAGAATTATCCAGTCCGAGCATTGCCTCGTGCGTCGCGTCGGTGGCCGTGCCAAGCACCACAGCGCAAGAGCCATCAGTCCCAACCACGCGAGATTTTGTTGCTATGCCGCCCATTGCAGTACCAAATGCTGTGCCATTACCTGTGTAGGCGTATGGGTCGGCACTGCCGCTCTCGGTCGTGTTGACCAGACTTGCGAACCGAGCATATCCGGCGGCCGGCAATGCTGGCGTAACAGCGGCCGATGGTGCCGACTCGGCGCTGTTGCCGATATTGTTCACGGCGTGCACGGTGAACGTATAGGCCACCCCATTCGTCAAGCCAGGCACCGCAATCGGGCCAGATGTGCCGCTGCCAGTAAATCCGCCTGGCGTTGATGTGGCCACGTAACCGGTGATGGTCGAGCCGCCATCGGCCCCAGGCGTATAGGTTACAGTGGCCTGGCCATTGCCGGCCACCGCTGCAACCGCTGTGGGCGCAGCTGGCACGGTCACGACCACGCCGGCATTATTGGCAATCGCACGGCCGCTAAACGACGCCACCAGATTGCCGGCCGGGTCACGCAAGCCGCCACTACCGGGCTGCACATACGCCGCCGTGCGCGCGGCCTCTCCGCCCCCAAACGCCGGGGCAACTGTCAAGCCTACGAAGGCTGCGCGCAAGGCCACCGCGGTCACGGTGTGGCCGTCGACCGTGAATGCGCCTGCGGTTGGAACAAAGCCGCTGGCCAGCGCCTCGCTGAAGCCGATGGAGAGCACTCCCGGCAAAGCTGCCGCGACGATAGCTGACGCCACGGTCGGCGGCGTCAAATCGGGTGCCACTTGTACAAGGGGCTGCGAGACCGAGAAGTAATTGCGGGTGCCGATGCAGAAAAACTGCACAAGGTTCGTAAATCCCGCCGTATTCAGCCAGCCTGACGACGAGGAATGCTCTTCAAAAGCCGCGAACGAAGGCGCATTCACGCCGTCGGCCAGCATCTCTGCAACGCATACGCCACCAGAGATAGCGCCAGAAGGCACGAATGTCAGCGCCCCGCTCACCACCTTCTTTTCCATCACGACGCTACCGCCACCAAGCGGAACAGCAGCCGAAAATGGAATCGATCCAGCGGCGCCACCGCTCGACAGGTTCAACACCGCATTTGACGCGCTCACATCCACACGTCCCGCAGAGCACGTCACCAGGAAGCGCTGCAGGCCGGCATAAGGCCCGATCTGCGCCAACGCACCAGCGCCGATGGTCCACGATTGCAGTGAATTCGTGCCACCCAGCACCGGATCGAGGCGATACGCCACGCCAGCAGTGCCGACGACGCCGCTGATATTCAGAACTTGCCCCTCGGACAAGCTGATGGTTTGTGGCGTGCTGCCGGCGGTGATGGTTGGCATAGTGACTTTCGGGAATGCGGTTTGTGGAATGCCCCGGCGCGCGGGGCGGTGCTGGCCAGGGATTACGCCTTGGCAGCCTTGGCTGGCTTTTCGGTCGAAGTGGCAAGACTTGCCGCAGCAGCTGCATCTTTCGCGGCCTGCAGGCTTACAGCTTCGTTGCGCAGGCGTTGCGCTTCGGCCTCGTTGGCCTGGGCCTGTTCGGCAACGCGATCCTTCTCGGCCGCCAGTTCGCGCTCGCGCTCCAGCAGCTGATCACGCGCGGCCAGCAGCTCGGCCATGGTTGGCACGCGTTCGGCCGGCGCACCCAGGTCCTGGTCGCCGTACAGCTCGTGCACGTCGGGGTTGAAGTCGGATTTATTGATGACGACGAATGGGCCCTGCGTGTGCGGGTCCGTCGATACGATTTTGAGGGTATCCATGGTGAATTCCAGGTGAGGCCCGGCAGCACCTCAGTGCAGGCCGGGCCGGGTTGATGGTTAGCCCAGCAGGATGCCGAAGTGCTCGTCCTTGGCGGTGCCGCAGCCCCATACCAGTGCGATCTCGTACTGCACCTGACGGTACTGCATGTACATGCTGACCTCGAACGACAGGCCCGACACCGGATCGGTGATGATGGTGCGGTCGACAGCCGAGTCGCCCTGCGTCGGCAGCGCGGGTACACGGGTGGCCAGCACGATCGCCGAACGAGCGAAGAACAGGTTACGGAAGCCGACGTTGGCAACGGTGATCGCCGTCGCGGCGGGAGGGATAGCCTGCATCAGGCCTGGCGCAGCCAGGGTGATCGTGCCGCCGTTCGAGGCGTCAGCATCGCCGGAGGCAACCACGTATTTGTTTTCCGGGTCGCCAGCAATGCTGACTACATCACCAGCAACAAACGTGCCGGTACCAGCTGCCGCCAACGTGATAACCGTGGCGCCGAAAGCATAGCCTGCGGCATTGGTTGTGGCGCCGACAGCGGTACCCTTGGCTGGGCGCTTGATCTGCGACGACTGGCGCAGCGCCAGATTTTGCAGGCGGTCGGTGATGCCGTTGCGCAGCATGTCTTCGCGGCCAGCTTCATTTACCTTGAACAGGCCCGACTGCTTGCTGCGCATGTTTTGCATGGCAGCACTGCCCAGCACCAACTGGAAGTCGAGGCCTTGAGCGCCGTTGTCTTCCAGGATGCGCAGCGCGCCGGCGGTGTCATTCAGCTCGTTGGCCACGCCAAACGGAGCGGTACCTGGCGTGCCGTAAGCACGCGACGCCTTGACGTGCAGCGCCGTCAGGTCGCTTTCGACTTCATTGGCCAGCGTACGCATCGCTTGCGCGAACTGGTCGCGCAGAATGATGTTGTAGCTGTTGCCGCTATTGTCCAGCGCCAGTTTTTCTTCACCGTTCCAGCGGATTGGAACGCGGCGCGCTTTCGTCAGCGTGACACCCTTGTTGCCGATGTTCTGGTTGCCGTCATCTGGCGGCGTAACGGCTGGCACAATATCAGTCGCAGTTGCTGCTGGCGCAACTGGCGAAGTGACGGTCTGACCAACGGCGGCACGCGCGAAGGTCATGTCACTCGACACGGCCGGGATCATACCGATCTGTTCGCGGGAAACCACATCCATCGCGTTATACAGCGTATTGATGAGGCCTGTCAGGTTGTTGGCGCCGAGTACCAGGCCGGTCTTGGCGGCGTAGTTCCAGACGTATCCATACGCCAGCTCGCGCGCCACGCGTGCGCAGAAGACTGCCTTGCTGATGGCTGGCGCAGCGAAGCCCCGCACAGCCTGGGCGCTGGCGGTTGCGGCCGAGGTGGCCGTGGACAATGCCATGGCGGCGAGCGCCACGGCAAAAGCGAACATTTTTTTCATGTTGATTGCCTTAAAGGTAAGTGGTTTGGGATTTCCAGCAGCAGGCCATCCGGCCCAAAGCACCGACTTAGCCCATCCAGGCGCCGGCAAATGTATTGCGATGTTGCGGTAATGCCGATATGAAAAAGCCCGCGCACGGCAGGCCATTCGGTGGAACAGGGAAATCGGAATCAGTCGACCAGCACGGCGCCGCCGCTCAGCAGACCGGCGCGTGCCGATGGGTCGGCCGCTTCGTACTGGGCGCGCGTGACCTGCTTGGCGTTTCCGCTGCCGCCCGAGCCACCGCCTTGCGCGCCGCCGCCAGATGCGCCAGAGCCCTTCAGGATCTGATCTTTGAATGGGCAGGCGGCCACCAGCTGCGCCAGACCTTCATCGAAGTCGGCCACTTCACCCGGGCGGGTCGGCGAGAAAATCTTGTTGCCGGCGGCGTCATACGGGACAGTCTTGCCGTCCTCGACTTTGAAGTTGTTGCCGAAATAGGCTTTTGCCATCTCGGCAGGGATAGCCAGGCGCAGCGGGTGCTTATCGTCGGTGAACAACTTCGAGCTGGCGAAACCGCCGCCGATCATGTGGGTGTTCAATTCGTTGGTGCGCTTATCCAGCTGCGCGGTCAATTCCTGCAACTGCGTGGCGCTCGCCTTGGCTTGGGCGGCGACTTGCTCTTGCGCGGCCTTGGCCGCCGCATCTTGGATTTCCTTGACTTGGGCGGCCGTTTTCAGTTCGCCGGAACTCAGGCTCTTCACCGTATTCAGGGCGGCCAGGGCAGCTACGCCGTCTTCGATGCCTTCGAAGGTCTTCAGCTTTGCCTCTGCCGCTTCCTTGCCCTCGCGGTGGGTCTTGGCCTCGCCGTTCAGACGAGTGATCGTGCCCAGCGTGGTATCCGCGTCGAATGGTGCCTCGGTACCGTTCGGGTGAATGAAGATCGGCAGTTTCTTCTCGCCGTCGATAGCAATGGTTCCGTCTGCGTTGTATTTGAATGGCATGGTCGTTCTTTCTGGGCATCCGCCCTATTAATGGCCTTCCGGCCGTGCGCCGCTTCGCGTCCGCTCGCGGCAATAAAAAACCGCCTCGCGGGCGGTCTGTGAAATCGTTTGTGCTACATGCGCTCCAGGCGCTCGGCTCGCGATACATCGTCGGGATGGCTCGACAGCTTGCGCAGCGCGCTGGCCAAGTGGGCGCCGTGTCCGCGCGCCACAGCATAGTCATCGGCTTCGATTTCCTGTCGGCGCCGGCGCTGCGGCCCAGGCGTCAAAAGCAGGCATCGCAACAGCAGGTTGGTCCAGATATGCAGGTGATGGCCGTGGCCATGCTCGTGTGCCACGACAGCGGCGATCTCAGCCGGCGCCAGCAGCGTCGGCAACGAGGTCGGCAGCCGCGCCCGGAATCCGTCGAAGTGCACCTGCTGAACCGGTAGGACTGTCGCCGCGAGAGCCACCATAAGCAGGTTGAGGGCGATCCACGCGCCCCATACGGCAGCCGCGACTTGCAGTGCAATTTCCATTCGCCCTCACTTTTGCTATTTGTACTTCGCCTGCAGCTGCTCCAGCGTCAGCTTCCTGCCCTTGAGGTTCATCAGGTCATTCAGCGTAATCTTCCCCGCCTCGTACATCTCGGCGCGGCCCGGCCCCAAGTACTCAGCCCGCCAGGCCTTGTCTTTGCTGGCCAAGAAGTCCTTGAAGTTCAATTTGCTACTGACCGGGCCGCCGTCGCTGGGGCGCGTGCTTTCGCCCGGTTCGTCCAGCTCGATGCCCAGGTCTTTGAATGACTTGGTACGCGTGCTGAGCACGCATCGGCAGCTGAAATGGATGGCACCAGGGCCGCCCGCCCACTCGTGGGTATGGTTGATTGGCTCCTGGTCGTCCAGAGAGTACTCGTGCAGGTCACGCATGGCGCACAACAGGCATGTGTGCGAATCCAGCGTGGACAGCCACACCAGGCACTCGATCAGGTCTGCATTCTGCTGAAAGGACGCCAGGCGCGCGGCGTTGGCCACTGCCTGCACCGAGCTGTGCACCAACGCGCGCGCATTCGCGGCTGACGTTTTCAAGATGCCCTGCTCGCCCGGCGCTACAGGATCCGGCGCGGCGTTAGGCGGCTTAGCGGCTGGATCAGCTGGCGGCGCACCCGGCTTCGTTGCTGGCCCGGCGGGCGGCGCCCTCGAATCTGGCATTGGAGGCGTGACAGGCAATGCCGGCTTGTTGGCCGGCGAATCGGCCGCTTTGGCGCTCTTGCCCAGCACGCGCGACACGATCTGCGACGTCGTCTCACCCTGCGCAGCACCGAGCCGGACCTGGCTGGCGAAGCGGAATTGCGTGTCAAGTGCCTGGCGCTTCCACCAGTCAGCCGATGGCGCACCCTTGATCAGCGTGTCGCCGACCAGTTTCTCCAGATAGGTGGCGGGCGGCAGCTTGGCGCCCAACTCGATCTTGAGGCCCTGGGTCAGCACCTTGGCCGTGTAATCAGCCTCGATACGCACCATACCGGTCAGGTTGCGCGTCATTTCGGCCTGCATACCGGTGTAATGCGATGAAATCACCGCGTTCGACTCGCGCAGCAGTGCGCCCAGGCGCTGCTTGCCGTAGGTCGATATCTCGCCTTCGTTCAGCTTGGCCGTCAATTCCTTCGACACGGCCGCCATCAGCAGCAAGATTTTCTCTTGCGCGCCGGATGAAAAGCGCAGCAGATTCAGGGAATGAACGAGGAACATCTCGGCAATCCACTCTTCGAGCGCGCCCATTTATGCTCCCATCAGGTCTGGCGGAGCCGACTGGATACGCTCTTGCTCCGTCTCCCAGTCCAGATCCGGCGACAGAATGCCGCGGCGCTGCAGTTCGTTGAAGTAGGTTTCGCCCGAGATTTTCCCGCCGGCGGCGCTCTTGAACAGCAGCTCGGCACTGGCCTCGGCCAGCGACGCGGCACCGAAGTCCTTGAAAATGGTGATGTGGCCACCTTCGGCCTCCCCCACCCATTCAGCCATGAACTGCAGCGCCTGGTCACCGGCATCCTCGACGTTGCCCGCGATCTTCTGCAGCGCGCATGCACCCTGCTCGTTGTCCGCCAGGGTCTGCGATTCGGTCACGTTACCCGGCTTGATCACCAGCAGTTCAGCGCCAGCCTGGCGCATGCGGTCTTCCAGGTCGAGGATGGACAGACGGCCGGCCTCGATGGCCTTACCACCGTGCTCCACGAATTTCAGATCGCCTTCTGGCGATTCGGACTTGACCGCGCTGCCGGCGCCGACCGTGATGCCGCCCTCGCCCAGCATCTTGGCAAACAGGATTGGCACGCGCGCGACGTGCAAAATATTCTGCTGGTCGCTCTTGCTTTGCCAGTGCTCGATGTTGCTGTACGCCAGTTCCAGCAGCGGCGGCGTGGCCTGCATGTAGCCCAGGCGTTTGCCGTAGACGGGCACGAATGGGATGATTTTCAGGCTGGTGATGCCCTCTTCATGCAGCGCCCACTCCTTTTTGCTGCCGGTATCGCTCTGGCGCCAGGTCTGCCAGGTGCCCCGTCCCAAGACGCGTACCTGCTCGATTTCCTTGGTGTCGAAGTCGCCATTCGGCTCGGACACACTTTCCAGCAACCGCAGCTGGGTCAGCCCATCAAGGCTGGTCGCATTCTTCGGCAACCAGCCCAGGACGTTTTGCACATGCACCTGGACGAAGTACGGGCGCACGCCGGCGGCCTGCTCGTCGGCCTTCGTGACCAAGTTGCCAGCCTTGGGGAAGTCGACCAGGATACCAGCGAAGCCATAGCCCATCGCCTCTTGGGTAATTTCCGAGAGGAAGCTATGCAGGTCGCGGCCGGACAAGTCAACATTCTGCAGCCAGGGCTTGAGCCGTTCCGGCACGTCCTCGCCCAGCGTCACCGGTTTGCTGAATGGCTTGGCCGAGAGCACATCGATGGTGCGCGCATAGGCCGGGAACAGCGTGGCGACGGCCAGGCGCAGATCATAGCTTTCGCTGTCCTCGCCCGGCCACTGCGGCAAATACTTCTTGCCAGCCGCCCGCATGGTCTTCGTGCCGCCCAGCAGCGAGGCGATCAGCGCGCAATCCTCGTTCAGCTTGGCCGCTTCGGCTGATTGTGTGCGTACATCGGTCATGGAAATCCTTGTTGTTACATGCGCAGCGGCGCGGTGGTCGTCGTGCTCTTCACGATCGGGTAGCGCTTCACGAGGAAGTAGCCATTCGCGTCATTCGGGTGGTCGTGGCCAGACTTCTTGTCCGGCTGGCCGTCGGCGCCCCAAACCTGCTGCTCCAGCGCCTCGGTGGTGGTCGGGCACTGGTCGGTGTTGATCTTCCAGCGGCGCTCGCCCTGGGCGTTCAGGATCATGCCGTTGTAGGCATTGACCCGGTCCTTGACCGCAGGGTTTGAATGGTTCACTTCGAGCAAGAAGCCCGCCTGGCGCAAGATGGACAGGTCGGACTCGCTCGCGTTCTTGCTGCTGGTGTTCTGGCCGGACGCATCCGGGAAAATCTTCACCTGGTGGCCTTTGTCCTTGAAGTCCTCCTTCAGGATCTTGGCCATGGCCGGCGTATCACGCACTTGCACGCGCTCAGCCAGCGTACGCGGCAGCCCTTCCCGGACCACGTTGATGCAGGCAGTCATGTTCTGCACGTTGAAGTCGAGACCCACCATCAGCGGCTCGCCGGGCAGGATGATCTCGTTCGTGTGGTTCAGCGCGCGGTCGAAATCGGCATACACGCTGCCGCTGGTCAGGTTGGTGAACTTGCCGCGCAGGTAGGCGTCGATCAAGGCCGGCGGGTAGCTGGCCATCAGCGACGGGATATAGTCGTCGGGCAGGTTCAGCTCGTTGTCGAACGTGCTCGCCTGAATCAGGCCGTACAAGCTGGCCAGCTCAGGCTTATCCCGGATTGCCTTCACGAACTGCTGATAGACGAACTTGAAGCCCTCGGGCGTCGTCGTCACGTCGATGCCGTTCATCAGGCCCGGCACGTTGTAGCGCATGCGGGCGATGATCTTGCGCCAGGCCATCTGCGCCTTCTTCAGCGGCATCACGTCCAGTTCATCGATCAGCGCGTGGCCGATCTTGAAGCCGACGATGGTTTCCGGCTTCTCCATCGAGCGGCAGATGACCGTGCCACGGTACCGGCGGCCCTCGTATACCTCGACTTCGTGGTCGCCCTGCTTCACCTTGATGCGCAAGCCCATCGCATAGGCCACCTCCTCCATCGTCGGGTAGAAGATGTCGCGGATCTGCGGATAGGTCGGCGCAAAGTAGCCCTGGTTGATGCCTGGCCACTGCCAGAAATGGGCGCAGATTCCGGCGCAGCCCACAAACGTCTTGCCCGAGCCGAACCCGGCCACGTAGGCCTTGAACTTGTGCGGCAGCTGCAGGAAGCTCGATTGCGGGACGTTCAGGTCAAACTGGATTGTCGTCATGGCGCTTGGCGTCTTTCACGCCGAAGGTAATGGCGACAGGTGTGGGCGCGTCGTCGTCCGGCTTCACGTCCTTGCTGGCCTTCAGCAGGTTCATGCCGATCTCGGCGGCGCCGTTGGCCATCCTGGTCAACACGGCGATATCACCCAAGGCCAAGCGGCTCTTGTCATCGAGCGGCTCGGCGTCATCGATCTCGCCAGCCTTGTTATGCGCGATGCCGGATAGCCGGTGCGCGGTGGCAGCGCCATATCGTGCGGCGCCGGCCAAGTGCATCGAGATTTCTTTCAGCTCGTCGGCCAAGGTGCGCGCACTTATCTGCGCACCAATCGGTAGCGCACTAAATGCCGACTCTGCCGCAACCAATTGATTTGCAACGTCTTTTATTTGTTTCGTCTGCGCACCAAAGCGTTTTCTGATCGTGGCTTCGGATACGCCAAACTCTCTGGCCAGCCCCCTACCCTTTTCCCCTGTGAGTAGGCGTCTACCTATCTCCGACCACTGCCTTTCTGTCAGGGATGATTTTCGGCCCATTTCGATCCTATTCGTTGACTACAGAAGAACTAGCTTGCATTTTAGTTTCACGGGAGATATATTAACCATGTGCTCACGCATACCCGCGCAAGCAAGCACATTAGGAGAATGAAAAATGAACCCCATCACACTGGTACAATCTGTAGATACGGCGATCGCCAATATCTCCGTGTACAACGGAGCACTTCACAACGGCGCGGACGAAGACGTTCGCCGCCTCATTCCGAACGTCCAGGCTTGGTACGCGACCGAGCGAGACGGAGATATCCTGTTTGGTCCCAGCAAATTCATTGGCTACACGAATATGAATGCGCAACTTTACGCCGCAGAGACTGGCGCATCAGGCCGGTTAGATGGACGCGTTACAGAAAAGAGACTTGCCCCATGGGCCAGATTAATCACCAAAGATGACCCTGAATACACTAAGTTTCACGAGGCGCTCGCCAGCTTTTGCGCTGACTATGCCTCTTTCCCCAATAAGCGTGCCCGAATCTCTGTATTTTTAACGCCCGGCGAGGTTGGAGCCTCGACTGAAGACGCACAGGTAAAGGCACTTAGCGTCTTGATTTCGGCGCTCTCGGATGAAGGTAAGCGGAATCTCAAAAAACTTGTCTGGCCTTAAGCAGATTTGTCACCGCCCGTGCCAAGCAGGGCTGCGATGAATTGCGGCGGAGCCTCTTGGCCATGATGCGTCGGTGACTGCGCCCGTTTTGTAAGCCCTGCCACTGGAGCGCGCCGACAGGTTCGCAATGGTACGATCCGATACCGGCAACACCCGACCATGCAGTGATACGGAAGCGAACTTATGCACAATAAAAATCTGGAACTCGCCCTCAAGCAGTCCGCTGGGATCTCGTCTTCATTGCAAGAAATACTCGGGGTTCAGGGTGAATTTAACCGCAGGTCTTATCTGGCCATGGCCTATCTAAACCTGGCGCTCGAACATCGCGAAGCCCTTCTACTGCTTGTGCAGGCAGGCGCTTACGCTAGCGCTACGGCACTGCAGCGTTCGCTGCTGGAAGCTGCTATATCGGGCTTGTGGATAGATTCATGCGCCACAGATGAACTAGTGGACCAAATATTGCGGATAAAGCGTTCACCACCACCGTTCAACACCATGGCGCAGAACCTCCGAAAGTCGCACGAGTTCGGGGAGTGGTTTGAGGTTTTCAATGATCATTACAAAATATTCAATGACTACACACATGGGCACAACCGCCAAATATCGCGCTGGTTAAGCTCTGGTTCCGCGGGCCCCCGCTACGACGTTAGCCAAATCATAGAGACACTCCAGCACTCAGATTTAGTTGGTCTGGTAGCAGCTGTACAGCGTGAAAAAATCCTTGATCGTCCGCTCGGGCAGCTTTTTGCAATGATCGAAACCGTATTGGACTGCTCGCGCATTGATAAAAAGATGCCGCCAGCGCAGTGATGCGGCCGGCGGCGAAACCCGGCATGCCGGGCGAGGAGAACTGGAGCAGGCGGCGGGAATCGAACCCGCGTGGAAAGATTGGAAGGCTTCCGCTCTGCCATTGAGCTACGCCCGCGAAATCTGGTTGCCGGTTACAGCGTCCGGCGCCGAGTAGCCGCGCTTACAGCGCGCGCCGGCTGGGTGGTGCTTATCCTGCTCGTGGTTGTAGGCTGATTGATGCGCTAAGGCCTCGCCAGTGCCAAACTACCCGCTGCGCCGATGGCTAAATGCGCGGAAAGTCGCCTTCACATTTGCGCCGCATGGCGCCGGGGATGAATTCTTCGCTACTTCATGGCGCACCTCCTTTTCAGGCCTGCGGCGGCATGCTCGCGCCCGCGTCCGGCCGGTCAAAAACATAAGCATTTTTGTTGATATTGCTTGCAAGAATAAGCAATTTTGCTTATACTCTATTCATCGAAACAAACAACGGAGGTGTGGTGAAGCAGAGTGAGTTTGTTCGATGGCTCAAGCTACAAGGGGCGACTTTCAAGGAAGGCACAAATCACTTGAAGGTTTATCTGAACGGCAAACAGACCATCTTACCGAGGCACCCAAGCAAGGAACTGAAAACAGGACTTGTTGAAGGCGTCAAAAAACAACTGAATCTGAAATAGAGGGATTGCCCCGTAAGGGGCTTCTTCCGGGCACCACCACACTCCCTAAAGGAGCTATATGAAATACCCTGCAACTTTTACACCAGATCCTGATGGCGGCTATGTCGTCACGTTCCGCGATATCCCCGAAGCTATCGCCCAGGGCGACGACGAAGCCGAAGCGTTGGCCGAAGCCCGATCTGCCCTTGCCACCGCAATGGATTTTTACTTTGAGGACCGCCGCGCCGCGCCTGCGCCATCAGCAGCGCTGCCAGGCGAGCGCCTTATTGGCCTGCCGGCCAGCGTTAGCGCCAAGGTGCTGCTGCTGAATGAAATGGCTGCGCAGGATATGCGCCCGGCCGAGCTTGCCCGGCGCCTGGGAGTGAAGCCACAGGAGGTAACGCGGTTACTCGACTTGGCGCATACAACCAAAATCGACGCTATCGAAGATGCGATGCATGCGCTTGGCCGGGAACTTGAGGTAGTTGCAGCATAGCCCCGCTGCATAAAGCGTGCGGCCGGGACAACCTCTGCCGCCCGCTGCTCACGCGCGCAAATAGAAAAAGCCCGCATGAGCGGGCTTCGGTGTTGCTCCCACGACTATAGCGCGTGGTGAGCGGCAAATTCAAGGCGTGCAGGTCCGATGCTGGGTCCGGGTACTGTCGCGAGTTCCAGCTATCGGTGGCGCGATGCGCACATTACGATTTCCGGAAGAATTTTCTTGAACTAGAGCCTGCATTATACAGCCGAAATACTGTTTGTAAACACAGGCTTAAAGAATATCCGCGCTACAGGTCGCCACCGCGCAACAACCCGCCCGCCCGGCCAGAATGGCTATCGTGAATGGAGCTCAGTTCGCTCACCATGTCCTTGACGCGCTCCAGCTCCAGGCCCGCCACGCCGTACACGGGCGCCACGCCGGTTCCTTTGCACGAAGTGCACAGTCCATTCCCCAGCAACACCTTGACGCCAGTGCCACTGCAGCCTTTGCACGTGCCGTCGAGCCAGTGCGCCAGCGACTTCTCTGCCACGCGCCTGTACAGCGCCTGCGCCGCTTGTGCATCCCATGCTGTATTTTCCGGCACCCAACGACGCGCCCGGCCGCGCTTGATCACATCGACAGTCCAGATGCGCAACAGCTGCGCCAGATTCTGCTGGTTGCCCTCGAACATGCGGTTGAGCGTGCCGTCGGCGTACTTCACGCGGCACAGCAGCGCGCCGATGTCGCCAGCCAGCGCCGCGGCGGCCAGCGGGTCCGTCTGGTGGTGCAAAGCGTCGTCCATCAGGTTGCTCGAACCTATCGATGCGATGTAGCGGTCTGTAAAGCCCATGTCTTGCCTTTCATTTTGTATGCCAACGTTAACACCCTTTTTAGCCCTGCGCCAGCCCTGCCGCTCCTCAGAGCCGCTCATACCCGCAGCACGCCGGTGCGGTTGAATTCGCGTACGGCCGCCAGTCCGGCACGCGCAATGTCGACGTTCGACGCGCCACGCAGAAAGACCATGGTCTTGCCGACGCCCTCGCGCAGCACGCGCATTTCATCGCCGTTGACGCCTAAGGTGCCTGTGCGCTGGGCGCGCGCTTGGATCTCGGCAATCGCCTCAACCATGGCCTGGGCCACCGGCAGGATTTCATGGTCAGCTGGCGCAATCCGTCGCGCCATATCGGCGTTGCTCAGCAGGTCGTAGACATGCTGCTCCTGGAAGTGGCCCTTGCCCATGGCCTCGCTGGCCTGGAAGCCTGGCATTTCGAATGCCAAGTCTTTGCGCAGGCCGGCCGGCAGCACGGCCGGCTTCGTGATATACCGCTTGCGCGGCTTCTTGTTCGCGCCCATCAAAACTCCTCAACTTTCCATCCGCCGCCCGCCTTCTTCGGCAGCGCCTGCACGGCGACGAAGCGCAGCGGGTACATGTCGGCCGCGATCTTGATCTTCGCGCGCGCATCGTCCTGCCAGTGGCCTTTGACTTCATGCGCCTCCAGCGCACCGCACGCCAAGAGAACGGCGAAATCCGGCGTGTAGAAAGTGTTGTCGGCCAAGCGGAATTTCAGGCCTTCGAACTTGTACCAGGCCACCTCGCCGGCAACCTTGCGCAGCTCCAGCGTCTGCGCATACGCGGCCTCGGTCTTGTTCATGGCGCCGACCTTGAGGCGGCCCAGGGCCTGTATGCCACGGGCCATCATGCGCAGCCCACCAGTTCGGCGACGGCCCGCACCACGGCTGCACGCGCGGCAGCATCGGGCGCACTGAAGTCGGCCAGCAGCACGGGGAACTTCCCATACATGTCATTTCGATTGATGATCGCCACCACTTCCTTTCCGTCATACGACCATTCCAGATCGACTCGATACTCGACTACCAGCGGGCCGGCCGCCGCCCAGTCGCCCATCCAGTCCGGCAGCATGGCCTGGCCGCGACTTGAAGCGGTGCCCGCCGGCGGCGTGCCGACCAAGGCGCCGCCCACCTCGACTATGCTGGACCAGCCCAGCAGCTCGGCCAGGCGTTTATTTGCTGCGATTTTGTTTTCTTGATTTTTCATTTAAAGCCTTTTAAGCCGTTTTTTCTGATGGGTACGTCACTTCGTAGCGGCCATGGCCCTTGCGCAGTGCGGCGGTGCCTCTGGCAAATCCTGAGCGGCATTCGCAGCCTGGACGCTCGGGCGTTTCCCCCTGTGCGACTCCCAATCGAAGACCACCAGCCTGCCGCCGCCTTCGCGCAATCGGTCAAACGCCCGCGCCCCCAGGAACTGCTCCAGGCCGGCGGCGTCCAGGTTGCTGATGACGATGGTCGGGCGCGCCGCCTCATAGCGGCCGTTGATGATCTCGAACAGGATCAGCTTTTCCGTGTCGCTACCGTGCTGCACGCCCACCTCGTCGAGGATCAGCAGATCAGGGTCGACCAGGTCGCGGATGGCCTGCGCCTCGGTGCGGCCAGCGCCCTTGGCGTAGGTTTCCTTGACGGACCGCACGGCGCGCATCACCGAGGTGAAGACCGCTTGGCGGCCGTGCCCCATGATGTGGTGGGCGATTCCCACGGCCAAGTGCGTCTTGCCGGTACCGACATCCCCAGCGAAGATCAGGCAGGCGCCAGTGGCCCGTGCATCTTCGAAGTTCTCGGCGTACCGGGTGGCCACGGCCAGCGCGCGCTCGGCGCCTGGGCAGTCCGGCCGGTACGATTCGAGGCGGCGATCAGCAAAACGCTCGGGAATAGCGGCACGGCCGAGCTTTGCGCTCCATTCGCGCGCCTTGAGCTCCTGGCGCCAGGCGGCGCGCTGCTCGGCCTCGCGTACCTGGTCCTCGACGTTCATGCAATCCGGGCACCCGGACCAGGCGCCGCGAATCAGCATTGCCGTGTACTCGCCGTGCATTGGGCAGCGCTCGATCTGCGCGCTGGCGAAGCGCTTCTTGCCTTCAAAAGGTGCCATCTGCCCCAACGCCCTTGTGGTAATCCTGCTTGCCAAAGTTTCCATGAATGACGCCTTTTTGTGTTTGCGTTGCGCCGACTGCCCAGTCGGCCTTGTAGTGCTCGCCTGGCCCAAAGAACGTGGCAGGCTGTTTCGTGAATTGCGGCTCGGTGCGAGATAGCAGCACGTAGTTCGCATACCGTTGAACGCCAGCAAGGAGCGCTTCGGCCGGTACGCCCTCCTTCCGGCGGGCCGTCCAGCCCTTATAAGAATCTTTTTTGCTTGCACCGGGACGTGGCGGGTACGCTTGCCAGGCCGTTTCGAATTCTTCTGGGTATGGATCGGGAGGCGAAGCCGACGAAGGTTTTAGGTTTACTGGTTTATGGTTATTGGTTATTGGTTCTTGGTTAGTTGCCGAGCCGTTGAGCGTCTGTTCAACGGTCGTTGCAACGGTCGTTGAATTCCCGTTCATCGCCTGTTGCAATTTCAATGCTCTTTTGGCAGCAGATGCCTTACCAGCTGCCGATTTCTGGCTATTCGACGCGCGGTATGCCTCCAACTCTTCCTCGCACCGCTGGTGATACCAGCCGGTCGGCGTTTCGATGAAAAACTCGTTCAACGTCTGTTCAACGGCCGTTGCCTCCTCGTCGGAACGTGCGAGGATTTTTCGGCACAGCGCGGCCCGGTCCAGCGTCAGCGGCTGCTCAGTGTCATAGTAGGTGTCGAGCA
This sequence comes from Janthinobacterium sp. UMAB-60, assembly GCF_900095235.1. Classification (NCBI taxonomy): domain Bacteria; kingdom Pseudomonadati; phylum Pseudomonadota; class Betaproteobacteria; order Burkholderiales; family Oxalobacteraceae; genus Janthinobacterium; species Janthinobacterium sp. UMAB-60. Next base: position 32,212 of record NZ_LT607491.1, read on the forward strand.
AATCACGGTACACGCTGCGCTCAATGCGCGTCAGGTGCCGGGTCGCGCGGTCAAAATCGCCGATGTGATGGCTGTAGTAATTCAAAGCCGGCCCTCCTGCACGCGCGCCGCGCCGAACAGCGCAGCCACCAGCGGGTCGCCCACGGCGCCCGCCTTGCGGATCCAGTACTTGCTGCGCCAGCGCGCCTTCATCGAATCCCAGCGGCCGTCCTGCTTGGCCTTGGCTTCGAAGCGCAGGCGAACCTGGCGCTTCGTCAGATGCTTCAGCTGGCACGGTGCGTCCGGCAGATCACCCACGGCATACACCGCCATGGCGGCGCCAGCACGCGGGTGCGGCTTCCAACTTGCGATGTAAATCTTGCGCGCGGAATGCAGCAGGCGAACCCACCGCAACACGGCTGCCTGGCTGACGCCCGACTTGATAACGATCTCGGCCTTGGTGCCGGGCATGGCGCCCAGCACGAATTCACTGAAATTTGCGCGCGTCACTTTGCATTCTCCTCGTCCATCAGTTCCATATCGAACAGCGTAGGCATGCTAACTTCGCGCTCCATAGCTTGGCAGTAGTGCACTTGGTCAGCGAAATATGCCGGGTTCAGCTCGCTGCCGCGGCCTTGGCGGCCCAGCTTCATTGCGCGTACGGGAACAGTGCCCAGGCCACAGAATGGATCGTAGATCACCTCCCCCGGGTTGCTGTAGCGGCCAATCAGGCGGTCAACGATATCGATCTGAAACGGGCAAACGTGCTTTTCGACAGCACGCGCCGACTGCTCGCCGTTCAGGGTGCGCATGCGCACGATGTCGTGCCACACGGCCGGATCGGCGCTGCCCGGCGCCAGGCTGAGATAATCGGCAGGCAGTGCCTTATTGGCCAGCAGCGCCTCGCCGACCTCGACGTGGTATTCATAGTTGTAGACGTTGCCCAGCGACATGCTGGTGAACAGCTTAGCCAGCTTGCCCGGGCCGAAACTGGCCAGTTCGGCCGCGCCCAGCAGGCGATCGCCACTGGAGCGCCAGAACGCATGCGCGTCGACCTGCCAGCGCGCCACGCTGTAGCCAGTACCAGGAATCGGCGCGGCCTTGCGGTCAAACGGGATCCGGTCGCCGGCATCGTCCAGGCACATTGGCTTGGCCTTGGTCACAGGCGTATCGGCATAGCCACGGCTGCGGTCCGTCTGCGGCTTGTGGAACAGCAGGATGTATTCCGGCGAGCCGACGCCCATCTTCGTGCCGTCCTTGCACACTTCGGAATAGCCCAGGCGGTAGGTCTGGTTGTTTTCGCGCACCACGTCGGTCACGACGGTGATCATGCCCATGTAATCGAAACCGTGCTTGATGCCGTGGAACAGCGCCTCGGCGTGGAACGGGCTGACGGTGGGCACGCCGGCGCCGGTAACGTTGCCAAAATTGATGCGGTCCTTGACGTGGCAGGCGTAGATGCGGCCCGGCTGCAGGATGCGCAGCAGTTCCGGCGTCAGGAAGTCCATCTGCGCCCAGAAGTGATCGTTGTCCTGGGTGTGGCCAAAGTCGTTATAGCTCGGCGTGTATTCATAATGGTTGGCGAACGGGACGCTGGTGATGATCATGCCCACCGAGTTATCCAGCTGCTGCATGGCTTCGAGCACGCAGTCGTTATTGGCCACCGAGAAGCGCTCGCCGGCCACCACGGCGCGCTCGACGCCGATGGTGCGCGCCAGCGAATCCTGCATGGACAGCTGGTCCAGGCCATAGGCGCGGATGATCTGCCCCATCTTGGCCTGCATTTCGTCGTGGCGGCGCCATTTTTCCATCAGATCGGCCAGCACCTTGCGCTCGACCTCGGTGTGGATGATGTCGATGCGCACCGCGTGCTGCTGCTGGAAGCGCTGGACGCGGTGGATGGCCTGGATGAAATCGTTGAACTTGAAGCCGATGCCCGCGAAAATCTCACGGTGGCAATGCACCTGGAAGTTACAGCCGCTGCCGGCGATGATCGGCTTGGTCGACAGATCCTTGATCTTGCCGTCACTGAAATCGGCAATGCGCTGCTCGCGCTGGTCCAGGTCCTGCGTGCCCCACACGCTGACCACGCCGGGCACGGCCGCCTGGATGGCGTGGCGCTCATCCTCCAGGTCATGCCAGATCAGGAAATGGTCATCAGGATCCGCAGCCATAATCTCGCCCACCTTGGCCACGCGCGCGGCCATGCTGTCACGCTTCTCGCCAGCGGCGGCCGACAGGCCCATGGCCACGTTCGGGATCAGCAGGCCCTGGCCGTTCTTCTCGGCGCCGGCCGTGTCGTAGTTGCTCGGCACTTCGTGAAAGCGCACGTCGAGCGCTGGCAGGTCGTAGCCCTCGTCCGAATGGCCCAAGTCGCTCGGGCGCTGGATGAAAACGGCCCAACTGGCCACCCACAACCAGAATTCCTGTTCCTTGTGCGGATACAGCGTCAGGTTGCCGGCCTTCTCGCTGTCGCGCTGGAAAAATCGCGTCAGGGCTTGGCCCGTGTCCATCACGCCCAAGAAGCCGGCATAGTGGATCAATTCTTTGAAGCGGTTCGGCGATGGCGTAGCCGTGTAGACAAATTTGAACTCGACCTGTTCAAACAGCGGCAGGAACTCTTGATAGGTCTTGCTACCGTAGCTGCGCAGCACACTTGCCTCGTCCAGGCCGACAGCGCGGAACTTGCGCACGTCGATCTTGCCCTCGCGCACCGATTCGTAGTTCGTCAGGTAGACAACGTCCTGACCAACGATCTCGGCGTCCGTGCGGATGAAGCGCACTTGCACTTCATATTCGCCCGTGAAGCGCTTTGCCGCCTCGCGGATGAACTCCTGGCGCACGCCCAGCGGCAGCACGATCAGGCGCAGGCCTGGCCGGTGGATGCCGATCTGGCGCATCACCTCCAGGTTGGTGCTGGTCTTGTGCAGGCCAAACGAGGCGAAGATGGCGCGCTGGCCGCCTGCCAGGGCCCAGCGCACGATGTCACGCGTGTGCGGCTTGAGGCCGGGATGGATATCGGCCAGCGGCACGTCGAAGCCCTTGCGCTGCGCCAGCTTGATCTTGGCGCGCAGGAATTCGCTGTACGCGGCTTCTTTCAGGTGTTTTTGCTCTTGCGGGCTAAAGGCGCTCATAGGTGTTCCAATGTAGGTTGAATGGCGACGGGCGCTGCATCGAGCAGGCCCATCGACCGTAAAATTTCGTGCGTGGTACCGACGGCCGCGCGGAATGCGATTTCAAGCGCGGCCAGCGACAGATCAGCCGGGCGCGGGCGCCGGCCGTCGAGCACGTCGTGGCAGGCGCTACAGCCGAACGCGGCGGCGGTGTCCGGCGCCTTCAGGCCCATGCCCTTCCCGTCCGCCTGGAAATTGCTGTGGCACAGCACAGTGGTGTCAGGATCGAAGTTGCAGACGGCCAGGCGCAGCGTGCAGTCCTGGCCGCGCGCGGCGCGCCGGATCGGCGTGGAGCGTGGGCCCTTGCTCTTCAAGCCAACCTTGCGCTTCGGCGCCGTGCGCTGGTGCGACTGCACGGAGAGCATGCCGGTGCTGGGCATGGGCGAGGTGCGCTTGAATGGCGAGCGCGTCAGGGGCTTGCCTGGCTTCATGGAAGAGCGCTTCATTTCCCACCGCCTACACATGGCATGTTACGATTCCGCCAACTTATATAGGAGGCAGAATGGCTTGGTATGATAAGTGGGCAATAATGGCTATCGCTGCAGCCATCGGAGTGGCTGGTTACAACTGCATCCCTTGGTGCAAAATGGACATCACCATATGGGCATACTGGGTTGCAGCTATCGGAACCACTGGAACGTTGCTCGGTACCCTGTGGATCGCAACGAGTGAAACTCGCAGGCGGCGAAATGATGCCTCGGCAATTGCGCGCTTGACCGCTGCCGCTATGTATTTTCAACACATCCACAATGAGGCCAATACAAAGTTCGCACTCAAATGTCTTAAAGATGCCAATAGCCATGAACTGTTGGCGCAAAAGGGCATGGGTCACCTTCTTATTCTCGCGAAGAACGCACACCGTCTTTTGGCGAAAGTTAACCAATGGACCCCAACAGAACTCTTGCGATTGGCACCATTGCCCTACGACTGTGCCGCACAACTTGCTGCTGCCCACGGACGAATCGGCTCCACGGTGTCGCTGCTCAGTGATGTCGAAGACAGCTCGCAGAATCTGGCGTCCTTCTTCGAGCACCTGAATACCAATTGCACGGTGCTGGAAGGTGCCGTTCAGCAACTTCAGAGCACCAGTCGAATATTTGAGACGGTGATAGATAATTCTTAACGTTTTTCGCGTTCCATCATGACTATCGCTAAGGCGCCGACTCATTGAAATGGCGCGCACACCACGCCATTTTTCCCAGGTAAAGTTCGTCGTCATTCGCATAATCCGTAAGCAGAGCTGCACGCCGTCGGCTCGACCAACGCTGTAAGCAGCGAAAATTGTTTGCCCCCGCGGCTAGTCTTCGACCACTCGACCACTGATTCGATGGTCGAGGCCTGGCCCGAGTGCGCCTTAGTGCCCATATGGAAGAACGACACAGGTGAGCGCGGCCGGCATACCTCAGATACTAGGGCTTCCCATTCCGCGATTCGAGCGATGTGCTCAGGGAAGCGGCGAGACACTTCGTGCAGCTCCCCTTTGCTGCAGTTGATGCAAGGCATGCAACCGACGCGCGACATGCCTTGCTTGTAGAGCGGATTTGGCTCGATGCCAGCCAAACGATGGGCCTCGAACACGTCACCGACGTTCCAGCGCAAGATGGGCCGGTAGGTGAACAGGCCGCCGCCCAACACCTCAAAGTGCTTGACGCATGCGCCAGTACCTTGCAGACGCTCGCGGCGCGACTGGCTTTCGTCGATCCGCACGCCCTGCCAGGACCAGATCGCATCGCATTCACGATCAATCAAATCCATTGCGAACTCCGTCAATGGCTTGGTCTTGAGATATTCCGTACAGAACTGCCGTTTGCGCGAAGGGAAGCCACCCCGCACCATGCATAGGTCCAGGTATGGGTTTCCAGATGGGTGTAGCAGCTCAAGCGCACGCTGTGCTGCCTCGACCGTCCAGTGATACATGAACTTGCGCTTCCCATACACGGCAGACTCCGGTTCGCCGGCCGCGATGCGCGCCAGGTTGGCGCGCTTGGTGGCGAATTCATCAGCGAAATCAGCACGCACCACGTCGACCTTGATGCCAAGGGCCGCTGGCAAGTAGTCCAGTGCATATTCCAGCGTGCTCTCGTGCTCATTGCCGGTATCGGCCATGACGAAACGGCACGCGGCTATACCGTGCAGCTCGAGCGCGAGAATAGCGGTTGCAGTGCTGTCCTTGCCGCCCGAAAGCGAAACCAAGTGGATTAGGCTCATGATAAGATTTCCTTTTGACAAGGAAATTTATGCTGACTTGGCTGACCTGGTTTAGATGGGCAACTTTGATGATCGGCTTGGGCGCAGCGTCCTACTACGGATACCGTGCCACCCCTTGGTCTTGTATGGACGCAACCGTGTCCGCATACTGGGTCGCTGCCATTGGCACGACGGGAACTTTGATAGGTACCATCGTGCTTGCATCGTCTGAAGCGCGAAGGCGCCAACGAGAAAGAATGACGTTGGCCGTGATTCACGCGGCCCATTGCCAACATAAAATGCAAGCAATACTCCAAGGGTTGGAGCGGATCGCTGAATTGCTCGGCCCTTCGAATGCTGCCGTGATCCCCATAAATAACCGGATACTTGCGATTGAGACCATCGATTCCTTTAAACTCATTGACAACCAAGAACTTGCGATTCTTGTACCCCTGGAGGACAGTTGCGCGATGAAAATTGCCGGCATCCAAAATGCACTGGGAAATCTCAAAAAGCATATTGTGAACATAAGCACCCGCCAACCGCCGAGCACCGATGTTCGACGGCTTGTTACTCTTGAAACGGACGGCGCGTATTTTGCAGCTGCAGTTGCGAAGAGGCAAGTAGAGCGCAGCTGGGAGGTTATGAATACCTTTCAAAAATCCATTAAGGATTGAGAGCTTGGTGGCGCTGGCGGCGAAGATGTAGGCTTGGTTCATGTTGCACTCCCGGCGCTACGGATAGCGCGGCGTGCCAGCCGCGCCGCATGGGCCTCTCGCATCGTGTCCGCCTTGCCGTCCAGCGCTGTGCCGAAGTGCGCCTTGTACGCGTCGCGGCCTTCAAGTGTCGCGGCCGTCCAGCCGTCCTCAAGCCTGTTGACGATCGACACGGCCAGGCCACGCTCGATCAGACTGTCGCGCGCAGATTTGCTAGGCTCGTAACCATGCGACAAAGGGCCGTATTCGATGAGTGCTACAAGGGTGTCGATCTCGGCGCCGGTAAGGATCAATTCGCTCACGATGCATCCTCCATCGCGCGCTTGATGCCAGCGGCGTCGAGGCCAGCAGCCTTGCAGCCCAGGCGGGTCGCATGGAAATAGGTCATTTCGCTGGCGGCACGGCCAGCCGTGGCCAGGCCGGCGGCTACCAAGCGCTGCATGGACTCGTGCTGCTGGCCGCTGCCGGCGGCAAAGTAGTTACGACAGCCCCAGCGATTCTTCGGCTTGCCGTGGATGGCGCCCAGCATGTGCTGCAGCTTGGCGAAGTCGCCAGGCATGATCGCGTCGCGGACGGTGGCCAGCGCGCACGCGGCGCATTTGCCGTGCTGGGCGAGCTGCTTGGCGGTGCTGGCTTTGCCGCAGGAGCATAGCTTGCGGATCAGCGAATAGGCTGGTGCGACTTGGTTCGCCAGATGGTGGCGAGTAATTTGGGCTGGATTGGCGATCATGCTAATATTCCTTTCAAACAACTCTGATTGCTTCTATGAATAAGCGGGAGAAAATCGGCCTCATTGCTGCGATAGTTTTGCTGGTCGCTCTTATTTGGCTTGGTAGGCTCAATGGATTGAAAACCTCGGATTGGGCGAGCTGGGTGCAGGCAGTGGGATCCATCGTCGCAATTTTTGTAGCGCTTTGGATGGCTCAGGCGCAGCAACGAAAAGCGGCAGGAGATGCGGATGATCGAAGCGTTTATGAGCAACTGCAAAAGGCGGAAACACTCTGGACGCTTGCACATTGGGCAATTGGTGAAATGAAGCGTGCGCTTGATCACGTAGAGACGGACGGCGCCCATGGCACATCTACCTTCACCCCTGGTAGGCTTGACCATGAACGTGAGATGCTGGAAAGGTTCGTAACCCCTTCCGATCCTGAGTCGGCCGCATTTTCCCTGAGAATTATTCACGCCCTCTGGGAGACACGGCAAAATTTCGATTCGATGCGGGACGGCGGTCTGCGTGACTACTTTATGCAAATCACGTTGGTGCATATTCAGGAATGCGAAAAACAGCTTACGCTGCTCACCCATCGCAAGGGCGTCTTGAAGGCAGACTGCGCCCAGCGAGGCCTCGTTGACGAATAAAATCACGCCACCCTCGCAATCTCGCGCTCATGCGCGAAGTTGGCGCGCATGGCTGCATCAATCCGGTGGCCAATCCATGCGACGACTGGCACCGCAAACGAATTTCCGTGCGATTTATACCGCGGCCCGTCAGCGGCCAGCAGCCACCAGTTGCCGTCGATCTTCGCCCACATGCTCTCCGGACGCAGTTTCGTCACGCGCTTGCGTGCGTATTTTTTGATGGGGATGGCGGTATAGCCGTCAGGGAATCCCTGCAGGCGCTCCGTTTCCGTGGGCGTGAGGCGGCGTACGGCCATACCGTACTGAATCGCCGGCACTGCGGTTGATCCATTGTTCTGTGCTTGCAGCGTCGGCGCAAACTCCACCGTCGTGAAAATACCTCCAGCGGCCTCCGACTGGCCGGACTTGAATGCCGTAACAATCGGCTGGCCGCGGCCCGTACCGTCTTCCGATGCGTCGAAACCTTCGGCCTTGAGGCAATGGGTGACGTCTCCAGTGATGCAAACCGCCAACTGCCCGCCCGCATTCGCGTGGCTTGCGGCATGGCCCATGGCGCGCATGGTCGGCGCCAGTTCAATGATTGCGTCGGCACCGTGGTCTTTACACGAGAAGGCGATTGCCTGCGCTTGCGTGCCGTTGACGGCGAGCGGGCCGCTGCGCTCGATCCACGAATCAGGGTCTTGCTGGGCGTTGAAGCCGATGACCGGCACCAACAGCCCCGCCTCGGCATCCTGCTGCGTTGCGCTTCCAGCGCTCTTCGCGCCGCACGTCAGTGTGCCGGCGACAATCGGCGCCTCGTGGTTGCAGGTCAGCGTCGGGCTGCGGTCAATTGCTAGTTCCGCCCCCCCCTGCCCGTGTGCCAGGCAATACAGTGGGCTGGAGTCCCCCATGCATTCAAAGTCAGTTCCGAGCCCGCCACCGCCTGTAGTGCGCGAGCTAAGAGTTCCGGCAACGTCTTGCCCCGTTTCGCGGCGCGGCGCAGTATCCCCGCGCATGCTTTGGCGCTCAAGAAGTATTGGGGGGCGACTGGCCCAGTTTCCAGTATCGAGGACAGCGAACACGCGGCGGCGCCGCTGCGCCACTCCGAACCATTGCGCGTCCAGACATGCCCATTCGAGCAGTCCATTGTCGCCCAGCGCACAGCCTTCCGTGCCCCAGCCGTTGACGGGGACTGCAACGTCGTCGAGTCCTGCCAAGAGCTCAACCACGCTTGCAAAGTCTCGGCCCTGGCTGCTGCTGTAGGCGCCAGGGACGTTTTCCCATAGTGCGAATCGGCAGCCGCCGTGCTTGCGGGCCCACTGGAAAATATTGAAGGCGGCGAAGAACAGGCCGGATCGAGTAACAGTTCCATCTGCATTGAGCATTCCTTTGCGTTTTCCGGCTACGGACATGTCCTGGCACGGCGAACCGAAAACCATCACATCGATGCGGCCGAGTGCGGCGATATCCGCTTCGGTAATTTTGGTGATGTCGCCCAGTTTTGGGACGTTCGGATAGTGGTGCGCCAACACGCGCAGGGGAAAGTTTTCGATTTCGGCCACGCCGACGCATACCCAGCCGAGCGGCGCCCACGCCACGGTTGCCGCCTCTATGCCGCTAAACAGCGACAGATAACGGATTGGAGTTGCCGGGAGCTCATCGCGCTTCATGGGCGCGCCTCCGCAGCTGGCCGGCGAACGACCACGACAGGCATTGCGCCCACCGTGCCACGAAAGTGCGGCGTGGCCATCTGGCCAGGCTGCTCGGGCTCGGCGCCCAGCAGCGCCGCGCGCGAGGCGTCTTTAAGCACGTAGCGAATGCCTGCCAGACGCACATTGCCCTGGATGAAGCGTGAAAAAATCATGCGCAAGCGGTGCTCCATGCCCGCTTCTTCGATATCGAAGCCCGCGCGCTCGCAGATTTGGTAGAAGGTGCCGGGCCCGGCCAGCATCGCCTGCAGCAGCGCGTACGAGCGAGAGCCCTGTTTCGGGAGCGTGACGCCAGAATGGCGCCGTTTCGTCTTGTTTACGCCAAAAGTCGGGCGCGCGCGATTGTCAGCTTGGCCAGTCACAATGCCACCTCCGCCAGGACAGAGTCTCGCCACTTCACTTGCTGGATGGGCGTGCCGCTGGAGTGCGCCTTGCCCGTGTCCATCACGTAGGCGTGCTCCCGGCCCTTCTTCGTCGGCACCCAGTGCCCGGAGATGTTCTCTTGCAAACCAGCCTGCACCAGCAGCTGGTTGAAGGCCTTTGCGCTCTTGACGAAGCGGCTGCCCAGTTCTGTCGGCGTGTAGTAAATCTCCTGGCTGGGCGTGGCCAGGTGCGTGCGATCCATCAGCTGCAGCATGTTGACGCCAGTCAGGGCGGCCGTGCCCTGGTTCGCGCTGATAGCTGCAGCGTTCTTGTCCAGGCCAATCAGGCGCGCAATGCCGAAGATGGCGCGGAATTCCTTGGCGGGCGAGATTGCGCTGGGCTTGGGCGCGGCCGGCGCCTGGCCGGTGGCCACGGCGTCAAAGGTGCGGATGACTTCCAGGTGGAACTTGGGGCTGATCCACATGGCGTAGGCGTACACCAGCTCCTTGCACACGTAGGTGCCGCCGTTGCGGCCCTGGGAAGTGATGGTTGGCAAACTCTGCGCCGGCGCAGAGTTTAATTCCGCTTCCAGCTCCTGGATTTCCGGGCGACGGAAGAAGAATGCAGGTTGATGGCGGCTTTCCGCGCCAGCTGCCTTGTGCAAATCGTTGAGGCAAAAACGGCCTTCTTTATCGACCGCGATCAGCGTATTCGCTATCGTGATGCCTTTGTGTTGTACAATTTCGGTCATAAATTCTTTCGCGAATTTTTGTTGTTTCAAGGAAGCCCGCCTGCAAGCGGGCTTTTTTCATTTCTGGCCTTGCAGTTCCTGCAGCATTGCTTCGTAGTGCTGGCGCGTCCGGACATGGCCGGGGTCGACCGGTAGTTCGCGCTCGGCCTGTTCCTGCAGCTGAGCGCCCTGCTCTGCCTGCGCCGGCGCGCCACCTTCCTGTTGCAATGTCGCCCAGGTCAAGCCGCCACCTCGGCGCGCGCGATGCACTTGAGCTCGCGGATCGACACGTCGAACACCTCGTGCATGCGGATCAACAGCGAGGCGCCGATAGGCAGGCGGCCGTGGCGAATCTTGGAAATCACGGGCGGCGCCACTTCCAGCGCGCGGGCCAGAGCTGCGTCGTTCTTCGGGCCCTTGGCCAGCAGCATGTCGAGCAGTTCGTTATTGCCATGAGCGTCGTCCAGCGAGCGGTAAGGCTTAATTGCAGTTGTTTGCGTCATGTCATATTCCTAATTGATGGTGATTAAAGTGGCCGAATCCGGCCATGCGATGCTGTAGCTGTCGGGTGCGGGTTCGTTAGGGCGGCTCGCGCTGCGGCACCTCATATTTCTTCGCCACCCTGTCGGTGGCATCGCGCCATTTCTGGCGCGCTTCCTTGTGCGCGGCCTTCGCCGCAATCTCGCCCTCCCCGTCCTTGGCGCCCTGCAGGTCTTTCTCGGCCTGGCGGTAGATCATCGAACGCTGGAAGATCAGCTCCTTCTCCTCGGCTGTGACCTCGGCTTGTTTATTCAATAGCTGCCTCCATGCCGTTAAACCCGCATCCGCACGACGCGCGGGACGACGCCAAAGCACGGGCGCGGTGCCGGCACAATCTGGGCCCTGTTATTTATTGATTTGGGCCTAGCTCCGCTGGAAAACGGCGGCGTATCATTCCGTTTCGGCCTGGCGTCCAGGTGATTGCGGATGATTACGATCGTGCATTCGTTCAACACGTCGCTGACGGTCTTGCGCATCGCTGTGCATGCGGCTTGCAAGGCATCCTTGTTGTCGTCGGTGATGTAGCCCTTGACGAGTGCGGTGCGTTTTTGCTTCTGTTTCATGGTTTTCTCCTGGTGGTCGGTGTTACAGGGTTTGGGTACAGCGAATTGCAGGTTGGTACTTGGTGCTGTTTTACGGTGGGCGCTCGCTCGCAGGCAATGCGCACCCCTCAAGCGGCACGCCGGGCGGCAGTTGGTGCGGGTCGAGCAGCGGGATGCGCACGACGTCGTCCGCCGGGCGCGGTGGGAAGATGGGGATCAGGCGGATCATGCCGCGACCGTTTCTGACACACCCCATACGTCGGGGCGCAACTCGCTCAGGCTCAACTTGACTTCAGCGGCAACGAGTTTCTGGCAGAGTTTCGTGCTCGGGCGCCGATGCCTGCCGCCGATCAAGTAGAGGTAGGCAACCGAAGTTCCTGCGGCATCAGCTAACGCCTGACGGTCGCAAGGCGCGGCTTGCTTGAGGTAATTTTTCATATCCATTCCGCGACTTTACCATAAAGATAAACTTTACGCGGTAATTTGTTTATCTTTTTGGTTGTTTATCTTTTTGTTAAATTAGAAGACCATCACGCGATGACAAGAGAAGAAATCAGACGAGAGAACGCCCGCGCCCTTGCCGACCTTGCAGGCGGCCAGGTGGAATTCGGGCGCGCCCTCAATATGGTCCCGTCGCAGGTAAGTCAAATAATTGGCAAGACGCCAATCAAAAACATCGGGAATTCAATCGCCAAGCGTATTGAGCAGGCTTTCGAGAAGCCAGCTGGCTGGCTTGATGTGAGGCACGCAGTGGATCAGGACGACGAACATGTCGACGCGCCTGGCGCGCGGCCGGTGACTGACGATGATGATATGGCCCCTGTTATGGTTGCCATACGCATGGTTCCCGAGCATTTACGGGCGGGAATTACCGGTTTCGAAGCAGATAGCGTTTTTGATGACGTCGGGCATTTACATGTCCCCCGCCAGTGGCTCGAAGAAAACGACCTCACTACGCACCAGCTGCTCGCGATCAAAGTGAAGGGCGAAAGCATGGTGCCGATGATGTACGAAGGCGACGTGGCTGTCGTCAATACAAAAGATACGAGCCGTGTGAGTGGCGGCGTTTTCGCACTGAATTACAAGGGGGAGTCGGTAGTCAAGCGCCTGCGCTACGAGCGGCGCGAATGGTATCTGGCGTCGGAGAACCCCGATTTCCAACAAGAGCCGTGCCGCACTGGCGACTGCAAGGTAATCGGCCGAGTTGTCCGTTTCGAGCCACGTAATTTCAAGGATCGACTGTGAGTCCCGCTCCTGGCAGCCGCGATGCGGCGCGGCCGACGATATTCAAGGTTATTTTCCCTGGTCTTGTGGCAGCTGTAACGGCGCTGCTTTTCTTTGGGTATTGGTCGTTGCACCGTGAGCCAGTCGGCGCAACACCAAGTCGCCTGCAAGTAGACGCCCAAGAGAAATCCGCATCCAAGGATGCGGTTGAACTTTGCTGGGGCCGTGCTAAAGCGTTGCCATCGGGCTCGGTCGAAGCACAAATTGCCCGGGATGCATGCCAGCAGATGCAGGCACAGTACGAGCAAACTTACCGACTGGCGCCATGATTCCCAGATTACTTTTTCTCTTACCCGCTCTGGCGCTCGCGCCCGCTGCCTACGCCGAAACATGGCAATGCACCGATACAGCAACTGGCCACGTCTACACCGTCAGCCAGGCCGTGCCGGCCGACGCGTGCAAGCTGGTCAGCAGCATAAAGAATCCGCACTTCACAGGACCAGCGGTTAGCGAGCAGCCGGTTCCTGTATCCATGCGTAGGCAGCAGTCCTGCAACAAGGAGGCTGCCCAGGACGTGCAGTTCGCAATCCGGAAACTCGCCGGCTGGCACATCGAGGGCGATCATCTGACCGTGCACTGGACGTATGCAATCGAAAAGCAACCCGAGGCGAAGCGCCTGCAGATGATCACGACCTATGCTGATATGGATGCTTGCCTTGGCCGTGCCGCGCGAGAGATCATGTTCTACCGCAAGGGTAAGTTGATGGGAATCGCTTCGCCTGCCTCGGGCATCCGAGTTGTGAGATAAAGCAACAATTCAATAGATTTTCAATTTGCAATATTTCATATAATGCTGCCGCGCAACGGCACATACTTTTGTCGGGACGGCATAAATTATGGTATTGATTGATTGCGCTGAGTGCGGAGAATCCATTCCCCCAAGGCATCACTCCAAACTCAGCGGCGCAGACAAGCTTGAATAAGAAAGAGAATTAAGTTGGCGCTTCCTACCCCTACTAGTGACGATGTGAAGACATTTATGGCTTTGAAGAAGGCCATTGTGCGACAAATGGAGTGGATCGACAGCCCGAGCAAAAAGGCCTCAGGATGGGCTAAATTCGAGAGTAAATGCTATGTTGGCTCGGAGATTTCAGAGGAGGTAGATTTCCGTGCCCAATACCGCAAGCGCGCCGTCAACCGACGAGGCGATTCGGATATCGAAATACCTGAAGCGTTTTTTGTCTCTGTCTGGATACGCAATCATCGCGTCTACGGCATTGATACAAAGCCAGATCAAAAGCACACAAATGCTGTCGTTGCGGGATACCAATACTCTGGCGCAACGATCACGTCGCTGACGCATGAGCACATATGGACGATCGCTGCAGACGATTATGTGGAGCCGATTGATCCTCCCATAACCGAACTCGAAGATGCGATTACTAAATTTTGTGAACGTGTTAACATCTATCTAAATGGACCATTCAGGCATCCTCTGAAGGGGCAAACTGAGCAACTTTTATGAACTGCGCTACTCTCGAATCGATCACGCAATGGCACTGTCGCGCCTCAGGCAGGGGTTCTATTCGTGCTACTGCGCCGTTCACCTTAGGTAAGGCAGGTCCTCATGTCGCTTTCTATATCGCGCAGCCGAGTGTAGACACGTTCTACATTACGGATGCATGCGAGACGGCAATGTACGCTGAGCAGATGGGCATCCTGCTTCGAAAGAACCGGCTCGACTCGCTCAACCAAACTGCTGGAGTTGCACTAGCAACGTTCAGGGAAGACTGGAGTATTGAGGCCAGTGGCCCAATCAATCTCCTTCAAAGAGCCCTTTGGGATGCTGCGAAACTTGCACTAGCGCTCTCTTTTAAAACAAAATCTTGGCAGCCAAAGTTCGCCCAAGCAAAGTTCCAAGCAATTGTAGTGAGAGAGTTGGAAGCGCAATTGGGTGCTGACCGGATTATTCGGCAAGCTAAAGTCCAAGGCGCAAGTGGCCATACTATTGAATTTCCTGTTGCTATTGTCAGCCGAAAAAGTGGGATGCCAATCTTTGTTCAACCGGTGGCAATGGAAAACGACAAGGTCAATTGGCCGGCGGTGTACGAGTTCCATGGCAAGCTGTTCGACGTCAAGGCCGCATCAGATGTGGCAAACCGCATTGCTGTGATTGAGCGTGGCGCCACTCATCTTGAGTTTGGTCGAGCCGCCAGCTTCCTAGGGAGTGCGGCAAAGGTAATAACTTTGGATAATATTCCTGAGCTCGGGCGGTCTGAGATGCTCGCCTAATTTCCGGCTCGGTTCCGAACTGGGATTTAATCTTCGCCTAGTATGTTGTCGCACTCCCAATCACTTCCAAATTAGCAATATTCAAAGCATAATGCATTTATGCAACTATGCGCCGCCATCATCAAGATCAAGCAAATCCAACTGGCCGTGGTCAGGGTCGAGCCAGAACACACCTGGCCGACCACCGGCCCGGCCTCCCTGCTCCATGCACAGCAGTTCTTTCCCACCCTACCTATTTTGCTGCTGTCGCCACGCGTCGGCGGCTTTTCGCGAAGCTACGCCACGTTCGACATTGCGCCGCTGATCAGCCAGATCAACGCTGACGAAATCAATTGGCAAGCCTACCGGCGCCCACCGCCGCCTGAACTACCCTTCTAAATTTTTGCACCAGCCCCGTAACCGGGGCTTTTTTTCGTCTGG
>NZ_LT607491.1:47509-58631 GCF_900095235.1 Janthinobacterium sp. UMAB-60
TCGTGGAAAACCGCATCGGCCGTGCTGTGTATGACCAGGCTGTGGCTGACGGTCGCGCGTTCGGTGCTTTCGTTGCGAAGCGTGATGCGGCCCGGAGCGCAGCATGAGCCCCGCAGAGCTCGCTGCACTCGAAGCAGTCCTCGTCGCCCACGGCGAAGTGATCCCGGCAATCGCAATCCCGGCGCGCGGCTAATCGTCATGAAGATCACCGCTTCCACCGTTCAGCAGTTGCTGATCACAGACGTGGCCGGCCTGGACCCGATCCGCGTCCTGATCGAAGACCTGGCGCCGGGCAAAGGCCTGCTGACGGTCTGCTGCTTTCACAACGCCTGGGCCATGGCCTTCACTGGCTACTGGGGCGCAATGTCCGACTGCACGCTGACGCAATTCCTCGTCGACTGCGACCCGGACTACATCGCTGGCAACCTGGAATGGGCGCTGCCGAAGACACGCAAGCAGACGAAATACCTCACCCGCATCGTGGTCGCCATGCAAGCGGCGTTGCGCGAACTGGCACCCAGCGCCGCGGAGACAGCATGAGCGCCCGCGACGCGCTGCCCAGCCTGTTCACCGCCCCACCGGCACGCGCAACGCTGCGCAAGTACAACGTGTCGATCAAGTTTGAGGATGGGAATTTTGAGGCAGCAGCTTGGGCCGGAAGCCCGAATCAGGCGCACGAGCTGGCGCGAGTAGATGCGCGCATGGCGTCTTGCAGCGGCACGTTTTATGGCCGCGAGATGGGCTGGACTGCAGAGCTGGCAAAAGTTTAGCGGTCGCCCGCGCCGTAGTTCAAGGCGGGACAGGCCGGCGGGCCGGATAAATGCCCTGTGGGATCAGCATGCCCCGATTGATCTTCGTGAGGATCAGGCGCCCGGGGAAGCCCGGCGCCACAACCAACCTTGAAGGAAATACAGCATGTCGAATTTCAAAAAAGACCAGAAAGTGAATGTGAAGGGCACGAAGACCGACCCGGCAGCTCGCCATGGCAAGTTCGTGCAGACGCACCCAGGCGCTCGCGGCGACTTCCTGGAAGTGCTGCTGGACGGATCGACGCAAAGCCAGCGCTTCCGCCCTTCGCAGGTGACGGCAGCCTAATTTCACCCCGGCCAGCCGCCCTGGCCCGTTTCGCCGGCGTAACCGGCGGCCAAGACATGACCATCGAATCTGCCGGGGTGATTACCGAGCAGGTACGGCCAGATTAATCACCTGGTGTCGGCGTCCCATAAGGGATTCTCGATGGTCATGTGTTGGCGGCCCACCAGCCGCAGGAATCACACGCCCGACGGATTTTCTCGGGTCGCCAGCAACCAATTAACCAGAGGAGCAGGACATGAGCTACATGATCACTATCCGCACCGGCCCGCGCGCCGAGGATGTCGCGCACTTCACGGCCATCGGCAACCTGGCCGCGCTGATCGATGCCGCCTACGACGACGGCGCCCTGGGCATCACGGCAATGGTGCAGCCATGAGCGACATGATCGACGCCCACAAGGGCATGAAGGATCACAAGGTCCGGCTGCGCGCTCGCTACGGTGTCGAATGTCCGGAATGCAAAAAGTTCCGGCCGCGCGCAAATGCAACGATCTTGCTGCCGCAGCAGCGCTGCAAGGTCGACCGCTACGTCGACCCGCGCCCGGAATTGACTGATGCAGAGTGGGGTGACGCGTGAACCCGCGCGCCTGGCCGGCCGCCCTCTTCCACCGCCTGCTGGCCGCCCACCGCTTCTACCAGGCGCAGCACCAGCACCACATGAACAAGATGCGCCTGGCCGGCGTGCGCCGCGAACTGGCCGGGCTGGAAGAAATGCGCAAGGAACTGATCACCGCGCAGATCGAAGCGCTGATCGACCTGGATGCATCCGCCGCGCGCGTGCAGCGCCTGGGCCGCGCCCACCGGGAGGCGCAGTGGACGTCGTCAGTCAAGTCGTGATTGACGTGGCCAGCCAGGCCCTGCGCAACTGGCATGCCGGCCACGCCATCGTCTACGCCGTCCGCCTGGCGCTGTTGAAGGCAGAAATCATAAAACTCACAAGGAAAAAGTCATGAATGCAGTTACGCAAGAAAGCCGCACCGTCATGCAGCCGACGCAATACGACCAGGGCGACATGCCCGTAGTGGCCACCAGCAGCGCCTCACTGATCCTGGACAGCGCAAGCATGGACAGCATGATGCGCCTGGCCGACATCATGGCCAAAGGCCGCGCCACCATCCCGGAGCACCTGCGCGGTAGCCCGGCCGACTGCGCCGCCGTCATCATGCAGGCCATCCAGTGGCGCATGAATCCCTTTGCAGTGGCGCAGAAAACCCACCTGGTGAACGGCGCCCTTGGTTATGAAGCCCAGCTGGTCAATGCCGTGATCCAGTCGAGCGGTGTCACGCGGGATCGCTTCAACTACGAATGGTACGGCCCTTGGGAAAAGATCATCGGCAAATCCAAGGTCTGCACCGCGCCGGCGAAAGGCACGAAGGGCGCTGCTGACTACAAGAAAGAATATCAGTTCCGCGTGCCGGACTACGACCTCAAGGACGAGGATGGCCTGGGCGTGCGCATCTGGGCGACGTTACGCGGTGAGGCTGAGCCACGCGTGCTCGAACTGCTGTTGGTGCAGGCCAGCGTGCGTAATTCCCCTCTGTGGGCGACGGACCCGAAACAGCAGTTGGCGTACCTGGCTGTGAAGCGCTGGACCCGCCTTTACTCCCCCGACGTGATCCTGGGCGTGTACACGCCGGACGAGTTGGACGAAGGCAACCGCGAGGCCCGCGACATCACGCCGGCTGCGGCGGCTACGGATGACCGCACCATAGACCAGCTTCCGGAATGCACTGACGAGCTGTTCAAGCAAAAAACGCCGGAATGGCGCAAGACCATCCTGGACAAGAAGAAAACGCCGGCGCAGCTGATCGCAATGCTCAGCACCCGCGCCACGTTCACCGAAGCGCAAAAAAATACCATCGACAGCTGGGCGCACGAAAACGACTAATCGCCACATCCAACAATAAAATCATCGAGGACACATCATGCAACGCGAAAACACTCTCACCCGCGAAATCCACAATCTGCTCCAGGGCAGCGACGACTGGCACGCTTTCCGCTTCGACCACCATGGCGCCAGCGAGGCAGCCGCGATGCTGGGTCTGTCGAAAAAAGTCACTCGCAGCGAACTGGTGCGCATGAAGGCCACAGGCCTCGCCAAGGAGTTCAGCGACTGGGTGCAGGAAAATATCCTGGACTACGGCCACGAGGTCGAAGCGCTGGCACGCCCTTTCGCCGAACGCATCATCGGCGACGAACTCTATCCAGCCACCCTGTCGCTGGGCCGCGAAAGCGCCTCGTGCGACGGCCTGAACATGGCCGAGACCATCGGCTTCGAGCACAAGCAATGGAATGCAGAGCTGGCGGCGTCGGTTCGCGCCGACGCGCTGCCGGAAGAGCATCAGCCGCAGGTCCAGCAGCAGTTGCTGGTGACCGGTGCCGGGAAGTGGCTGTTTATGGCATCTGACGGCACGGAAAACAATATGGTCTGGATGTGGGTTTATCCGGACACCGCCTGGTTCTCGCGCATCGTCGCCGGCTGGGAGCAGTTCGATATCGACGTCGCCAATTACACGCAGGTGGACATTGCCGAGAAGCCAGCGGCCGAGCCTATCGCCGCCCTGCCCGCCCTGGTCGTCCAGACTGAAGGCAAGGTCGTCAGCAGCAACCTGGTGGCGTACAAGGCAGCCGCCGAGAAGTTCATTGCCAAAATTAACACCAAGCTGGAAACCGACGAAGACTTCGCCAATGCCGAAAACACCGTCAGGTATTGCGGCGAAGCGGAAGATAAGCTGGAACTGGCCAAGGCTGCTGCCCTGGCACAGACCGCGACCATTGACGAAGTAATGCGCACGGTCGACCACATCAAAGCGCAGTTCCGCGCCAAACGCCTGGAGCTGGAAAAGCTGGTCAAGACCCGCAAGGAACAGATCAAAGAAACCATCCTGAACGAAGGCCGGCACGCCTTCACCGCCCACATCGCCGCGCTCGAAACCGAAATCACGCCGCTGCGCCTGCAGCAGCCCCAGCCGGATTTTGCAGGCGCCATGAAAAACAAGCGCACCTTGGGCAGCCTGCGCGATGCCGTCAGCACCACGCTGGCCAATGCCAAGATCGCCGCCAACACACAAGCCGCCGACTACCGCGCCAAGCAGGCCTGGTGCCGCGAACACGCCGCTACCTACGGTTTCCTGTTCATGGACATGGCCAACATCATCGGCAAGCCCATGGAAGACTTCCAGCTCGTCATCACCACCCGCATCGCGGACCACAAGCGCGCGGAGGAAGCGAAGGCCGAAGCCGAGCGGGCACGGATCCGGGAAGAGGAGCGCGTCAAGGCAGAAAAGGCAGCCGCCGAAACGATCCGCCTGGCCCAGGTCGAATCTGACCGCCTCGCGGCTGAGGCGGCACAGGCCGAACGCGAGCGCACGGCCGCCGACACGCAGCGCCAGCTGGCAGAGCAAGCCTCGCTGATCGCTGCCGAGCGTGCCGCCGAGCCGGTCGCCCAAGTTGCAGCGTCCAAACCTACCGCCCCTATTGTCGCCCGCCGCGCGCCGGCCGCCGCCGCACCTGTCCCAGCCCCGAGCCGCCCAGCGCCAGCACCTGACCTGCTCGACGCCGCTGCCGATGACCTCTACCCATCCGACAGCGACATCCTCGATGTGATGTTCGAGCAGTTCGGCCTGACGGCAGCCGAGGCTATCGAACGCCTGGCCAAGTTCGACTTTGCCGCTGAGTACGCAGCCCTGATCACCAAAGCAGCATAAACACTACCTCGCCCACCACCTGGAGAAACCAATGAATACAGCAGTCGCAGCACCACAAATCACCCTGCAAGCCATTCAATCCTCGCAGATTGCCGCCATCGGCCACTGCCCGGCGACCGAGACCCTGGCCGTGCAGTTCTTCCGCAAGGGCGCGCCGGCGGACGTTTATCACTACGCCAACGTCTCGGCCAGCGAATACGCGGCCTTCGCCAGCGCCGAATCCGTCGGCAAGCACTTCTACGCGCACATCAAGCCACATGCGGACAAGCACCCATACACGAACATGGGCACGCCGGCCGTCGAGCTGGCGCCCGTCAAGCTGAGCAAGGAGCTGCTGGCCGGCCTGCTGATGGGCCGCGAATACGGCAGCGAAATGGTCAAGGAAGAAGAGCAGCAGGCCAAGGCCGCCGGCCTGATCGTGATCTTTGGCGCCAGCGACGACCTGATGGAGTTCCGTGGCTTCGTGGATGACGAGCGCGGCGCGCCGACCATCGCACTGCTCGACGCCAAGGGGTTGCTGCCATTCCGCGAGGATATCCAGCACGACGACGATGCACTCAAGGATTATTTCGCCCGGGCGCCGCAGGTGCGCGCCGTGGATGCCCTGTGGGCCCAGGAAGACGGCTACAGCTGGACTTACCGCACCGACGTGCCGCACGCCACGTTCGAAATCGTGGAAGGCGGCGAGCCGTACTGCCGCGGCATCGTGATCGACGTGGCTGTCCTGGGCGGTGCAGCGTGACCGGCCGCACCGAACGCCAGGCACAGGCGACCGCAAAGCTCCAGGCTACTTGTGACAAGTTTAACGCCGCGCACCAGGTCGGCGCCGCCGTCAGCGTCAAGCTGGATGGTGGCGAGGTCCGCGAGACGGTCACGAATAGCGAAGCGCAGGTCATGGGCGGCCACACTGCGGTCATATGGCTGGATGGTATTCGCGGCTGCTATGACCTGGAGCGGGTGACGGCCTTAAAGGCGGAAAAAGCATGAGCACCTCTTGCGCTGAGGCGCAATTCCTCCGCGACGTGGCAGACCACGAAATGACCGTGCTGCGTGACGACGGCGTGAGCCGCCATGTCCGATTCGCCCAGCCAGGCACCGGCTGCATGCACTTCGACCTAATCACTTGGCCGGGTTACCTCTGCTACACCGGTGACATGGGCACCTACGTGTTCCAGCGGCTGACCGACATGTTCGAGTTCTTCCGTACTGATCGGGAGTACAAAAAGCGCAACGGCGCCAAGTTGGCGGTCAACCTCTCGTACTGGGGCGAAAAGCTTCAGGCGACAGATCGCGACGGCTACCGAAAATATTCGGCCGAGAAGTTCAAGACGAATGTCATGGACTGGATTGAGCAGCGGGGGTTGACCGGAAAGCTTGGGCACGGCCTGCGCGATGAGCTTCAATCCGAAGTGCTGGACCATGCGGATGATGGCGCCGACGCAGCCTACCGCGCGGCGATGGACTTTGTCTGGAACGGGAAGCGCGTTTTCCCCGACTTTTACGAGGTTGACAGCGAGGATTACTCGCACCGTTTCGTCTGGTGCTGCTACGCGCTGGCCTGGGGCATCGAGCAATACGACGCA
This sequence comes from Janthinobacterium sp. UMAB-60, assembly GCF_900095235.1. NCBI lineage: Bacteria > Pseudomonadati > Pseudomonadota > Betaproteobacteria > Burkholderiales > Oxalobacteraceae > Janthinobacterium > Janthinobacterium sp. UMAB-60. The sequence continues at coordinate 53,894 of NZ_LT607491.1, forward strand.
GCCAAGCAGTCGGTGGCAGAGGCGGTGCCAGCATGATGGCGCGCCGCGCCGCAGGAGCACCGCCATGACGAAACAGACCTACTTCCTCGTACACGACGAGGCACGGCGCCGGGCAGTCGAATTTGCCAAGACCGCGCCGCCCGGCTGGATGGTGGTGTTTTCCGAGCCGAAGAAAAAGCGGGCCCAGGAAGAAAAGTATCACGCGATGATCGGCGAAATCGCCAAGCAGGTCGAACACATCGGGCGCAAGTGGGATGCGGACGACATGAAGCGGCTGCTGGTGGACGAGTTTGCCGACGAAATGCGCCTGGCCGGCACGCCGCTGCACCACGACGGGCGCGTGACGCCCAGCTTCGACGGGCGCCGGATCGTGCAGCTGGGCGTCCAGACCAGCGACTTCTACGTGAAGGAAGCCGCTCAGTTCATTGAATTTTTGTATGCCTTCGGTGCCGCGCGCGGCGTCGTGTTCTCAGAATAAGGAAGCGCCATGTTTTTCAAGAATTTGCAGATTTACCGCTTACCCACCCCTTGGGCCATGACGGCCGCCCTGCTCGAGCAGGCACTGGCGCCGCAGCAGTTCACACCCGCCACTAGCATGGACCTGGTACGCCAGGGCTGGGCCGCACCTCGCGGTGCCGGCGCGCCGTTGGTGCATGCCGTCGGCGGCCAGTTCCTGCTGCAGCTGAAAACCGAGAAGAAGCTGCTGCCGTCGACCGTGGTCAACCAGGTGGCCGCCGCCCGCGCGCTGGAAATGGAAGAAGCCCAGGGCTTCGCGCCCGGCAAGAAGGCCATGAAGGAACTGAAGGAGCGCGTCACAGACGAGCTGCTGCCGCGCGCGTTCGCCATCCTCAGCACCACGGCCGTGTGGATCGATCCGATCAACGGCTGGCTGGTGGTGGATGCGGCCAGCCCGGCCAAGGCCGACGAAGTCGTCAAGCTGCTGCTGAAATCCGTCGATAAGCTGCCGCTGGAAAGCCTGCGCGTCATGCGCTCGCCGGTGGGCGCCATGACGGAATGGCTGCAAGCAGACGAATCCCCGGCCGGCTTCACGGTCGACCAGGACGCAATCATGCGCGCCACCGGCGAAAGCAAGGCCCAGGTGGCGTACAAGCGCCACACCCTGGAGGCGGACGATATCCGCCGCCATATCGCCGCCGGCAAGCAGTGCACGCGCTTGGCCATGACCTGGAGCGACAAAATCAGCTTCGTGCTGGACGAGAGCCTGGCCATCAAGTCGGTCAAGCCGCTGGAAATTATCAAAGAAAGCGCCACGCGCAACGACGACGAGCGCTTCGACAGCGATTTCGCGCTGATGACGGGCGAGCTGGCCAAGATGCTGGCCGACCTGGTCGAGGCGCTGGGCGGCGAAGCCGAGGTAGATGCGCGGCCGCCGGGCCCGGCCGTTGACGCGGCGCCGGCCAAAGGCCACGAACCGGTGCGCGAGCAACGCGTGGTGCTGGAGTTGAGCGGCCAGGCGCCCGGCACCGTACCGGCCGGCGACGGCAGCGCGACCGATCCGCTGTACGACCAGGCCGTCGGGGTCGTGCGCACGCACCAGCGCGCGTCGATCTCGCTGGTGCAGCGCCACCTGCGGATCGGCTACAACCGGGCGGCGCGCCTGCTGGAGGCGATGCAGCATGCCTGCGTAGTTACCGCACAAATGTCGAACGGTGAGCGCGGCGTGCTGGCGCAAGGCGGTGCGGCATGATCGGCCCGGGCGGCTTTATGGCAGCGCCGAAGGCGGCCGAGCGGCCAACCTACAACACGGCACCGATCCGCTGCGGCAGGCTGAAATGCAAATGGCGCGGCTACGAGGGCGAGTTGGTTGGCTTGCCAAGCAAAAAGTTCGGCGCTGGTGTGACGGACAAGGTTTGCCCGGACTGCGGGAAAAACGAATATTGCTTCATGACGTCGCGCGAGATTGCGGCGTGGGAGCGCCGTAAAGAAGAAGGATGCGCAGCATGATCAACCGCCTCTACACCGTCAGCGCCACCCTGACGGCCGTCATCATGGCCACCAGCGAGCGCGAAGCCGAAATCCGCTTTAAGTCGGACTTTGGCGAGATCAAAGACCAGCCCATCGACGCGGTGGCCGATGGAGAAATCCGGACCGAGGCCGACCTTCCGGACGACTGGACCGTCGACTGTCTGCCGTATGGCCCACGCGACAACGCACTGACCATCGGCGAATTCCTGGACGCGCCGCCACCGCCAGTGGTGCGCGACACCAAAACCGTCGATATGTTTGCGGCCGCGCCTGCCTCTGGAGAAAAAGCATGAAAGAGCACCCTATCCTCATGAACGCCGCCATGGTGCGCGCCGTGCTCGACGGCAGCAAGACGCAGACGCGGCGTGCACTGAAGCGGCAGCCAGACTACCCGATCATCATCGCCACCGACCCGCACACGAACCGCTATCAGATCGGCGAGCGTGAGCCAGTTACTGAGGCAGCGCTGCTGCGCGCCAGCCCGTATGGCCAGCCCGGCGACCGCCTGTGGGTGCGCGAAACGTTCGGCTACGTCTCCCCCGACGAGCAACAGCGCCCCCACAGCGAATGCAAGATCGAATATCGCGCCGACCTGGCGCCAGGCTGCACGGATCGCCCGGGCCAATGGCCGATTGACGAATGCAAGGGCGACCCGGAGCGCCCGCGCTGGCGCCCGAGCATCCACATGCCGCGCGCGGCCAGCCGCATCCTGCTGGAAATCGTGTCGGTGCGCGTCGAGAGCCTGCAGGACATCAGCGAGGCGGATGCGCTTACCGAGGGTGTGCGACTCGACAAGGCCGGCGGCTTCTTTATTGATGGAGCTGATGGGCGACACGCATCGCCAGTCGACTCATCGGCCATAGAGGCATTCAAGTCGCTATGGGAATCGACCGGCGGCAGCTGGGCAGCAAACCCTTGGCTGTGGGTCATTGAATTTAAGCGGGTGATGCCATGAAGCGCCTGAAAGCCTACACCGTGCACGACGGCGGCGACCATTCCGTGATCCGTTTCGCCGCCAGCAACGTCGTGGCGCGCCGCGAAGGCGCCAATGAACTGGACTGCGCATTCGACGAGGTTGATTACTGCACGCGCTCGCCTGAGTTTGACGCTTACGCGCCGGGCCCGGTGCCGCCGCTTGTGGCCATCAAGCATGGCTGGTGGTTTGAGTGCCGCCACTGCGGCCAACAGGCCAGCGAATACAGCGAAGGCCCAGTCATCGAGGATGGCGATGGAGTTTTCTGCTCGCCGGCCTGTGAAATGTGCGACTTCGCTGAGGCGCGTGCTCGTACCGCTGCGGATGTGGCGCTGCTTGAAGTATTCGACGCCAAGTTTTCCGGCGCCACCATGCTGCACGCATACGCCAATCTCGACGGCCGCCGCTTGGAGGCTGGAACGCAGTTCGGTAGCCGCCATAGCACCGGAAGCGTGGTCACCTTCAAATTCCCCGGCGGCGCGGGCGTGGCCCGCTGGGTCTTCGGCGACGAAGACGTGACGGTGGACCGCGATGACATTGCGGCTTTCTGCGCCTGGCGCGGCAAGCCCGCGCCGGAGTACCTGCGCGAGGTTTTGCCATGAACCCACGCATCTACAAGAAGCAGGCCAAACGCGCGGTGCAGCTGCTGCGCAGCCATGGCGATACGACGAAGTACATACCGTCGAGCGAGCCTGGCGTCACCGACGATCCATTTCCTTGGAAGCGTGGCAAGTGGCTGCGCCGGCACCGGCCAGCTGAATATGCCCTGTGGCAGCGCATCAGTGGCATCCCGGAATTTGGCCGTCAGGACTTTGATGGCGAGTGGTACGGGCATGATTCCCGGGTCGGCTGGGTGCAGCATTACGATCACGCCCGTTTGCCGGCGGATTACTGGGAAGGGCCGGAATGGGCGTCTGGCAGCAAGCCGTGGCCGCGCATGACCACCAGCGATCGCATGGGCATGTGGCGCTACGGCCAGATTGCACCAGGCTGGCGGTGGCGCGGCGGGCGAGCAGAAAAGGTGATGCCATGACCGACGACGAAGTGCCGAACAGCGAGCGCAGCCTCGGTGCCGCGCGCGTGGCGGCAGCCCTGATCCTGATTTACGTGGCGGCGACCTTGGCTGGCGTCCTGGCCGCGACAACCTGAAAGGTGAATATGAGCAAGCTTATTGAATGGGCGCCGGTCGTGCGCGACACCAACGGATCATATGCGCATCCGGACCTGCCGGCTATTGATGATGGCGACGTCGAGAATGTGAAGAAATGGCTCCAGTCCCATGGGCTACTGATGCAGATGGCCTGGATGGAGAGTGACGCGCCGGCCATGTTCGATAGCTACGGTGATGGTGATCCATGTGCAATTGCCGCCTGGCAGCCCGCGCCGCCAGCTGGCGATGACTGGTTCCTGCTAGCCCTGCACGAAAGCGAGGACGGCCCGGTGGCATGGTTCGCCCGCCGTGCGCCGGTGGCGCAATGAGTGGGCGCAACCCAGCGCCGCCGCCGGAAACCCCGGCCGAGGCTGCCTACAAGTTGGACCGTGCAGTGCTGCGCGCGATCTACACCTGCCAGCCCGTGCTGTTCGAGGGCAAGCAGCACCATCTGCGCGCCATGGGCGCCCAGGTACTGGGCGGCTGCGTGTCGTCCGTGATTTACCTGATGGGGGACGCGACACCGCGCCAGCCAAGCGAGATAACCTTTTTGGAGCATGCAGAATGATCGACCTATTAGACCTTGTCCGCAGTATTGCCGCCGCCGCGGCGCGCGCTGCCGAAAACAA
>NZ_LT607491.1:58717-154018 GCF_900095235.1 Janthinobacterium sp. UMAB-60
CGATGGCCTGGCCGTTCCGGGCATGGCTGCCCCGTCGGCGCAGCCCACCGCCGTACCGGATGGTTGGAAGTTGGTGCCGGTCGAGCCAAATGACGCGATGCAAACCGCTGGCGCGCAGGCGGTACGTATCGACACCACAGCCATCAATAAAATCTGGACTGGCAATGCAGTATTTCGGGCCATGATCGCCGCAGCGCCCGCCGCCCGAGCAGCGCAGGGCGATGCCAAAGGCACCTGCGCCGAAATGCGCGCCTTGTGCAGCGCCTGCGGCGGAACTGGCGACGTGCATGGGCTGGACGGCGAGTGGCGTGGCCAATGCACTTGCGTCCATGCATGGCAGCAGCGCGCCGAGAAAGCCGAAGCCGATTTGAAGCAGGTCAACGAATGGCGGGCAGCGGCCCTGACCGAAAGCCAGACATTGGGTGAACTGTGGTCCAGCAAGGTGGAGCAAGCCGAAGCCCGCGTGAAGGAGCTGCAGGCCGAGCTCGATATCGAGCTGGAGCGCGCATACGACCGCCTTCTTGCCGCCCGCACCAACAAGCAGGCCGACCGCCAGGCACTTCAAGCCGACGGGAGGCACCCGGCGCCATGCGCGCGCGATTGCGAGGCGCCGGCATTCAAGAACCAGGTGCGGGAGCGCGATGCTCGCATTGCGCAGCTGGAAGCCCGGCTCGTGCGTCGCCGCGCCCCGCTCTCGCCCGAGGCGCAGCAAGCCATCGCGGCAGCGCGCGCCGCCGGCCAGAGCATTGCGGGAACGCCGGGCGGCCTGGTCTTCTTGAACAGCGGCGCCGAACCAGGCAGCGGCGAACTGGACTGCCCCGCTTGCGGTGGTAGCGGGCATGCCGGCGACTTGCCGGCCGGGAGCACGCCATGAACATGAGCGAGCACGACATGGTGGCCAAGCTGGTCGAAACCATAGAGCGAAATGCGCGCGCAGCGGCTGCCAAGGCAGAGGCAGAGCGCCAGCCTCTGGCCTGGGTGAAGCTGGAGCGCTACGTCGAAATATCAGGAGATTCCGTCGATTCCGTGCAGGCCCGTCGCAAGGCGGGCAAGTGGCTCGATGGCAATCAATGCAAAATTGTGGATGGTCGGCTGTGGATCAACTTGCCGGCAGTAGAAGAATGGGTAGCAAAATGGGAACAAACAAGTCCAGCCCGCCAGGCGTCGAACTCCGGTCCGGCGTCCAAAGCGAATCGATCCGCATAAAGTTCATGTACCGAGGAACTGAGTGCCGGGAAACGTTGAAGCTCGCACACAGCAAGGCAAACATCAAGTACGCCGAGCGCCTGCGCGGCGAGATCCTGAACGCCATTGCGCTGGGCAATTTCAGCTATGCCAAGTATTTCCCCGAATCGACGCAGTTGAAGAAGTTCGGCTTGCAACCTCGGGGCAAGGATGTAACCGTTGGCGACCTGCTTAAACAGCAATTCGAGATCTACGAGCGCATCCTCGCGCCCAGCACGTTGAAAAGCTACAAGCGCGTGCTCAACAAAATACTGATGGGGCAATGGGGCGATACCCTGCTCACCGAGCTTACGCCGGCCGCGCTGCGCACGTGGATCGTCGATCTTTCGCTGAAAGCAACCTCTGTCCGACAAATTCTCATTCCGCTGCGCGGCGCGCTGGAACTGGCGATAAACGACGACCTGATTGATAGCAACCCGCTCGACCGGGTGAAATTGCAAAAAACGTTGGACCGCGATGCCTACAAGGCTGAATACGAAGTTGATCCTTTTTCCGCTCAGGAGATTGCGGCCATCCTCGATGCTGCCCAAGGCCAGGCCCGCAATGTCTTTCAGTTTGCCTTCTACACAGGCATGCGCCCGAGTGAATACATCGCGCTGCGCTGGGAATCGATCGATTGGGCCGGATTCAAGGCGAAGGTTGAGCGCTCGCGCGTGATGGGCGAGTCGCGAGAGGAGCTGAAGACGCGCGCCGGGCGCCGCTTGGTCGACCTGCGGCGCGGCGCTGTCGCGGCGCTGGTTGCACAGAAACAACATAGCTTCCTTGCTGGTGGCCTGGTGTTCCTTGATCCGGCCACCGGCCAGGGCTGGGACAACACGCAGCGCCTGAGCCTCTTCTGGGCGGCAATGATCAAGAAGGCTCAGGTTCGCTACCGAAATCCGTATCAAACGAGGCACACATTCGCGTCGACGTTGCTATCGACGGGCGCCAACGCAATGTACGTGGCAAAGCAAATGGGGCATACCGATACGACCATGATCACCCGAACGTATGGCCGCTGGGTTGAGCAGGAAGGTGGCGTGTTGCCTGATCAGTATTGCAAAATGACTGATGGGCTAAAGGCAGGGGCAGCTTAGTATTTTCGCCCACGTTTCGCCCATTCAAACGGCAAAACGACTGGAACCCGCATGGATGCTTGCTTGTGGTGGTTAAAAGCAAGTTATACAGAAAAAAGTGCCCTCCGTCCTTGCAGCATAGAAAAGATATTTGGGAATAGCAAAAAATGAAGCTCGCCAGGCAGCGGTCACGCCGCCGCCCTGCCCGCTCAACCCTTCGCAGGCTTGCCGCTGGCACGCCGTCGGCGCGCCTCTTTCGGGTCGGCCTGCAAGGGGCGATACACTTCCACCCGGTCATGCTGGTGCAATACGGCATCGAGCGGCTTTCTCTTGCCATGGATACCCACCATATTGATGGCCAGGTCGATGCCAGGGACAGCCTGCAGCAAGCCGCTCTGCGCCACCGCCTGCTCGATGGTGGTGCCTGCAGGCACGCTCAGGGAACGCAGGAAGCTGCTATCCGGCAAGGCGTAGCAAACTTGCACCTCGATGGCGGCCTCAGCCATAGACGGTCTCCGCGCGCTTGCAGAAGGAATCGACCATGCTGTTGGCGATCATGCCGAAGACGGGGCCGATGATCTGTTCGAGCACGCGGCTGGAAAACTCGTAGTGCAGGTCCAGTTCGATTTTGCAGGCATCTTCACGCAGGGCCTTGAAGGTCCACACGCCATCGAGGGTCTTGAAAGGACCGTCCACCAGCTTCATCTTGATGGAGGTTGGCGGCACGTTCTCGTTGGACGTGGTGAAGCTTTGGCGCACGCCGTGGTAATGTATGCCCACGCTGGCGACAACCGTGTTCTCGCCCCGTTCGCGAACCTCGACCGCACCGCACCAGGGCAGGAATTTGGGATAATCCTCCACCGCCGCCACCAGCGCGAACATTTGTTCGGCGCTATAGCCGAGAAAAACTGATTTATGTACTACTGCCATTGAAGAACCATTTGCTATGATGTTGGATACATTTGATTTGATCGCGCTTGCGCGAGACAGTAGTTTAACCGACCCGCGCACATTTACCATCTCATGACCATAGCAGACAACAGAAAAGCCTTCCACGACTACTTTATCGAGGATCGCTACGAAGCCGGCATCGTGCTGGAAGGCTGGGAAGTCAAAGCCATCCGCGACGCCCGCGTACAAATCAAGGAAGCCTACGTCGTCGTCCGCGGCGATGAGCTCTTCCTGTTCGGCGCGCATATCAGCGCCCTGCCGACCGCCTCCACCCATATCCACCCGGAAGCCGTACGCACGCGCAAGCTGCTGCTGCACCGTACGGAAATGGATAAACTGATCGGCAAGGTGGAACGCTCCGGCTATACGCTGGTGCCGCTCAACCTGCATTACAAGGGCGGCCGCGTAAAATGCGAAATCGGCCTGGCCAAGGGCAAGAAGCAGCACGACAAGCGGGCAGCCGAGCGCGACCGCGACGGCGCGCGTGAAGTGCAGGCGGCGATGAAGTCGCACCGCCGCTGATCCGGCACCACGCGCAGCGTGCTGCGCCGACACCCTCAAGCCCGGCTATATGCCGGGTTTTATTTTGCCACTATCTGCGGCAAACGAAAAAAAAGCGCGGCGTGGCAGGATTAAAACAGGGAGGGAATGAGATAAGGCGGGAAAAAAGACTGGCATTGATAAAAATACCATGGAGATAAGCCGAGGTAAATCAGCTTGACCGAGCTGGCCAACGAGAGAGAATCAACAAAGTTCCGGATGCTTGCATGCTGCCTTGTACTACACCTGTACCACTCCACAGGACAAGCATCCGAATGAACGGTTTTTAAACCTTCAGGATTACACCTTCAGCAGATCGCGCGACTTACCCGAATCGGTCCACTCTTTGACCCATTTCGGTTGACGGCCACGGCCAGTCCATTGCTGCGTCGCATCATCCGGATTGCGATAGCGCACAGCGACCGTACCCGTTTTAGCGCGAATCCCTGTACCAACCAGATCTTTTACGGAAACGCCGACGCTCTGGGCAATCGCCAGGATTTGCTCGCGTGCTTTGGACAGATCATCCTGTTCGCGCTTCTTCATTTGCTTCTTGATGTCGTCCTGCAAGGTGCGCAGTTCGGACAGGGATAAGTTCGACAGATCCATGATATTTCCTTGTGTGAGTTGAAAAATATAACTGAACAGTTAGATTCTATCCAATTGTAACGCGACTGAGGTGATTTTTCTTGAAATTTGATTGTTTTTTACAATTCTTTTACCAAAAAAACCTGCTTTCCGGGCTTTCAAATGATGCAAGTCTTCAATCATGGGAGCGCACATCGGCCATGAATGGCCCGCGCGATACCCCTGCTTTGTGCGGCTGCGATTCAATACAGCGCCATCGGCTGTATTTATTTTGCGGTACTTTCTGTTTCATTGCAATTTATAGCAATTGCAATTCAAAATATACATGGGTTCAATACTATCGCCAATCGTACATCGCCTGCAAACGCTATCCGGGATCCTGCGCGGCAGATGTTACGCCAATCAAAGAAATAAGCGCCGCATGACAGCACATAATCATCAAAGTGCGCATAGCATAGCATGAAGAAAAAAATTCAATGTAATTCATTCAGCCGCCGATACTCCGGCCTGCCGCCGCCACATATTCCCAGCCCATAAATGCAAACTGCCCGCTATACAGCGGGCAGTATTGATGAAACCTTGCTACTAGCTTGCTATTCACCCAGCCAGGTAATCAGGGGATAGTCACGCTGCCTTTCGGCTTCTGCGTTTTCACCACCTGCATCGCCGTGGCGATCAACCCGCTTATATCGCCCAGATTGGCCGGCACGATAATCGAGTTATTCGTTTTCGCCAATTGCGCGAACGCGCCCACATACTGTTCGGCCACTTTCAGATTGACGGCATCTTCACCACCCGGCTCGCGGATGGCGGCGCCCACCTGGCGCAGCGCCTCGGCACTGGCTTGCGCCAGCGCGACGATGGCCGTAGCCTGGCCTTCGGCGCGGTTGATCGACGCCTGCTTTTCGCCTTCCGAGCGGGCAATATTCGCTTCGCGCTCACCGCTGGCGATATTGATCTGCTCCTGCTTGCGCCCTTCCGAAGCGGCAATCAGTGCGCGCTTTTCGCGCTCGGCCGTAATCTGCGCCTGCATCGCATGCAGAATCTCCTTGGGCGGCGTCAAATCCTTGATTTCATAACGCAATACCTTGACCCCCCAATTCGCCGCCGATTCATCAATGGCATTCACGATGGCGGTATTGATATGGTCGCGTTCTTCAAATGTCTTGTCGAGTTCCATTTTACCGATCACCGAACGCAAGGTCGTTTGCGCCAGTTGCGTAATGGCGGCAATATAATTCGACGAGCCGTACGAAGCACGCATGGCATCGGTAATCTGAAAATACAGAATGCCATCGACCTGCAATTGCGTATTGTCACGCGTAATGCATACCTGCGGCGGCACGTCGAGCGGAATTTCCTTGAGCACGTGCTTGTAGGCGATACGGTCGACAAAAGGCACGACGATATTCAGGCCAGGGCCCAATACCGCGTGGAACTTGCCCAGGCGCTCCACCACCCAGGCATGCTGCTGCGGCACCACATTGACCGTCTTGAAGACAAATACCAATGCCAGCAATAACAAGATCAGCGACATGCTTCCGATGCTTACTTCCATAATCTACTCTCCAGGTTATCCAACAATCAAACGGCTGCCACGCACGGCACGGATGGTGTAATGACCTGCCTGCGTATCGCTGCCGGGAATCAGTTCCACATCCCACAAGGCGCCGCGGTACATCACGCGCGCCGCGCCATCGACCCAATGCGCGACCGCCACGCTTTGGCCGATATCGAGGTTCACATTCGGATCCTGCGCCGCATCGCGCCGCGCCGCCTTGCCAAAACGGCTGCGCCGCAATAACAGCGTGGCCGCCACGCCGACAATAGCCGCCGCCACGGCTTGCCAGCCGCCATTGCCGCCCGCCAGCGCCACCAATCCTCCGGCACTGATGCCGATGGCGATCATCAGCAAATAAAACGTGCCCGTAAACAGTTCCAGGATCAATACCGCGCCAGCCGCCACAAACCAGCCTACCCATTCAGCCATGATGCCTCCATCCTTGTGAACCCGAAAATAAAAAACCCCGCAGCCTATATAAGCGACGGGGTTTAATGCGCAGTACAGCCTGATATTCTTCTTGCCAAACACCTATATACAAGCAGTCTAACGCAATTCCTGATGGCGTCAATAGCCGGGGGCGAATTAGCGCCGCCGGCCTGGCAATTACTCTTCCAGCAGGCTGCGCAACATCCATGCCGTCTTTTCATGCACATCGAGGCGTTGCGTGATCAGGTCGGCCGTCGGCTGGTCATTGGCTTTTTCCAGCAGCGGGAACAAGCGGCGCGCCGTGCGCGCGGTCGCTTCCTGTGCCGATACCAGGTGGCTGACCATGTCCAGCGCCGGCGGCACGCCGTCGATTTCCTTGATCGAGGCCAGCTTGACGAATTCCTTGTAGGTGCCCGGCGCCGGATAGCCGAGGGCGCGGATGCGCTCGGCGATCAGATCCAGCGCGCCCCATTGCTCCGTATATTGCGTCATGAACATCAGGTGCAGGGTGTTGAACATCGGCCCCTTGACGTTCCAGTGGAAATTATGTGTCATCAGGTACAGGGTATAGCTGTCGGCCAGCAGGCCGGACAGGCCTTCCGCGATCTTCGCGCGGTCCGCCTCGGAAATGCCGATGTCGATCTTTGCAACTTTGCTCGGTTTCTTGCTTGCCATGAGAACTCCCGTTTCAATGTATTGGTGGAATCATTTTAGCTGATCTGGCGCAAGCCCATCGAATACTGCCGTGCGCCGCATGGCAGGCGTAAAAAAACCCGCTGCCAGGTGAGCGGCAGCGGGTTTTCAGAGGGCAATAAAGACGCTTACGCTTTCAGCGCGGCGAGCTTCTGCCAGGTGTCGATCACCGAGTCCGGATTCAGGGACATCGATTCGATGCCCTGCTCCATCAGCCAGACGGCGAAGTCAGGGTGATCCGAAGGACCCTGGCCGCAGATGCCGATGTACTTGCCACGCGCCAGGCAAGCCTTGATGGCCAGCGACAGCAGGGCTTTCACGGCTGGATCGCGTTCATCAAAGTCGGCGGCCAGCAATTCCATGCCGGAATCGCGGTCCAGGCCCAGGGTCAGTTGGGTCAGGTCGTTCGAACCGATCGAGAAGCCGTCGAAATGGTCGAGGAACTGGTCGGCCAGAATCGCGTTCGATGGCACTTCGCACATCATGATGACGCGCAAGTCGTTCTCGCCGCGCTTCAAGCCATTTTTCGCCAGCAGGTCGATGACTTTCTCGGCCTGGCCCAGGGTGCGCACGAATGGCACCATGATTTCCACGTTCGTCAGGCCCATGTCATTGCGCACGCGCTTCATCGCTTCGCATTCCATGTTGAACGCTTCGGAGAAATCGGCCGACAGGTAGCGCGCCGCGCCGCGGAAGCCCAGCATCGGGTTTTCCTCGTCCGGCTCGTAGCGCGAACCGCCGATCAGCTTCTTGTACTCGTTCGACTTGAAGTCGGACAGGCGCACGATGACTTTTTTCGGCCAGAATGCGGCAGCGATGGTGGCGATGCCTTCGGCCAGCTTGTCGATGTAAAACGCTTTCGGCGAAGCGTGGCCACGCGCCACCGATTCCACGGCCTTTTTCAGGTCGGCGTCGATGTTCGGGTATTCCAGGATCGCGCGCGGGTGCACACCGATATTGTTATTGATGATGAATTCCAGGCGCGCCAGGCCCACGCCCGCATTCGGCACGGACTGGAAGTCGAACGCCAGCTGCGGATTGCCCACGTTGAGCATGATCTTGGTGTCCAGCTTCGGCAATTCGCCACGCGACACTTCCGACACTTCCGTTTCCAGCAAGCCATCGTAGATCTTGCCTTCGTCGCCTTCGGAGCACACCACGGTGACAAAGGTGCCGTCTTTCAGCACGTCGGTGGCGTTGCCGCAGCCGACGACAGCAGGCACACCGAGTTCACGCGCAATAATTGCTGCGTGGCAAGTACGACCGCCACGGTTGGTGACGATGGCCGCAGCGCGCTTCATGACCGGCTCCCAGTTCGGGTCCGTCATGTCGGCAACGAGGACGTCGCCTGGCTGCACGCGCTCCATGTCGGCCGGATCGTGGATCACGCGCACGGGGCCGGCGCCGATCTTCTGGCCGATGGCGCGGCCGGACGTCAGCACGGTGCCCGTGCTTTTCAGCTTGAAGCGTTCCTGCACGTCCGTCGCCTTTTGCTGCGACTTGACGGTTTCAGGACGCGCTTGCAGGATGTACAGCTTGCCGTCGCGGCCATCCTTGCCCCACTCGATGTCCATCGGACGGCCGTAGTGGTTCTCGATGATGACGGCGTACTTTGCCAGTTCCACCACTTCGCTGTCGTTCAGCGAATAGCGGTTGCGCATTTCGACGGGCACGTCGACGGTCTTCACGGAACGGCCGGCTTTCGCTTCGTTCGTGAATTCCATTTTCAGCAGCTTGGAGCCGATATTGCGGCGGATCACAGGCGACTTGCCTTTTTCCAGCATCGGCTTGTGCACATAGAATTCGTCGGGATTGACGGCGCCCTGCACCACGGTCTCGCCCAGGCCATAGCTGGAGGTGACGAAGACCACGTCCTTGAAGCCCGATTCCGTGTCGATGGTGAACATCACGCCGGCCGCGCCCAAGTCGGAACGCACCATGCGCTGCACGCCGGCCGACAAGGCCACTTCCGCGTGCGTAAAGCCCTTGTGCACGCGGTACGAGATGGCACGGTCGTTGTACAGCGAGGCGAACACCTGTTTCATGGCGTCGAGCACGTTGTCGATGCCGACCACGTTCAGGAAGGTTTCTTGCTGACCAGCAAAAGACGCGTCCGGCAAGTCTTCCGCCGTGGCCGAGGAACGCACGGCAAACGACATTTCTGTGTCGGAATCGGCCACCAGCTTGGCGTAGAACTGGTCGATTTCAGCGGCCAGGCGTGGCTGGAACGGCGTTTCGACGATCCATTGACGGATCTCGGCGCCGGCTTGCGCCAGCGAGCGCACGTCATCGATGTTCAGCCCTTCGAGGCGCTGGGCGATGCGTTCGGCCAGCGGCAAGCCGCCGTTGGCGCTATACGACAGGAAATCGCGGAATGCCTGCGCCGTGGTGGCAAAGCCACCGGGCACGCGCACGCCGGCTTCCGCCAGCTGGCTGATCATTTCGCCCAGGGAGGCGTTCTTGCCGCCGACGGATTCGACATCCGTCATGCGCAAATGCTCGAACGAGGCAACATACACCGCGTCCTTGTCTTCCTGCTGTTGCGATACTGCGTTGGTCATAATGACACCCTTACTGATGATAGAAATCTTTACGCGCGGTGCACGGACAGTCTTCTTGTTATTCTTGGCGTCGTGCAGCACAATCATACCGTTGCAGCCATTTTACCTTGTGCGGCGCAAATTGACGACGCACAATCTTGATCCGAAAACCCATGACACAAGATCCACGCCCCCCCCTGCCCTCCGCGGCGCGCACCGTCTTCTTCGTTTCCGACGGCACCGGCATCACCGCCGAGACCTTCGGCCACTCGGTGCTGACGCAGTTCGATCTGCGTTTCCGCCAGATCCGCCTGCCCTTCATCGATACCATGGACAAGGCCTACGAGGCGGCGCGCAAGATCAACGAAGCCTTCGTCACCGATGGCCAGCGCCCGATCATTTTCTCCACCCTGGTGAAGAACGACCTGTCGGCCGTGATCCGCAAGTCCAGCGGCATGCACATGGACCTGATCCAGACCTTTGTCGCCCCGCTGGAGCAGGAGCTGGGCGTGATGTCGACCCATACCATCGGGCGCTCGCACAATATCGTCGACAGCGAAGAATACAAAAATCGCATCGAGGCGATCAACTATTCGCTGGCGCACGACGATGGCCAGTCGCACAAGAACCTGTCCTCGGCCGATGTCATTCTGGTGGGTGTTTCGCGCTCTGGCAAGACCCCGACCAGCCTGTACCTGGCCATGCAATACGGCATCAAGGCAGCCAATTATCCGCTGATTCCCGACGATTTCGAGCGCGACAAGCTGCCATCGGCCCTGCTGGAATTTAAGAATAAAATTTTTGGATTAAGCATTACGCCCGAACGTTTGTCGGAAATACGCAACGAAAGACGCGCCGGAAGCAAGTATGCGGCCATCGAAAATTGCCGTTACGAGGTCAACGAGGCGGAAAAAATGATGAAACGCGAAGGTATCCGCTGGCTCTCCTCGACCACCAAGTCGATCGAAGAGATCTCCACGACGATCCTGCAAGAAATCAAGCCGAACCGCCGCGAGTATTGACACAGAAAGGTCCGCCGCGTAGCGCAGGCATCACGTCGAAAGCAAGGTATCTGCAATAAAACGTGAGGGGCCCAGGCTATCGCATGTTGAAGTGGCACTGCCGCTGGCCGAGGTCTTGCCAGTGGCTTGCTCTTAAAATATCTTTCGCGCTTTCCACGACCTTACTCTCTGCTGCAGTCATCCCCGACTGGCCAGTGATCAAAAACTCCCTTTCGATGTCCCTGACCAAACTGCGGTGATCCGGCGTGGCCGATAGCAGGCCAGGTCGCAGCTGGCTGAAAACTCAATCTTTACACTTTCTTATTTATCATAAATGCATTATTATTTTATTTCTTAAAAGCAAATAAGAGTTCTCCACCGCGCGGACATTATTTTTGCTCGATCGCGTTACCACCAAGGCCATCATAGTATGTTTAAACGTAATACCCTTTCCGTTTTTGCGTCAAGCTGCACTATATTGGCGGCCCTGTCACTGACCGGCTGCGCTATCAATAAAGCCACCAGCTCGCTCAGTCCGGGAACCGATCTGAACAGCATCAAAAGCGTCTACGTGGTGAAGTTGCCGCAAGACGGGCGCCATATCGACAAGATCATCAAGGCTAATCTGGAAAAGCGCGGCTATGTGGTGACCAACGGTCCTGTATTGGCGGGACCGTACAACGCCGATGTCGCCGTCACGTACGCCGACAAGTGGGTGTGGGATATCACCATGTACATGGTGGAACTGAGCGTCAACTTGCGCGATCCGAAAACCGGCTTCCCGCTTGCCACTGGCAATTCCTTCCATACCTCGATGGCGCGCAAGTCGCCCGACGAAATGGTCGATGAAGTGCTGAACAATATTTTTTCCGCCTCGCCGCAGTAAATCCTGCGGTTTGCTGCCTGCGGCAAACCGCGCCGTGTTCACTCATCCACGACCCATATCATGAAAAAAATTCTGCCATTCCATGCAGCGCGCCTGCTCGCCATCCCTGTCGTTGCCACTCTGCTGGCACTGGGCGGTTGCGCATCACCCGTCACCTATCAGGCAATGGTGCCGGTGACACTGAAAGTAAGCCAGCAACACCCACAATCGGTGTCAGTGGCGGCGCTCGGCGGCAGCGGCACCGACACCCTGGGTAAATCGCAGATCGACAACGCGGAACTGGCGAAAGCGGTCACCGAAGCGATCAACCAGACCAAGACCTTTTCGCGCGTGGTGCCCGGCAAGGGCGGCGACTACCTGCTGACCGTCAACATCGTCAACGTCGTCCAGCCCAATTTCGGCTTTTCCTTTACTGTAGGCCTGGAAATGGGCTGGACACTGATACGCGCCAGCGACAGCGGCAAGGTATGGCAGGAAGCCATCAAGTCGGAATACACGGCCAGCGCCACCGACGCCTTCGCAGGAACCACACGCCTGCGCCTGGCGACGGAAGGTGCGGCACGTAACAATGTCGAGCAGGGCCTGCGCAAAATCGCTGAGCTGAAACTGTAAGTCACCGCACAGCCGGCTTTCCTGGCGGACCTGCCGCTATGCCTCGTTGCCCAGCACCTCCAGCGCCGCCACCAGCCGGTCCAGCTCTGCAGTGGTGGTGGTGACGGCCACCGTGGCGCGTACGATATCGGTGTCGCCGATATTGCGTTCCACCGTGAAGATGCCAAAGCGCTGCAGCAAGGCCTGCTGCAGCGCGCGCGCGTCCATGCCGTCGATGGCGAACGCCACCAGCGCCGTGCCGCGCACCGCATCCAGTGGCGACAAGATTCGCACGCCGGGCAGCTGCGCCACCCGTTCGACCCAGTAATTGCGCAGCCAGGCCAGGCGTTCGTTCTTGGCTGGCGTGCCACCCAGGCGCTCATGAAAGTCGAGCGCGGCGGGTGCGGCCAGGATGGCGCTGATCGGCGGCATGCCCATGTGCAGACGACAGCGGATATCGTCCAATGGATAATCGTCGTCGCCAAAATGCGGCTCGATCTTGTGCAGCTGCGCGGCGCGGATATACACAAAGCCCAGCCCCGGCGGAGCACCCAGCCATTTATGTAAATTAAAACCGGCAAAATCGACATCCATCGCGCGCACATCGAGCGCCACCTGCCCCAAGGCATGGGCGCTGTCGAGCACGATATCGATGCCGTGTTCGCGCGCCAGCGCAATCAAGGCGCGCAGCGGCAACTGCTGGCCATTGGCCGGCGTCACCTGCGACAGCAACAGCAGTTTCGGCCTGACGGCCTGGCGCATGGCTTGCGCGTAACAGGCGATGATCTCGTCATCGCCGATGGGCAAGCGCAATGTGACTTGCGTGCTGGTGACGCCACGGCCCTGCGCCAGCCAGCGCATGGCCGTGCGCGTGGCCGGATAATCGAGATTACTCCACAGCACGGTATCGCCGGGCGCCAGGCCCTGGTACTGCGTGATCAGCACCTGCATGGACTCGGTGCCGCTGCGCGTCAGCAGGATCTCGTGCGGTTCGGCATGGATCAGCGCGGCGAGGCGCTGGCGCAGAATGTCCACATGCGTGCGCGTGAATTCGCCGCGCACGAATGGACTCAGCTGTTCATTGGTGTAGCGCACGGCCTGCTCGAAGGCGGCTTGCACGGGCGACGCCATGGCGCCGAAATAGCCGTGTTCCAGATTGACGATGGCGTCCGGCGGCGCGGGATAAAACGCGGCCACCTGGCGCCACCAGGCTTCGTCACGTGCGGCACCGTCGGCGAGCACAGGAAAAGACATCGCGACCCTGTTCAGGCCTGGCCCTGGCGCAGCTGCTCGAAGAAGCAGACGGCGGCGCAGGCGGCCACGTTCAGCGATTCGATCTGCCCCAGGTGCGGAATGACCACCTGGTGCGTCGCCATCGACAGCAGGTCGTCGGCCACGCCCTGCCCTTCATGGCCGAACAGCCAGGCGACGGGCTGGCGCAGGTCGACGTCGTACAGCTGCTTCGTGGCGTAGCCGCTGGTGGCGAGTGTCGCCACCTTCGCGTCGGCGACCAGTGCCGCCAGATCGACGTTTTCAAAGATGTCGAGCACGAAGTGCGCGCCCATCGCCGCGCGCAGCACCTTCGGCGACCAGCAGAAGGCCGTGCCGGCGCTGCAGTACACCTGCGTGATGCCGGCTGCCGCCGCGCTGCGCAGGATGGAGCCGACATTGCCCGGGTCTTGCAGGTTATCGAGCAGCACGGCCGATACGCTCAGGGGCTGCGTGACGGCCCGTTCCGGCGTCTCGATGAGGAACATCACGCCCACGCCGTGTTCGACCTGGCTCACCGCGTGGTACAGCGCATCGGGCAAGCCCAGTACGTGCGCGCGCTGGCTTTCCAGCTGGCCGACGATCTCCATCACTTCCGGATTGCGCAAGGCGCCTTCGCTGACGATGCACTGCTCCGGCATGCCGCGCAGCTGCAGATACGACTGGCACAGATGCACGCCGTCGAGCAGAGTGCGGCCGGACTTGCGGCGCGCCTGCGAACTGCCCGCCAGTTTCAACAGCTCCTTGTATTGCGCGTTGTCGCGCGAGGTAATCGTCTTCATGCCACCACCTCTTGCGCGCCAAACAGGGCGATCACATTGCGCACGGGCGCGAACGAGCGGCGGTGCACGGGCGAGGCGCCGTGCAGGTGCAGGCGCTCCAGGTGCAGCTTGGTGCCATAGCCCTTGTGCTGGTCGAAGCAGTACTCGGGATAGGCCGCGTGCAGGTGCACCAGGGCCGCGTCGCGCGCCGTCTTGGCCAGGATCGAGGCGGCCGAAATCGAATCGACCTTGTCGTCGCCACCGATGATGGCCATGCCGCGGATCGGCATCACGGGGCAGCGGTTGCCGTCGATCAGGGCCAGGGTCGGCACGGTACTCAACGCCTCGACGGCGCGGCGCATGGCCAGCATCGATGCCTGCAGAATATTCAGGCGGTCGATTTCCTCTTCCGACGCTTCGGCGATGGCCCAGGCCAGGGCCTTGGCCTTGATTTGCGGCGCCAGCAGGTCGCGCTTGGCTTCGCTGAGTTTTTTCGAGTCGCGCAAGCCGTCGATAGGCTGGCTCGGGTCGAGGATCACGGCGGCGGCGAAGACGGGGCCGGCCAGCGGACCGCGGCCTGCCTCGTCGACGCCGCAGATGATTTCATCGAGCGAGAATGGCAAGTCGTCAAACAGGCCGGGATAGATATTTTTCACGTTGAATCTTTGGTTGGTAATGCGCTTGGAGCGGTGATTGGAGTTACTTGCGGTTGGCGGCGATGACTTGCATGACGGCGTTGGCGCTCTCGCGCGCGCTGTCGCGCAGCAGGCTGTGGTGCATGTCCGTGAAGCGCTGCACCAGGCGCAAACGGCCCGGCACGTCGCTGAGCTGCTGCCACATGGCCTCGGCCAGCGCTTCCGGGCTGGCCGCGTTTTGCAGCAGCTCGGGCACCAGGTAGTCGCGCGCCAGGATGTTGGGCAGCCCAATCCACGGCTGGTAGCCCATGTGGCGCATGATTTCCCACGAGGCGCGCATCATCTTGTAGGCGATGACCATGGGCTTCTTGTACAGCGCCACTTCCAGCGAGGCCGTACCGGACGCCACCAGCACCGCATCGGCGGCGCAGATGGCCGTATGCGAGCCGCCGTCGGTGAGCAATATCTCGACGTCCTGCAGGCCAGCTTCACGTACCAGTTGCAGGAAGTACTGGCGCTGCTTCTCGCCGGCCATGGGCGCGACGAAACGCAGGGAGCGGTCGCGCGCAAGCAGCAGCTTGCAGGCGCCGACAAAGGCCACCGCATTGTATTTGAGTTCACCCATGCGGCTGCCCGGCATCAGGGTCACGACATTCGCGTCTTGCGGCAAGCCGAGGGTGCGGCGCGCGGCCGCTTCGTCGGGCTGCAACGGAATCATCTCGGCCAGCGGATGGCCGACATAGGTGACGGGCACGCCCGCCTTGCGGTAGATTTCTTCCTCGAACGGGAAGATCACCAGCATGTGCGAGACGGCCTTGATGATTTTCTTGATGCGGCCACCGCGCCAGGCCCAGATCTGCGGCCCGATGTAGTGCACGGTGGGGATGCCGCCTTCCTTGAGCTGCTGCTCCAGCCCCAGGTTGAAACCGGGATAGTCGGCGCCGATGAAAACGGCGGGACGCTCCGCCAGCAGCTGGTCGCGCAGCGCGTTCTGGATGCCCTTGATTTCGCGGTAGCGGGGAATGATCTCGAACAGGCCGCGCACGGTCAGCTTGTCGAGCGGCCAGTCGGACACAAAACCCTGCCTGGCCATGTGCTCGCCGCCGATGCCGTGGAAGCGCGCGCCGGGCAGCTGCGGCACCAGGCCGGACAGCAGCCGGCTGGCCAGCAGGTCGCCCGACACCTCGCCGGCGACGATGGCGACCGACAGGCCGCTGGCCTGGTCAGCGGACGATGCCACGCGAGGCCACGCCAAGGAATTCGCGCATGGCGCGAATGTGCTGCGCCACCTCGGGCGACGAGGCCTGCTCTTCTTCGAACAGGGCCGCCTTGGATTCTTCCAGGGTCAGTCCCGCGCGGTAGATGAGTTTATACGCGGTGCGGATGCCGTTGATCTGCTCGCGCGTAAAGCCGCGGCGCTTCAAGCCCTCGATATTGACGCCATGCGCCTGCGCCGGATTGCCGTTCAGGAGCACGAACGGCGGCACGTCCTGCGTCAGGCTGGTGCTCATGCCGACAAAGGCGTGCGCGCCGATCTTGCAGAACTGGTGCACATTGGCGAAACCGCTCATGATGACCCAGTCGCCGATCTCCACGTGGCCCGCCAGCTGGGCGTTGTTCGAGAAAATCGTGTTGTTGCCCACCAGGCAGTCGTGCGCCAGGTGCACATACGCCGAGATCCAGTTGTCATTGCCCAGGCGCGTCACGCCGCCACCTTGCACGGTGCCCGTGTTGAAGGTGCAGAATTCGCGGATGGTGTTGCGGTCGCCGATGTCCAGGCGCGTCGCCTCGCCCGCCCATTTTTTATCCTGCGGCTGCGCGCCGATGGAAGAAAACTGGAACAGGTGGTTGTCGCTGCCGATCGTCGTGTGGCCGTCGATGACCACGTGCGGGCCAACTTTGGTGCCGGCACCGATGCGCACGTGCGGACCGATGATGGTGTACGGACCCACTTCGACCGAGCTGTCGAGCTCAGCCTTCGGATCGATGACTGCCGTGGAGTGGATCGCCGCCATCACTGCCCCGCTGGTTGGCTCGCAGACTGGCTCGCATCCTGCGCGCTACGGATGGTGCACATCAATTCCGCTTCCAGCGCCACTTTGCCGTCGACCGAGCCGACCGCCTTGTATTTCCAGATGCCGCGCGAGACGCGCAGGATTTCCACGTCCATCTTCAGCTGGTCGCCCGGTTCGACAGGACGCTTGAAACGCGCATTGTCGATGCCGACAAAGTACACCACCGAGTTCTCATCCGGTTTCACGCCCATCGACAGAAACGACAGCAAGGCCGCCGTTTGCGCCAGCGCTTCGATCATCAGCACGCCGGGCATGACCGGCTTGTGCGGGAAATGGCCCTGGAAGAACTCTTCATTGACCGTCACGTTCTTGATGGCGGTGATGGTTTTGTTCGCTTCCCAGTCCAGCACGCGGTCAACCAGCAGCAGCGGATAGCGGTGCGGCAGCAGCGATTTGATGGCGAGGATGTCGAGGGTCTTTTTTTCAGTAGTCATTTTTCGTCTTGCGTGGTCAGTGTTTTAATTGTTTTTTCAAGCGTGCGTATCTTCTCGCGCATGCTTGACAGGTTGCGCACGATGGCGGCGCTCTTTTCCCAGTCGGCATTCTTGGCCAGCGGATAAAACCCCGTGTACTGGCCCGCTTCCGCGATCGAGCGCGAGACCATGCTGCCCGAGCCGACATGGACGCGGTCGGCGATCGTCAAATGGCCGAGCACCATGGCGGCGCCGCCAAAGGTGCAGTACTTGCCGATGACGGCGCTGCCGGCCACGCCGACGCAGCCGGCCATGGCCGTATGCGCGCCGATATGGCAGTTGTGGCCGATCTGGATCTGGTTGTCGAGCTTGACGCCATCTTCGATGATGGTGTCGGCCAGTGCGCCGCGGTCGATGGTGGTATTGGCGCCGATATCGACATCGTCACCGATCACCACCCTGCCCGTCTGCGGAATCTTGATGTAGACGCCGCCTTCGTTGGCGAAGCCGAATCCGTCGGTGCCGATCACGGCGCCGGAATGGATGATGCCGCGCTGGCCGATCACGCAACGCGCATGGAAGGTCACGTTGGCGAGCAATTGCGTGCCCGCGCCAATGACGGCATCGCGCCCCACCACGCAGCCGGGACCGATGACGCAGCCGGCACCGATCACGGCGCCCGCCTCGATCACCGCGTGCACGCCGACGGAGGCGCTGGCATCGACCTGCGCGCTGGCATCGACAAAGGCGGCCGGATGGATGCCGATCGGCGCCTTGATCTCGTGCAGGGCGGCGAAATACTGCGCCGCGCGCGCGAAATACACATAGGGATTCGGTGTGACGATGCGCGCGCCGGTGTATTCAACGCCGATCAGCGCGTCGTCGGCCGGCGTGAGTATCAGCGCCGCAGCGCCGCTCTGGGCGGCCTGCGCGCGGAATTTGCTATTGCTGAGAAAGCTGATGTGCGAAGCGCCGGCGTCGGCCAGCGGCGCGATCCCTGTGACTTCCAGGTTGGGATCGCCCGCCAATTGACCACCGAAGCGTTCGACCAAGTCTCCTAGTCGAGTGCCCATCTTGATAACCCTTATTTTGTTACTGTTACTTGTCCAGCGCCTTCAAGACCTTGTCGGTGATGTCGATGCGCGGGCTGGCCCACAGGGCTTCCTGCAGCACGATGTCATATCCTTCGATATGCGCCATCTGCTGGATGATGGTGTTGGCTTTTTCCGCGATGGCGCTGCGCTCTTCGTTCGTGCGCTGGCTCAGGTCTTCGCGAAATTCGCGCTGGCGGCGTTGCAGCTCCTTGTCCAGCTCGAAAAACTCGCGCTGGCGCTTGGCGCGCTCGGCTTCGCTCAGGGTGGGCATGTCCTTTTCCAGGGCTTCGTTGGCCACCTTGAAGCGGCTGCCCAGTTCCTGCACGGCTTTTTCGCGCGAGCGGAACTCTTCGGCCAGCTTGGCGCTGGCCGCTTTGGCCAGCTTCGATTCGTTATAAATACGTTCGCTGCTGATCCAGGCGATTTTCGACTCCTGAGCCTGCGCCTGCACCGGCAACAGCGAACTCCAGCACAATGCGATCACGGCAAGGGACTTGGGCAGGGTAGCGGATGCGGTGTTCATGATACTCCATGGTCAAAAGGTAAAAGCTGTCGCCCCGGTTCAGATGGCCGGTCAGAAACCGGTGCCCATCTGGAACTGGAAGCGTTCCAGGCGGTCCGTCGGCTTGGCGTTCAGCGGCTTGGCATAGCTCAGCTTGAGCGGGCCCACCGGTGAAATCCAGCTGATGCCCAAGCCAGCAGAATAGCGCAATTGCGAGATCCGCATTTTTTCGCCTTCCTGGTAGACCTGGCCGCCGTCAAGAAAACCGAACCAGCGCAGGCTGCGGTCATTGCCCGAACCGGGGAATGGCATCTGCAGTTCGGCGTTACCGATCAGGCGCGAAGCGCCGCCCAGTGCATCGTTGGTGCTCGGTTCGACCGCGCCCAGCGAGGAACTCAGGTAGCCGCGCACGGAACCGATGCCGCCGCCGTAGAAGTTCTTGAACACCGGGTACACGTGCTTGCCGATGCCGTGGCCGTAATCGAGTTCACCCTTCAGCGCCAGGGTGACCTTGCTGAACAGCGGACGGAAATACTGGTGCTCATAGATGGCACGGAAGTATTTCTGGTCGCCGATCAGGTCAGCCTCCAGGTTGACACGCTGGTAGCGGCCGATCGATGGCGTCAGGGCGCTGTCGCGGCTGTCGCGCTGCCATGCCGCCGTCAGCGGGATGGAATTGGTCGTGGCCGAACCGATACCGTCCGACGGGCCGCCATTGTCGATCACGTACTGCTTGAAGCGGATCGGGCTGGTGATGTCGGTTTCGATGCGCGAGCGCTCGGCGCCGATGCCGAAGAAGATGGTGTCGACTTCCGAGAACGGCACGCCGAAACTGACGCGGCCACCGGTTTGCTTGATCTTGTAGCTGCCGATGTTCAGCGCCGGCGGTTCCGTCGTCCGCAGGTAAACTTCAAAGCTGCGCGAAATGCCATCGTCCGTAAAGTACGGATTGGTTTGCGAGAACGCAATCGTGCGGCTGTAATGGCTGGTATTGAGTTCAATGCCGACCGTGTTGCCGCTACCGGCGAAGTTGGCCTGCGAAATCGATGCCGACAGGGTGAACTTCTCCGATTGCGAGAAGGCACCACCGATCAGGAAGTTACCCGTTGGTTTTTCCACCACCGTCACGTTGACGTCGACCTGGTCGGTCGAGCCCTGCGCTTCCGGCGTGTCGATGGTCACGTCCTTGAAGTAGCCGAGGCGGTCGACACGGTCGCGCGACAGCTTGATCTTGTTGCTGTCGTACCAGGACGATTCGAACTGGCGGAATTCGCGGCGGATGACTTCATCGCGCGTAGTGGTGTTGCCGGCGATATTCATGTGGCGCACGTACACGCGCTTGCCCGGATCGATGAAGAAAGTAAAACCTACTTCATGCTTGTCACGGTTGATTTCCGGATTGGCGTTGACGTTGGCAAAGGCATAGCCGAACGTGGCCAGGCGGTCCTGGATGCGCTTGTTCGTGGCCGTCAGGCGCGCGCCCGAGTAGATCTCGCCTTCGCGCATCAGGTTCAGCGCCTTCAGCTCTTCTTCGCGGCCGAACATCTCGCCTTCGAACTTGGTGCCGGCGATCTTGTACTTTTCACCTTCGGTGATATTGATCGTCAGGTAAATGTCTTTTTTATCGGGCGTGATCGACACTTGCGTGGAATCGACCTGCATCTCGATATAGCCGCGGTCCAGGTAGTAGGACTTCAGCGCTTCGATGTCGCCCGTCAGCTTGGTCTTCGAATACTGGTCGGCCTTGGTATACCAGCTGAACCAGCCGCCCGTATTCAGGGCCAGTTGTTCGCGCAGTTCCTTGTCCGTGAAGGCCTTGTTGCCGACGATGTTGATCTGCTTGATGCGTGCCACGTCGCCCTCGTCGACGGCGAACACCACGTTGACGCGGTTGCGCTCGATCGGCGTGACGGTGGTGGTGATCTTCACGCCGTACAGGCCATGCGACAGATACTGGCGCTTGAGCTCCTGCTCCGCGCGGTCGACCGAAGCCTTGTCGAAAATCTTGGCTTCGCCGACGCCGATTTCCTTCAAGGCCTTGACCAGTACATCTTTTTCAAATTCCTTGGTGCCCGTGAATTCCACGGCAGCGATGGCCGGGCGCTCCTCGACCAGCACCACCAGCACGTCGCCATCGACTTCCAGGCGCACGTCCTTGAAAAAACCCGTCGCGTACAGGGCTTTGATGGCGGCGATACTCTTCTCGTCGGAGAACGTTTCGCCGACGCGCACCGGCAGGTAGCTGAAAACAGTACCCGCTTCAGTACGCTGGATCCCTTCGACCCGGATGTCCTTGACAGTGAATGGCTGGACGGCCAGCGCATGGCCGGCACAGAAGGCCATGACGGCGGCGCCGATCAGGCTGCGACGAAAGGAAGGCAAGGCAAAACGAGCAGAATGTAATTTCATTGGGGTTATTCAATGGGTAAATCAATGGACAACATACACAAAAGATTGCTTGTGCGACTCACGCAATGGCATCAACCACCGCCCTAATTCAGCAATCGCAATACGTCATTAAAGACGGCAAGCACCATCAAGGTCAGCAACAAACCGATCCCCAGGCGCTGGGCAATCTCGCCTACGCGCTCCGGCAAGGGGCGTCCGGTCAAAACTTCCAGCGAATAATACAGCAAATGCCCGCCATCCAGAACAGGAATGGGTAGCAAATTCATCACGCCCAGACTGATACTGATGAAGGCGATGAAGCTCAGGTAGCTTACCAGGCCGGTGCGCGCCGTCTGGCCCGCGTAATCGGCGATGGTAATGGGTCCCGTCACATTCTTCAGCGAGACCTGGCCGGTAATCATTTTACCCAGCATTTTCAGGCTCATGACACTCGTGTCCCAGACCTTGGTGGACGCCTTGCCCACGGCAGAGAACGGTCCGGATGCCACGGTAATCATATCCGGCACCTGCCCCAGCTTTGCCTGGATCTTACCAACTGTTACAGCTCCCGCTGTCCCCGCACCCGGCACGGCCTCCGGCGTAATGGGCAAGGTCAGGTCCTGGCCCTGGCGCAAGAGTTGCAATTGCAAGGTCCGGCCAGGCGCCTGGCTCAGGGTGGCGATGACGGCCGCCACGTCGTGCACGGGCTGCTCGTCGATGGCCAGGATCTGGTCGTTTTTCTGCAGGCCGGCGCGCGCGGCGGCGCCGCCGGGCATGATTTCCATCAGGGTCGGCGCGGAACGGGCCAGGGTCAGGCCCAGTTTGCCCAGCACGTCGCCTTCCAGGTCCGTCTCCGTCAGGCTGGCCGTCGGCAAGGTCGCTTCCTGCTGGCCACGGTCGGGACGGCGCACTTCGATGCGCGCCGGCTGCTTGTCGAGGGTGGCCTGGATCAGTTCCCAGCGCAGCTCGGACCAGCTGGCCACGGCCTTGCCATTCACCGTTTCAACCGTATCGCCGCTGCGCAAGCCGGCCGCGTAGGCGGCCGTCTGCTCGGCCACGGGACCGAGCTTGCTCGACGGCTCTTCGATGCCATGCATGAACAGGCCCGCGTACAGCACGATGGCGACGAGGAAATTGGCCAGCGGACCGGCGGCCACGATGGCGATGCGGCGCCACACGCTCTGGCGCGTGAATTCGCGGCGCAATTCGCTTTCCGGCAAGTCACTGAGGTCTTGCGCGCGGCTGTCGAGCATGCTCACATAGCCGCCCAACGGCAGCGCGGAAATCGCCCATTCCGTCTGGTCCTTGCCAAACTTGCGCGAATACACCACTTTCCCCATGCCGATCGAGAAGCGCAGCACTTTCACGCCGCACCAGCGCGCCACCAGGTAGTGGCCCAGCTCGTGCAGGGTAATCAGTGAACCGAGCGCGACGATAAAGGCCAGCAAGGTGGTAATCAGCGTCATGCGGCCAGCCTCTGGGCGATATACGCGTGCGCGGCCGCTCTGGCCAGGCGGTCCTGCTCCATCACGGCCTCGATGCTCGAGGCGGCACCATGCGGCACCGTCTCGATCACGTGGGAGATGACTCTGTCGATCTGGCGGAAGCCGATCTGCTCGTCAAGAAACGCTTGCACGGCCACTTCATTGGCTGCATTGAGCAGGGCCGGCGCCGTGCCGCCCGCGCGCAAGGCGTCGAACGCCAGCGCCAGGCAAGGGAAACGGCGGAAATCGGGACGTTCGAACTGCAAGGTGGCCACTTGCGCCAGATCCAGCTGCGCCACGCCGGAAGCGATGCGCCGCGGATACGCCAGCGCATGCGCGATCGGCGTGCGCATGTCCGGATTGCCCAGCTGGGCCAGCACGGAACCGTCGATGTACGAAACCATCGAATGGATCACGCTTTGCGGGTGGATCAGCACCTCGATCTGCTCGGCCGGCGCGCCGAACAGCCAGTGCGCTTCGATCACTTCCAGGCCCTTGTTCATCATGGTGGCCGAATCGACGGAAATCTTGCGTCCCATGGCCCAGGTCGGATGCTTGCATGCCTGGTCCGGCGTGACCGTGTCGAGCGTCTCGACGTCGCGCGTGAGGAAGGGGCCGCCGGAAGCCGTCAGCACGATTTTCGCCACGCCAGCGGCGCCTGGCGCGCGGCCATGCGCGTGCGGCATGCATTGGAAGATGGCGTTATGTTCGCTGTCGATGGGCAGCAGCACGGCGCCGTTATCGTGCACGGCATCGATGAACAGCTGGCCCGACATGACCAGCGCTTCTTTATTGGCCAGCAATACTTTCTTGCCGGCGCGTGCCGCCGCCAAGGTGGGCGCCAGGCCGGCCGCGCCGACGATGGCCGCCATCACGCCCGTTACTTGCGGCGCGCTGGCGATGGCGCACAGGGCTTCCACGCCGTACTCGACTTGCGTAGCGATGCCCTGCCCGCGCAGCAAGCGCGTCAGTTCAAGGGCGGCGTCGGCCGTGCCGACGACGGCGCGCTGCGGACGGAATTGCAGACACTGGGCGGCCAGTTCGGCCACGCGGCTGTGGGCGCTCAGCGCATACACGCTGTATTGCTCGGGATGACGCGCGAGCACGTCCAGGGTGGACACGCCGACCGAGCCGGTCGCGCCAAGAATGGTGATGTATTGCATGAGTTTCCTTAAAGCCAGCTGGCCACGAGGGCGGCAAATGGCAGGACCGGGATCAGCGCGTCGATACGGTCGAGTACGCCGCCATGGCCAGGCAGCAGGTTGCTGCTGTCCTTGATGCCGGCGCGGCGCTTCAATTGGGATTCGAACAGGTCGCCGACGATGCTGGCGGCGACGATCAGCAACAGCACCAGCAAGGCCACCAGCCAGCCGCGGCGCAGTTGCAGCTGCACGGCGAAGGTGTCTTGCAAGACTGGCAGCGATGGCGCGGCGACGATGGTGATGGCGGAGATCAGCAGCACGGCGATGCCGCCGCCGATCGCGCCTTCCCAGGATTTACCTGGGGAAATGCTGGGTGCCAGCTTGCGCTTGCCGAACGCCTTGCCCGAGAAGTAGGCGCCGATATCGGCGATCCACACGAGGGCCATCACGGACAGCAAGTACAAGGGGCTATGCAGGAACAAGGCGATGATGGCGACGAAGCAGCCGACGATGGTCACCGGGTACACCAGGCTGAGCAAGGTATTGCCCAGGCCTTCGGTAGGTGGCAAGCCGGTCGCCAGCGAGGGCACGAAGCGGATCAGCCAGATGGCCACGCACAGGGCGAACCAGAAATTGAGCTGCGCCATGCCGTTACCGACAAAAAACGTATACGCGAAGGCGGCAGTCCAGACGGCGGCAATCAAGAGCGCCTGGCGATTTTTGAAAATGCGGAAGCTTTCCCATACGGCAGCGCCGAAGAACGCCGTGGCGATCACGGCGAAGGCGGGGAAATAATTCAGATACAGAACCGGCAGCAAGACCGCCAAGAGGACCAGGGCGGTGATTATCCGTGTTTTCAGCATCAGTTTGTCTTTTCAGTTAATTGCGCGCTGGTACGGCCAAAGCGCCGTTCGCGCTGCTGGTAAGACGCGATTGCCGCGTCGAGGCACTCGTCATTGAAGTCGGGCCAGAAAGTCTCGGTGAAAAACAGCTCAGTGTACGCCAGTTGCCACAGCAGGAAATTGGAAATGCGCTGCTCGCCGCCCGTGCGGATGAACAGGTCAGGCTCGGGCGCATAGGCCATGGCCAAGTGCGGCGCCAGTTGCTCTTCCGTGTAAGCCTGCCCGGCAGGCTGGCCGTTGGCGGCGGCCTCGGCCGTCATTTTGTTGACTGCCTGCATGATGTCCCAGCGCCCGCCGTAATTGGCGCAGATTGTCACGGTCAGGCGCGTGTTGTGCGCCGTCTTGCGTTCCGCATTGGCGATCAGGGTTTGCAGCTGCTCGTTGAAACGCGACAGGTCGCCCACCACTTTCAGGCGGATGTCGTTGGCATGCATCTTGACCACTTCGCGTTCCAGCATGGTGACGAACAGGCGCATCAGCATCGACACCTCTTCTTCCGGGCGGCGCCAGTTTTCCGAACTGAAGGCAAACAGGGTCAGATATTCGACGCCCCGCTCGAGGCAGGTCTCGACGACACCGCGCACGGCGTCAGCGCCCTTGACGTGGCCAGCCACGCGCGGCAGGAAGCGTTTGGTTGCCCAGCGGCCATTGCCATCCATAATGATTGCCACATGGCGCGGCACAGTGCCAACCTCAGGTACTGCCGTTGTCGAACTCGAATAGATCATGAAAACACGAATACCAAAAATAAAAGATAACTATTATGCGCCAAATAGCACTGCCCGGAAAAGCCATGCTTTCCCGGGCAGCGTCAAAAGGACTGAAAACTAGACCGTCAGCACTTCTTTTTCTTTATCGACCACCATCTTGTCGATGTCGGCAATAAACTTGTCCGTCAGTTTCTGCACTTCTTCCGACGAGCGACGCTCATCGTCCTCGGAGCAGGCTTTTTCCTTGACCAGTTTCTTCAGCGACTCGTTCGCATCGCGGCGAATGTTACGCACGGCAATCTTCGCGTCTTCCGCTTCGGTCTTGACCAGCTTGACCATTTCCTTGCGACGCTCTTCCGTCAGCGGCGGCGTCGGGACGCGGATCATGTCGCCCTGCGCCGATGGGTTCAAGCCCAGGTCGGCGTCGCGGATGGCTTTTTCAACGGTCGAAGCCATTTTCTTTTCGTACGGCTGCACACCGATGGTGCGCGCGTCGATCAGGGTCACGTTGGCCACCTGGGTCAGCGCCGTCGGCGAACCGTAGTAATCGACCATCACGTGGTCCAGGATACCCGTATGGGCGCGGCCGGTACGCACTTTGGCCAGGTCGGCCCGCAGTGTTTCCAGCGACTTCGTCATGCGTTCCTGGGTGTTCTTTTTAACGTCAGCTAAGGACATACGCCCTCCTATATCTTGATAATAAATGGGTATTACAATTATTCACTGCAGTGTAAATGTTCGCGCAGTCGGGAGTGCCGAAAACCGTTCAGGGCAAGGCGCAGCGCCGAAGACAGTACTTAATGTACGGCGAGGCGCTGCAACGCAGCCATGGACGGTTTCTCGGTGTCCTTATTTCTATACGTGAACCAGCGTGCCTTCATCTTCGCCCATGATGACGCGCATCAGCGCGCCTGGCTTGGTGATCGAAAACACCTTGATCGGCAGTTTCTGGTCGCGGCACAGGGCGAATGCGGTGGCATCCATCACTTGCAGGTGCTTGGCGATGGCGTCGTCGAACGTAATCGTGTGGAACAGGGTGGCGTTCGGATCCTTCTTCGGATCGGCCGTGTAGACGCCGTCGACCTTGGTGGCCTTCAGGACGATCTCGGCACTGATCTCGGAACCGCGCAGGGCGGCTGCCGTGTCGGTGGTGAAGAACGGATTGCCGGTACCGGCGGCGAAGACCACCACTTTGCCTTCTTCCAGGTATTGCAGGGCTTTCGGGCGGACGTACGGCTCGACGACTTGCTCGATGCCGATCGCCGACATGACGCGCGCGACGATGCCGACGTGGCGCATGGCATCGGCCAGGGCCAGTGCATTCATCACGGTGGCAAGCATGCCCATGTAGTCGGCGGTGGCACGGTCCATGCCTTGCGCGCCAGGCGCGACGCCACGGAAGATATTGCCGCCGCCAATCACGATTGCCAGTTCCACACCCAATTTCGCCACCTCGGCCACATCGGCCACCATGCGCTCGATCGTGGCGCGGTTGATGCCGTAGGGATCATCGCCCATCAGGGCTTCGCCGGACAACTTGAGGAGGACGCGCTTGTAGGCTGGTTTTGACATGAGCTGGGGCTCCATAAATGAGGTTATTCGAGTATGACATGGCGCAGCGCCTTGCAGCGCCGGATAGGCGCGCGGGGCTGCCCATGTCGCCGCCCGGCACGACAGGTGCGGGCGGGCCAAAAAAACGGGCCTCTCGGCCCGCTTTACTTACGCTCCCTGGGAGGCAGCCATCTGTGCTGCGACTTCTGCTGCGAAGTCGTCTTGCTTCTTCTCGATGCCTTCGCCTACCACGTACATGGCAAAACCTTTGACGCTGGTGTTAGCCGCCTTCAGCATTTGCTCAACCGACAGCTTGTCGTTTTTCACGAAAGCCTGGTTCAGCAGCGATACTTCTTTCAGGAACTTCTGTACGGAACCTTCCAGGCGCTTGGCCAGGATTTCCGGCGATTGCGCTGGCTTGCCTTCGGCGGCCGCTTTGACTGCGTCTTCTTCGGCTTTCAGTTGGGCAACCGAACGCTCTTTTTCGATCAATTCCGCAGGAACTTCGTTCGACGACAGCGACACTGGCTTCATGGCAGCGATGTGCATGGCCACGTCTTTGCCTACTTGCTCGTCGGCGCCGTCGAATTCGACGATCACGCCAATGCGCGCACCGTGCAGGTACGACGCCAGCTTGTTGCTGGTTTCGAAACGCTGGAAGCGGCGGATGGTCATGTTTTCGCCGATTTTGCCGATCAGGGCAGCGCGCACTTCGTCCAGGGTCTTGCCATCGAGTGGCAGGGCCAGCAGGGCAGCGACGTCAGCCGGGTTGTGTTCCGCTACCAGACGGGCAGCGTTGTTGGCCAGTGCCAGGAAATCGTCGTTTTTCGCAACGAAGTCGGTTTCCGAGTTCACTTCGACCAGGGCGCCTACGCCATTGGCGATGTAGGTTGCCACGACGCCTTCAGCGGTGATGCGTGCCGATGCTTTCGATGCCTTGCCGCCCAGTTTGACGCGCAGGATCTCTTCCGCACGTGCCATGTCGCCTTCGGCTTCGGTCAGTGCTTTTTTGCATTCCATCATTGGTGCGTCGGTTTTGCCGCGCAATTCGCCTACCATCGCTGCTGTAATCGCTGCCATGTGTTTCTCCTGATTCGGTGAGTCGATAGTCGCGGCCGGGCAGATATGCCTCGCCAGCGGTCTCTATCGTTTTTTTGTTAAAAAAAAGGGGGAGCTGCTGCCACCCCTTTTCCCTTACTGCTGTGCTTACAAACGGCTATCTTGCGATAGCCTGGCCATTAAGCCTGTTCGTTTACTTCGACGAATTCGTCGCCAGCGGCTGCTTTAACCATTTCAACAACTTCGTTACCGGCAGCTGCACGGCCTTCGATGATTGCATCAGCAACACCGCGAGCGTACAACATGATGGCTTTCGAGGAGTCATCGTTACCTGGGATCACGAAGTTCACGCCTTCTGGGGAGTGGTTGGTATCGACAATGCCGATGACCGGGATACCCAGTTTAGCCGCTTCGGTGATCGCACCTTTGTGGTAGCCGACGTCGACGACGAAGATTGCGTCAGGAATGCCGCCCATGTCCTTGATGCCGCCGATCGATTTTTGCAGCTTGATCATTTCGCGGGAGAACATCAGCGCTTCTTTTTTCGACAGCTTCTCGATCGAACCATCTTCAACCATGACTTCCATGTCTTTCAGACGCTTGATCGAGGTTTTGATCGTTTTGAAGTTGGTCAGCATGCCGCCCAACCAACGTTGATCAACGAAAGGCACGCCAGCGCGTTGTGCTTCAGCAGCGATGATTTCGCGCGCTTGACGCTTGGTGCCAACCATCAGGATGGTGCCACGGTTTGCAGCCAGTTGACGCACGTGCTTCATTGCGTCCTGGTACATCGCCATGGTTTTTTCCAGGTTGATGATGTGGATCTTGTTGCGATGGCCGAAGATGAACGGTGCCATTTTTGGATTCCAAAAACGGGTTTGGTGACCAAAGTGGACACCGGCTTCCAGCATTTCGCGCATTGTTACGGACATTATTAACTCCAGGGTTGGGTCTGGAATCCGATCAGTCACCATACAGGCACCCTTGTCGACCGGATTCGCGTGTTTATATAAATTAAAGACACTGTTTTACTGCATTGCCCAAAAGAGAATTCAAGCAACCCGGGATTCTACACCGAAATGCCCATTCCATCAAGTCCACGGCGCAAATCGCGCGCGCAACGACGGCCAGCGTTGCACCACACTGGTGCAAGGCGTATCCACCATGGCCTTTCCCGCAAAAATCGCCTGCCAGCCAGAGGATGGAGGCGGCGGATGCGGGGCGCCTCGTTTATAATTTCGACATATTTGCAGACGTTTCCTCATACGCTGAGATTCGTCTGTGCTTTTCACCCGAACATCTTGCAGATTGCGAATCACACCATGGCCACCATCCGAATTAATAGCGCCGCCGACATCGAAGGCATGCGCGTTGCCGGCAAGCTCGGCGCCGAAGTACTCGATTACATCACGCCCTTCGTCAAGGTCGGCGTCACGACCGGCGAACTGGACCGCCTGTGCCACGAATACATGGTCAACGTGCAAGGCACCATCCCTGCCCCGCTGAACTACTGCCCGCCAGGCTACACGCCTTACCCGAAGGCCATCTGCACCTCCGTCAACGACGTCATCTGTCATGGCATTCCCGGTGACAAGGTCTTGAAGAGCGGCGATACCGTCAACCTCGACATCACCGTCATCAAGGATGGCTACCACGGCGACAACAGCCGCATGTTCCTCGTCGGCACGCCCACCATCCTGGCCAAGCGCCTGTCGGAAATCACCTATGAATGCATGTGGCTGGGAATCGACCAGATCAAGCCGGGCGCCCACCTGGGCGATATCGGCCACGCCATCCAGCAACATGCGGAAAAAGCCGGCTACAGCGTGGTGCGCGAATTCTGCGGCCACGGCATCGGCAAGGTCTTCCATGAAGAACCGCAAGTGTTGCATTACGGCAAACCAGGCACCCTGGAACGCCTGGAAGCGGGCATGATCTTCACCGTGGAACCGATGATCAACTCGGGCCGCCGCGAGATCCGCGAAATGAACGATGGCTGGACCATCAAAACCAAGGACCGCAGCCTGTCGGCGCAATGGGAACACACGGTGCTGGTGACGGAAACGGGCTATGAAGTGCTGACCGTCTCGCCCGGCATGCCGCCACCGCCCGCCCTGATCCTGAACAAAGCCTGATTCTTCCATCCCACGCACCGCCACCCCAGGGCCCAGATGAAAAAGCAGATTCGGGAACAGCTGAAACAGCAACTGAAAGCCGACCGCCAGGTCGTCATTGCGGCCTTCCAGGCCGACGGCAAGCCTGAAAAACTGCTGCGCAGCCTGCGCCACAGCGTCGATGGCGTGCTGGCGCGCGCCTGGCAGGAGGCGGGCTTGCCACCCGGTACGGCCCTGGTGGGCGTGGGCGGCTACGGCCGCGGCGAACTGTTTCCCTATTCCGACGTCGACCTGCTGATCCTGCTGCAGCAGGCGCCCGAGGCGGCGACGCAGGAAAAGCTCGAGGAACTGGTGCAACTGCTGTGGGATCTGGGCCTGGAAATCGGCCACAGCATCCGCACGGTCGAGGAATGCATGGTCGAATCGAAAGCCGACATCACCGTGCAAACCAGCCTGCTCGAAGCGCGCCTCGTGTGCGGCAACGCGGACCTGTTCGCGCAACTGCAGCAGCGCTACGAGGCGGCCATGGACCCGCAGGCGTTTTTCCAGGCGAAAACGGCGGAAATGCGCCAGCGCCATGCCAAATACGAAGACACGGCCTTCAGCCTGGAACCGAATTGCAAGGAAAGCCCGGGCGGCCTGCGCGACCTGCAGGTGATTTTGTGGGTGGCCAAGGCGGCCGGCCTGGCCAATTCCTGGCGCACGCTGGCCACGGGCGGCCTGATCACCCTGACGGAAGCGCGCCAGCTGATGGAAAAGGAGCGCGCCTTCAAGGATATCCGCGTGCGCCTGCACCTGCATGCGGGACGGCGCGAAGACCGCCTGGTGTTCGACGTGCAGACGGCGATCGCCGAATCGCTGGGCTTGCAAGCCACGGGCAGCGGGCCGCACATGCGCCGCGCCAGCGAATACCTGATGCAGCGCTATTACTGGGCCGCCAAGACGGTGACCCAGCTCAACACGATTTTGCTGCAAAACATCGAGGCACGGCTGTTTCCACAAGACGATGTGGCCGTGCCCATTAACGAGCGCTTCAATGAAGTCAACAGCCTGATCGACATCAGCGCCGACGATACGTTCGAACGATACCCGTCGGCCATGCTGGAAATTTTCGTCCTGATGACGGAGCGCCCGGCCCTGAAAGGCATGACCTCGCGCGCCACGCGGGCCCTGTGGCACGCGCGCTTCAAGATCGACGCCGCCTTCCGCCAGGACCCCGTCAACCGCGCCCTGTTCCTGCGCATCATGAAAGCACCCGTGGGCATCATCCATGCGCTGCGGCGCATGAACGAGATGAGCATCCTCGGGCGCTACCTGCCGAATTTCCGCCGCATCGTGGGTCAGATGCAGCACGACCTGTTCCACGTGTACACGGTCGACCAGCACATTTTGATGGTGGTGCGCAATATGCGTCGCTTCACCATGAGCGAACATGCGCACGAATACCCGTTCTGCAGCCAGCTGATGGCCGATTTCTCCCAGTCGTGGCTGCTGTACGTGGCGGCCCTGTTCCACGACATCGCCAAGGGCCGCGGCGGCGACCATTCGAAGCTGGGCGTGGCCGACGCCACCCAGTTCTGCCACGAGCACGGCATGTCGGCAGAGGACACGGAACTGGTCGCTTTCTTGGTGGAAAATCACCTGACCATGTCGCAAGTGGCGCAAAAGCAGGACCTGTCCGATCCCGACGTCATCGCCGCGTTCGCGAAAGTGGTCAAGGACGAGCGCCACCTGACGGGCCTGTACCTGCTGACGGTGGCCGACATCCGCGGCACCAGCCCGAAAGTGTGGAACGCGTGGAAGGGCAAGCTGCTGGAAGACCTGTACAAGATCACCCTGCGCGTGCTGGGCGGCGAGCCGCACACGGCCGACCGCGAACTGAAGAACCGCCAGCAGGAAGCGCTGGCCACCCTGCGCCTGTACGGCTTGCCGCCCGATGCCCATTTAAAACTGTGGCAGCAGCTCGATGTGGCGTATTTCCTGCGCCACGACGCCTCCGACATCGCCTGGCAGACGCGCTCGCTGTATGACAAGCTCGACAGCAAGTTGCCGGTGGTAAAATGCCGGCTGGCGCCCATCGGTGAAGGCTTGCAGGTGGCCGTGTACATTCCCGACCAGCCTGACCTGTTCGCGCGCATCTGCAGCTATTTCGACCGCAAGAATTTCAGCATCCTCGACGCGAAGATCCACACGACCAGGAATGGCTACGCGCTCGACACCTTCCTCGTCACCGAGCAGAACTTCGCCAAGAGCTACCGCGACATCATCAGCCTGATCGAGCATGAGCTGGGCGAACTGCTGCAGTCGCAGACGCCACTGCCGCCGCCGGGCAAGGGACGGCTGTCGCGCCTGTCGCGCACCTTCCCCTTCCAGCCGACGGTGGACTTGCGGCCCGACGAACGGGGCCAGTACTACCTGCTGTCGGTGGCCGCCAACGACCGCACGGGCCTGCTGTATGCGATCGCCAATGTGCTGACCAAGTACCGCATCAACCTGCACACGGCCAAGATCATGACCCTGGGCGAGCGGGTCGAAGACGTTTTCCTCGTCGACGGCCCCGCGCTCAACAATGCCCGCAACCAGATATTGCTGGAAACCGATTTACTCGATGCGCTGAAGGTGTAAACCTTGTGCGCAGCGCCTACCCTTACTGAAACTGAAACAACATGACCGAAGAATTATTACGCCTGTCCAAACGCATGTCCGAACTGGGCCTGTCCTCCCGCCGCGAAGCCGATGAATGGATCGCGCGCGGCTGGGTTCGCGTCGACGGCAAGGTGGTATCCGAGCTGGGCAGCAAGGTCTATCCCAGCCAGAAAATCACCGTGGAACGCCAGGCGGCGGCCGAACAGTCCAAGCGCGTGACCGTGCTGATCAATAAACCGATGGGTTACGTCAGCGGCCAGGCCGAAGATGGCTACACGCCGGCCGTGGCCCTGATCAAGGCCGAGAACCGCTGGGCGGAAGACCGCAGCCCGGAACAGTTCCATCCGACCCAGCTGCGCAGCCTGGTGGCGGCTGGCCGCCTGGATATCGATTCCGTCGGCTTGCTGGTCTTGACGCAGGATGGGCGCGTGGCCAAGCAGCTGATCGGCCACGATACCGATATCGACAAGGAATACCTGGTGCGCGTGAGCTACACCAAGGGCGAC
Organism: Janthinobacterium sp. UMAB-60; assembly: GCF_900095235.1. Taxonomy (NCBI): domain Bacteria; kingdom Pseudomonadati; phylum Pseudomonadota; class Betaproteobacteria; order Burkholderiales; family Oxalobacteraceae; genus Janthinobacterium; species Janthinobacterium sp. UMAB-60. Next base: position 92,049 of record NZ_LT607491.1, read on the forward strand.
GTCCTGCCCGACAGCGAGCTGAAAAAGCTCAACCACGGCCTGTGGCTCGACGGCAAGCCGTTGCTGCCGGCCAAGGTGCGCTGGCAAAATGAAGACCAGCTGAGCTTTACCCTGCGCGAAGGCAAGAAACGCCAGATCCGCCGCATGTGCGAAGCCGTCGGCCTGAAAGTGCTGGGATTGAAACGCGTGCGCATCGGCAAGGTCAAGCTGGGCGACTTGCCAACGGGCCAATGGCGTTACCTGAGCGCGGACGAGCAGTTTTAAACGTACCGGGATCTATATCCAGCAGGCAACAAGAATAGTGCAACAAAGGCAATTATTGTGATTTAGTTAGCAAATATTGCCTTGAACCTATACACTATTCCCCATTAGAAATTACAAGAGATACGCCGTCGTGAACGATCCCATTCCTAATCCCCTGCGCAAAGGCGCGCCCAGCCTGGCCGATGTGGCCGAGCCGATGGAGCCAGGTACCAAGCCGCACCATATGAGCGATCCGTGGGATATCGGCGAAACCCTGTGCAGCCTGGCTGACAACGGCGATGCCATTTCCATCTACCCGACAAGCGGCGAAGACGTCATCATGGCGCGCATCTTGTCCGTCGACGACGACTTGCCGCAATTCGTGCTGGAACTCAATGAAGGGACCACCCTGCCCGAAGGCGGTGCCACGTTTGTGTCGTGGGTGCAAAACGCCAAGCTGCAATTTACCATCAATGGCGAATGGCAGGCGTATCCCGAGCGGCCGAACGTCTACCTGACGAACTTCCCCGGCCATTGCCTGGTGCTGGAACGGCGCGAATCGGCGCGCCTGGAAACGCCGCTGGGCGTGTACTACCTGGCCGCCTTCGTGCTGGAAGGCCGACCGTATGAATTGCAGCTGTATGATTTCTCGGCCGGCGGCATCGGCATGCGTGCCCACCCGCGCGATACGGTCGGCCTGTATGTGGGCCGCAAGCTGTCGCGCGTACGGCTGGAACTGGGGCCGGACAAGGTCATGATCGCCGACCTGGAAATCCGCCTGTCGCGCACCTTCCGCTCCTTCCTGCTGGGCGAGCAAGTGCAGATCGGCTGCCGTTTCCTGAACCTGACGGATGCCATGCAGGATGAATTGAAAGTCTTGCTCGACAACCTGGGCAGCAGCCGCAAGGTGCGCTAGGTTTGCTTCACGTATAAAAATGGCCGCCCAGCTCATGCTGCGCGGCCATTTTTTGTTTGGCATTCAAAGTCGCGAGGCACCTGAAAAACGTTCAGGGCAAGGCGCCTTGCCGAAGACAGTACGAATAGTACGGCGAGGCAAGGCAACGCCGCCATGGGCGTTTTCTCAGGCGCCGATCAATCGTCGTCGTTCGGGTCCAGGTCCGGGAACATGACTTCCGTGTAACCGAACTGCGTGAAGTCGACGATACGCATCGGATACAAGATACCGTGCAGGTGGTCCACTTCATGCTGCACCACGCGGGCATGGAAACCGTCGCAATCGCGGCTGATGGGCTGGCCGAAGTGGTCCACGCCTTCATAGTGCAGCTCGCTCCAGCGCGGCACGCTGCCGCGCAAACCTGGCACGGACAGGCAACCCTCAAAGCCCTCTTCCTTGCGCTCCGTCAAAGGCGTCAGCACAGGATTGATCAGCACGGTTTCCGGCACTTGCGGCGCGTCAGGGTAGCGCAGGTTCTGTTTGAAGCCGTAGATCACCAGCTGCAGGTTGACGCCGATCTGCGGCGCCGCCAGGCCCGCGCCATTGGCCGCATGCATGGTGTCGAACATGTCGGCGATCAAGGCGTGCAATTCGGGCGTATCGAATTCGCGCACAGGCTCGGCCATGCGCAGCAGGCGCGGATCGCCCATCTTCAGAATCTCGCGTACGGTCATTTTGCTTCCAGTGTCGATTGCAGTTGTTGCAGGTAAGTACGGAAGGCCGCGCCTGTTTCCGGATGCTTCATGCCCATCGCCGTCGTTGCCTTCAGATAACCCAACTTGGAACCGCAGTCATAGCGCTGCCCCTGATAGCGGTAAGCCAGCACGCGCTCTTCGCGCATCAGGGCGGCAATGCCGTCCGTCAACTGGATTTCGCCGCCGGCACCCGTACCCAGGTTTTCCAGGTGACCGAAGATGCGGCTGGTCAGCACATAGCGGCCCACCACGGCCAGGGTCGACGGCGCCTCTTCGGGAGCAGGCTTTTCCACGATGGCCGAGACCACTTCCAGGTCAGGCTGATAATTCTTTGCCGACACGATACCGTACTGCCTGGTTTCCGCGCGCGGCACATCCTGCACCGCCAGCAGCGAGCAATTTTCATACTGGAAGACATCGGTCATCTGCGCCAGCACCGGGCGCACGCCCTCTTCCACGTCCATGAAATCGTCGGCCAGCAAGACGGCAAACGGTTCGTCGCCGATCACGGGACGGGCACACAGCACGGCATGCCCCAGGCCCAGCGGTGCCGACTGGCGTATATAAATGCAATTGATGTGCTTGGGAATGACGTTTTGCACCATGTCGAGCAACAGGCGCTTGCCTGCCGCTTCCAGCTCCGACTCCAGCTCATAGGCCGTATCGAAATGGTCTTCGATGGCGCGCTTGTTGCGGCCCGTGATGAAGATCATTTCCGTGATGCCCGCCGCCACCGCTTCTTCCACTGCGTACTGGATCAATGGCTTGTCGACGATCGGTAACATTTCCTTCGGTTGCGCTTTGGTCGCAGGCAAGAAACGGCTGCCCAGGCCAGCGACGGGGAAAACTGCTTTTCTGATTTTTTTCATGGGTCTTCTGTAATATTTTAATGATTAGTCTTGCGCGAGCAAGGCCAGCAAACCAGCCTCGTCGAGTATGGCCACGCCCAGTTCCTGCGCCTTGGCCAGCTTGCTGCCAGCGTCCGAGCCGGCCACGACATAGCCTGTCTTCTTCGACACGGAACCGCTGACCTTGCCACCGGCCGCCTCGATCAGCTCCGCGGCCTCGTCGCGGCTCATATTGGGCAAGGTGCCCGTCAGGACGAAAGTCTTGCCGTCCAGCTTGCCGCCAGCGGCTGCCATTTCAGGCAATTGTGACAGTAATTCATTGCGCAGGGCGTCCAGTTGAGCAAGCAGCTTGACATTGCTCTCATCGGCCAGCCATTGCGCCAGCGACTCGGCGACGGCGGCGGGCAAGCCCGCGTGGAAACTGGCGCCTTGCGCCGCCAGGCTGGCCAGGGTCACGCCCCGCTCCACCAGCTGCTTGCTGCGCGGTTCCGTCAGCTTGGGAATACCGATGGCCGCCAGCAACGTCGTTTGCTCCAGCTGCGTACGCAGCTTGGCGCTGGGTGCGCGTTCACCCTGCGGCGCGACGCCAGCGTCCAGCAATGCCTGCAGTGCCTGCTGGTTCTTTTCTTCGGCAAAAAAGTCGGCGATGGACTCGGCCACGGTGCCGCCGATGTCGGGCAGCACGCGCAGCAAGGCCGCCGGCGCTTTGCGCACATACGCCAAGCTGCCCAGCCACTCGGCCAGGGTCTTGGCCGTCGATTCGCCCACGTGGCGAATGCCCAGCGCAAACAGGAAACGTTCAAGCGGTGGACGCTTGCTCGCTTCTATGCCAGCAAGCAGGTTTTCCGCCCATTTGGTGGGAATCTTGCCTTGTTGCACTGTTTCTGGCGTCGAACCATCGCGCTCGTCGGCGCGCACTTTCATTTCCAGCAATTTATCCAGGGTCAGGCTGTACAGGTCGGCCAGCCCATGCACGTATTCCAGTTCGACCAGGGTATCGATATAACGTTCCCCCAATCCCTCGATATCCATCATGCGGCGGCCCGCGAAGTGACGGAACGCTTCCTTGCGCTGGGCCGAACAGAACAGGCCGCCCGAGCAGCGGGCAATCGCCTCGCCCTCTTCGCGCACCACGTGGGAATCGCAGACAGGACAGCGCTCCAGCATCTTGAACGGCAACGGCGCCGGTTCCGGGCGCTTCTCCAGCACCACGGACAGCACTTCCGGGATCACGTCGCCGGCGCGGCGCACGATGACGGTATCGCCCACGCGCACATCCTTGCGCAACACCTCGTCCTCATTGTGCAAGGTGGCATTCGTCACCGTCACGCCGCCGACGGACACGGGCGCCAGGCGCGCCACGGGCGTCATGGCACCCGTGCGGCCCACCTGGATATCGATGCCCAGCACCACGGTCAAGGCTTCCTCGGCGGGGAACTTGTGTGCCAAGGCAAAGCGCGGTGCGCGCGACACAAAGCCCAGCTCCTGCTGGTCTTGCGTCGCATTCACCTTGTAGACGACGCCGTCGATTTCATACGGCAAGGCGGGACGACGCGCGCCGATATCGGCGTAGTAATCGAGCAAGCCCTGCGCGCCCTGCACCACACGGCGCTCCTTCGACACGGGGATGCCCAAGGTTTCATACCAGTCCAGCAAGGCCGAATGCGACACGGGCATGGCGGCACCATCGAGGGCACCGATGCCGTAGGCATAAAAACGCAGCTTGCGCTGCGCCGTGATGCGCGAATCGAGCTGGCGCAGGCTGCCGGCCGCCGCATTGCGGGGATTGGCGAATTCCTTCTGCCCCGCTACACGCTGGCGTTCATTCAGGCGGGCAAAATCGGCCTTGAACATCATCACTTCGCCGCGCACGTCCAGCACGGCCGGTATCTTGTCGCCATGCAGGCGCAGCGGGATGCCAGAAATGGTGCGGATATTCGCCGTCACGTCTTCGCCCGTGGCGCCATCGCCGCGCGTGGCCGCCTGCATGAACAGGCCGTTTTCATAGCGCAGGTTGATGGCCAGGCCGTCGAATTTCACTTCGGCCGCATAGTCGACTTGCGCAACGTCAAGATCCAGGCCTTCGCGCACGCGGCGGTCGAAATTGACGATATCGTCATCGGTGAAACCATTGTTCAGCGACAACATCGGCACCGTGTGCGTGACTTGCTCGAATTGCGGTAGCGGTGCCGCACCCACGCGCAGGGTGGGCGAATCCGGTTGCAGCAACTCAGGATGGGCCGCTTCCAGCGCCTGCAGTTCGACAAACAGCTTGTCGTACTCGGCATCGGGAATGGTGGGATTGTCGAGCACGTGGTAGGCGTGCAGGTGCCGGTTGAGTTCGGCGGTGAGTGCCAGGACCCGCGCTGCGGCGTCCTGGTTGATCGGATCAGTCATTGTTGCGGGATTCTTCAGCTAAATAAACGCAGGGCGCGGGTGGAACCGGCCGGAATGTCGGCCGCGTCCATTTCCTGGTAAAAATCTTGCACCTGGCCCGCGATCTCGGCCAGCGCCGCATCGGACAGGGCCTGGTTGTAATCGTCGACGATGGTGGCGTCGAGGCGGCCCACCAGTGCCTTGGCGCAAGCGACCATGGCGCCGAAACCGTCGCGCGCAGGCGCCACGCAGGGCACGTCCAGCAGCAAGGTCAGGCGGGACGTGGTTTCCTCGGCCAGGGTGACATTCGTCGACAGCGAGAACAGATAGCTGCCGTCGCCATCGGGCATGACGAAGCGGCCGTCCGGACGCACGTCGAAGCCCTGCTTTTCCAGCGCAAACAGCAAGGTGGAAATGGCCCACGGCGCGCCGTTCGTGTGCAGGTTGACGCCCAGTTGCGCGTCGTGGCCGGCGACGAAGCGGTGCAAGGTGCGCGCTTCGGCCATCACTTCCATCATGTCGGGCACTTCCGGCTCGGCACCGATCTCGTCGGCCACGCCACGCAAGCGCGTGACCAGTTCCGAGTATTCGAGTTCATTCAGGGCCGTGCTGCGGCTGGCCAGCTGCACGCCGCCCTGCATTCTGGTGTAGACACCGCCATGCGTGATCGGTTCCCAGTCGCCATTCACGTGCAATCCGATGAAGTGCACGGGCTTGTTGCCCACCAGGCGCAGGGTTTGCAGCACGGGCAGGATCTTGTCGCCGCGCACGGGCGCTTCCAGCGACAAAGGCAGCAGGCAGTCGATCAGCGGGTCGACCAGGCTGGTCGCCTGTTCGCTGGCGGCGCTCACTTCTTGCACGGGCTCGGCGGCAGGTGCCGCGACCGTCTCGGCAGCGATATCCCCCAGCGACGGTTCCGCATGCACGGGGGCGTCGGATACGGGCGCCGCTGGCGGCGCGCCGAACGACGGCTCGGTCTTGGCGGCTGGCGCGGCGTCAAAGCGCGGTTCCTGGCGCAGCACGGGTTCCTGGACATTCGCCACGGGGGCGTCGCCCTCGCGCATCAGTACGTCGTCGTGATCGGTGGAAAAAGCCCGTTCCACGCTTTTCTTGGCCTTGTATTCCTGCCATTTGTTGTACGAGAAAACACCGACGATAAAGACGCCGCCGGCGCCGAACAAGGTAATTTGTAAGTCTGTCATGCTGCTTGTGCCTCGGTTGCAAAATTTGCGGCGGACTCCATGTCCACCGCCACGATGCGCGATACGCCCTGCTCCTGCATCGTCACACCGATCAATTGATGGGCCATTTCCATCGCAATCTTGTTATGCGAAATGAAAAGGAATTGGGTCTGGTCGGACATGCGCTTGACCATGCGGCAGAAGCGTTCCGTGTTCGAATCGTCCAGCGGCGCATCGACTTCGTCGAGCAGGCAGAACGGCGCCGGATTCAGGCGGAACATGGAAAACACCAATGCGGTCGCGGTCAGCGCCTTCTCTCCACCCGATAACAGGTGGATGGTGGCATTTTTCTTGCCGGGAGGCTGCGCCATGACTTGTACACCGGAATCGAGAATCTCGTCGCCCGTCATGGTCAGCCTGGCTTGCCCCCCGCCGAACAGGATGGGGAACAGCTCGGAAAAGTGATGGTTGACCTTGTCGAACGTGTCTTGCAGCAAATCGCGCGTTTCCTTGTCGATCTTGTGGATCGCGTCTTGCAGCGTATTGATCGCTTCCGTCAGGTCGGCATTCTGGGCGTCGAGGAAATTCTTGCGCTCGGACGCCTGCGCCAGCTCGTCCAGCGCGGCCAGGTTGACGGCACCCAGGCCCGTGATGGCATTGGTCAGGCGCGTCACTTCGCCCTGCAAATACGAGGGACGCATGTCCGGGTGCAATTTTTCCGTCAAGGCCGCCTCGTCGGCCCCCGATTCCAGCAATTGCTGGGCGAATTGCTCCTGGTTCAGGCGCGCGGCTTGTTCCTTGAGCTGCATTTCCATGATCTTGTCGCGCTGCGGCTGCAGGCTGCGTTCCGACTGCGTGCGCGCATCTTCGGACAGGCGCAGCTGCTGCGTGATCTGGTCCAGTTCATGGCGCGCGTCCGCCAGCGCCCGCTCCTGCGTGGTGCGGCGCTCGAGCAAGTCCTGCAAGCCGTCGGCCGCCGCGCCGCTTTCCAGGTTGGCCAGTTCCAGTTCACCCGCCTGCAGGCTGGCCGTCACTTGCTGCGCCTGCGTACTGGCCGTGGCGATGTTGCGGCGCAATTCCTCGATCTTCGCGCGGTGGGCTTTTTCCGCGTATTCCGTATCCTTGGCGTTTCGCTCCAGGTCGCGCAAGGCTTCGCGCGCCTCGGCCAGGCGCTGTTCCTTCTGCAAGAAATCCGTATGGCCGTCTTCGTGCGCTTCCTGCAAGTTGCCCAGTTCCATGTCCAGCTGTTCGAATTTCTCTTCCGATTCCAGCTTGGTCTGCATTTGCTCCGCTTCCTGCGCGGCGATTTCGGCGAGATCGGCACCGATCTGCGTGCTGCGCTGGTTGAAACGCGCTTCCACTTCCGACAATTTGACGACGTCCAGTTGCAAAGTATGCACAGACGACGTCAGTTGCTGTATGCGCAAGCGCAAATCGGACAGGTTGCGCGTCAAGGTTGCCACGGCCGCATCGGCCCGCACGGAACGGGCGCGCGCCTCTTCGGCCAGCAATTGCTGGGCACGCAACTGTTTGCCGATATTCTCGATTTCCTGCTGACGCCCCAGCATGCCTTCCTGCTCCGAATCGGCCGCATAGAAGCGCACGCTGGACGCCGTGACCACGTGACCCGCGCGCGTGACGAAATAGCCGCCCGGCGGCAATTTACCGCGTTCGGCCAGCGCCTCGGCCGCGTCTTCCACGGCATAGGCGTTGTACAGCCAGTCCTGCAGCAAGCCGCGCAAGCCCGGATCGTTGAGTTTCAACAAATTCAAAAACGGTTTCAGGCCTGGCACGTCCGGCATCGGCAGCGGTGCCACGGTGGACGGCGCGTACAGGGCCAGCTTGGCTGGCGGCGCGTCGGCAAAGAAGGCCTTGGCCCAGTCGATATTCGACAGTTGCAAGGCCGATGTGCGCTCGCGCAAGATCGATTCCATGGCCGCTTCCCAGCCCGCCTCGATCTGCAGCTTTTGCCACAGGCGCGGCAAGGTGTCGAGCTCGTGCTTTTTCAGCCACGGCTGGACCTTGCCCTGGGTTTGCACCCGTTCCTGCAATTGTTTCAAAGCAGAAAGACGCGCTTCCAGCTGGGCATTCGCGGCCGTCTCGGCATTGACTTGCGCCTGCGCCTCGGCACGCTCCTGTTCCAGCTTGGGCTGCTGCTCCAGCGCTTCTTCCAGGTAGAAACCCTGTTCTTCCAGCGTCTGCTGCTTTTCTTCCAGCTGCAGTTTCAGGTTTTCAAGGTGGCTGCTGTCGGGCAAACTGAGGCTGTTCTTTTCCTGCTGCAGGCGCTCGCGGCGCGTCAACAGGCTGGCCAGGATGTTCGAGGCGTTGCGCTGGTGCGCCGATTCCAGTTCCAGCTGCTGCTGGGCCTGCATGATGCGCGCGCGCGATTCCGTGCTCTTGTTCTGCGCGGCGCGCCAGGCGGCGTCCAGCTCGGGCAATTGCTCGCCCTTCTGCTCGGCCATCATTTGCGATTGTTCCACCTTGGCAGCCAGCTCTTCGAGGTGGAATTCCGCCTCTTCGATCTGTTCCTGGTATTCGCCACCCTGGCTGGTCCACTGGTCGCGCTGGGCCGTCAGGGTGGCCAGCTGGGCCTGCAGGCGGGCGCGCGATTCGATGACGAACTTGATCTGCGCTTCCAGGCTGCCGATTTCCGCATTCGTCTGGTACAGATGGCCTTGCGCCGTATGCAAGCGGTCGCCCACGGCAAAATGCGCCTGGCGCATCTGCTCCAGCGTCAGTTCCACGTTGCGCAGCTTGGCCGTCTGTTCTTCCAGGTCCGTCTGCGCCTGTTCCACTTCGCGGAAATAGCGCGTCTGCTCGTTGTGCGCCTCGTTCTTGCGCAGCAGCCACAACAATTTCTGCTTTTCTTCCTGATCCGCCTGCAAGGCGTGGAAACGCGTGGCCACGGCCGCCTGCGCTTCCAGCTTTTCCAGGTTGGCATTGAGTTCGCGCAAGATATCTTCCACGCGCAGCAAGTTTTCTCGCGTATCCTGCAAGCGGTTTTCCGTCTCGCGCCGGCGTTCCTTGTATTTGGAGACACCGGCCGCTTCTTCCAGGAACACGCGCAATTCTTCGGGGCGCGATTCGATGATGCGCGAAATCATGCCCTGGCCGATGATGGCGTAGGCGCGCGGGCCGAGGCCGGTACCAAGGAAAATATCCTGGATGTCGCGCCGGCGCACAGGCTGGCCATTGATGTAATAGGTGGACGTGCCGTCGCGCGTCAGGGTGCGCTTGACGGCGATCTCGGCGTACTGGCCCCACTGGCCGGAGGCCTTGCCATCGTTGTTGTCGAACACCAGTTCCACGGAAGCGCGCCCAGCCGGCTTGCGGTGGGTGGAACCGTTGAAGATGACGTCCTGCATCGATTCGCCGCGCAATTCCGACGCTTTCGATTCGCCCAGCACCCAGCGCACGGCATCGATGATGTTCGACTTGCCGCAGCCATTCGGCCCGACCACGCCCACGAGCTGGCCTGGCACCTGGAAATTGGTGGGATCGACGAAAGACTTAAATCCCGACAACTTGATGGAAGAGAGACGCACGTGTTTTAGAGTTCCTGGCCTATGCTGGCGGTTGAGATCGGCGAACCCGGTTCATATTCAGTTCAGATGCACCATTGCGACGGCAGTCTGGCCGCTCACCGCAAAAAAGTGGTTCATCATACCATTTCCTGATGCTTTTCTGGCCAAAAAACAGCGGTATCCAGCGCCGGCCGGCACGAGCTCAAGGGGCTGGGCGGCCATCTTGCGCCAGTTTCCAGTCTTCACGGGAAAAAACGCGATCATGGCCGGACAGCACCATGGCCAGTTTTTGCAGCCACTGCTCGGTCGGCATGGGCTCGGCCTTGAAGCTCAGCGCCACCATCAGCACCAGGCTGGCCAGCGCCAGCGCATGGCTGACGGCAAAATTCACGGCGCCGCGGGCATTCCACATGAAGCCCAGCGCCAGCGCCAGGCCCAGCACGCAGCCGCTGACCGATTCCGACACGCTGTGCGCATGCACGACGACGCGCGAAATGGCCACCAGCACGGCAAACGCCACGCCGACGAGCACGCCGGCATGGCGCCAGCGCGGTTCGGCACGCTGCAGCAGCACATACATCAGCACAGGAAACACGGCGCCGGCGCGCATGGCGTGGCCGCTGAAGCCGGTAAAATCGAGCGCGCTGCTGCCCACGCCCCAGCTCATGAAGGCCAGCTTCGACAGCACCACGAGGGCCAGGCCACCGCCGTACCACAGGCTCCAGCTGAGCACCAGGCGCCACTGCCGCGAGACGAGCAGCCACAGGGCAATCGCCACGCCAGCCGGCCCCATGACGGACATGTCGGCCGCAAAAGAAATTCCATTCCACCAAGTCATCGTGCCTGCGCTTATTTCATGATCAGCGTGCACTATGCCACGACTCGGCCCTGTTCCGCGCGGCTTTTGCTGTGCCGCAGCAAAGAATTACATTCGATTACAAAATTCCCGCCGGCCATCGCCGGGCGCGCGTCAGATATTCGTCAGGCGCTTGCCCCTGGGCGGCGCAAAGTCGCGGATCGATTCGACCATGCCCACTTCCAGCGCCTGGTCGGCCGTCAGGTGCAGGTCGGAATACGCATGCACCTGCCACTGCTCTTCCGTCAGGTTGACCTGGCCGCGCAGGATGCGCTCGGTACGCATGTCGTCGGCGCGCAAGCCCTCGACGATGATGCTGAGCGCATCGGGCCGCGAACCGGGCGAGGCGGTCGCATGCGACTTGTGCACCATGAAGCGGGCCGTGTCGCTGGCATGGCGATGCCGCCCCGACAGAAACAAGGTGACGGCGATCGACGCCACGGCGCCTGCGTTGTAGGTAATGATGTCGAACGGCAACTTGCTGAGGAAGTTGTACAGGCAAATGCCATCGCTGACATAGCCGCCGTTCGACTGGATCAGGATGTGCGCGGTGGTGAGCTTGTCTTCCGTGATGTCGGCCACGGCGTTGAAGACGCGCCGCACCATGTCACTGTTGACGTCGCCCGAGAGGGTAAAGTAACCGTGCTGCTCGGTGTTGTTTTGCGTCTCGCTTTGTGTAGTGTTCATGGCAGGCACCCGCAAGAAAGCCAGAATTTCATCATAGCGCATTCGCGCGCGGCCGGGCGCCCTTTTGCAGTGGACCAGCCCCCTGCCCAGCCCCGCAAATCGGGGGTTTTGCGGCAATTTGGCAACGTCTTTACAGATTGACAGAAACACCCCGCTGGCATATATTCCTTCCACTTGATCGGGAGAGGGCAACCCAGCGTTGCCGCCGAAGGGGCACTACCCAAAAACTCTCAGGCAAAAGGACCGATCAGGCGGACTGAAGCTGTTGCTTTGGCGACACTACAGCTCAACTCTGGAGAGCGGCCGCGGCTATTGCCGGCGGCCCACCGAAGGGGCGCACGGGGCAAGCCCCCGTAATCTCTCAGGTACAAAGGACAGGGGGGTCAGTGATCACGATGGAAAGCCGTTTTTGGCTGTTCTGTGTTCTGTTAACTTCCCCCTTTACCTTCGTCCCGAGGAATCCATGACGCTCAAAGCGACCCCACTCAACAACGCCCACCGTGCCCTCGGCGCCCGCATGGTCGATTTCGGCGGCTGGGACATGCCCGTCAACTACGGCTCGCAAATCGAAGAACACAACGCCGTGCGCGGCGATGCCGGCATGTTCGACGTGTCGCATATGTGCGTGGTCGATATCGAAGGCCCCAACGTGCGCGCCTTTTTGCGCGGCTTGCTGGCCAATAACGTCGACAAGCTGCAAGTGTCGGGCAAGGCGCTGTACTCGTGCATGTTGAATGCCGAAGGCACCGTCATCGATGACCTGATCGTCTACTTCTTCAACGAAAACTGGTTCCGCCTCGTCGTCAACGCGGGCACGGCGGAAAAAGACGTGGCCTGGATGCAGCAGCAAAACACCGCCACCAACAGCGGCCTGACGATTACCGAACGCCGCAATGCCAACGATCCGATGGCCCTGGTGGCCGTGCAAGGCCCGAACGCGCGCGCCAAGGTGTGGCAAGTGCTGCCGGAAACGCAAGCCGCGTCCGAAGCCATCAAGCCGTTCAACGTCGTCATCGTCAAGGACACCGCGTTCGGCGAAGTCATGCTGGCGCGCACCGGCTACACGGGCGAAGACGGCTTTGAAGTCGGCGTTTCGGCGACCCAGGTGGAAGCGCTGTGGAACGCCCTGATCGCCGCCGGCGTCAAGCCGGCCGGCCTCGGTGCGCGCGACACCCTGCGCCTGGAAGCGGGCATGAACTTGTACGGCCAGGACATGGACGAAAGCGTCAACCCGCTCGACGCTGGCCTGGCGTGGACCATCGACCTGGTCAGCGAGCGTGACTTCATCGGCAAGGCCGCCCTGCTGGCCAAGGGCCAGAATGCGCAATTCGTCGGTCTGATCCTGCGCGAAAAAGGCGGCGTGCTGCGCGCCCATCAAAAAGTCATCATCGCCGGCAATGACGCCACGGGCGAAATCACCAGCGGCACCTTCAGCCCCACCATGCAGGAAGCGATCGCCCTGGCGCGCGTACCCAACGGCGTGGCTGTAGGCGACAGCGTGCACGTGGAAATCCGCGGCAAGCAACTGGCCGCCTCCGTCGTCAAGCTGCCTTTCGTGCGTAACGGTAAAATCCTGGTTGCGTAAGCGATTAGCGATAGAGAGCCACCGCCCGCAAGACCGAATAAACATAATCAATAACGAACACTTACCATCTGGAGCCACACATGAACATTCCTGCAGACCTGAAGTACACCGCCTCCCACGAATGGGTACGCCTTGAAGGCGACGGCACCGTCACCGTCGGCATCACCGAGTACGCGCAGGACGCCCTGGGCGACATCGTCTTTGTCGAACTGCCAAGCGTGGGCAACACCTACGGCGCCGGCGACGACGCCGCCGTGGTGGAATCGGTCAAGGCAGCGAGCGACATCTACGCGCCGATCGCCGGTGAAGTCGTGGCCGTCAACGACGACGTGGTCAACTCGCCTGAGTCGATCAACGCCGACGCCTACGCCAACTGGCTGTTCAAGATCAAGCCAGCCGACGTGTCGGCCATGGACGGCTTGCTCGACGCCGCCGCCTATGGCGCCACCACCAGCGCCTAATCGCGTCTGACTCACGGGCCGCCATTGCGGCCCGTTTGCTTTGGTTGCAATAAATGACAGCAGCGCCCGCGCGCCGCCTCCCGGTTTTTCAGTCTTTTTTGGCCTCTATATCATGACCCGCACCAGCCTGACCCAACTCGAAGCACGCGATGCCTTCATCGCCCGCCACATCGGCCCTTCCGCCACCGAACAGCAAGCCATGCTGGCGACCCTCGGCTATCCATCGCGCGCCGCGCTGATCGATGCCCTGGTACCGGCCAATATCCGCAACAAGGGCGCCCTGCCATTGGGAGCCTACTCGCAGCCGATGCCGGAACAGGAAGCGCTGTCGCGCCTGAAAGCCATCGCCGGCAAGAACCAGGTGCTCAAATCGCTGATCGGCCAGGGCTATTACAACACGTTTACGCCTGGCGTCGTGCTGCGCAACATCTTTGAAAACCCGGCCTGGTACACGGCCTACACGCCTTACCAGCCGGAGATTTCGCAAGGCCGCCTGGAAGCGATTTTGAACTTCCAGCAAGTGATTACGGACCTCACCGGCATGGGCATCTCGAACGCCTCGATGCTGGACGAAGGCACGGCCGCCGCCGAAGCGATGACCCTGATCCAGCGCGTGGGCAAATCGAAATCGAACGTGCTGTACGTCGCCAATGACGTGCTGCCGCAAACGCTGGAAGTGGTACAGACGCGCGCCCAGCCGATCGGCATCGAGGTGCGCACGTTTGATCCGGCCGAAATCGAGTCGCTGGACGCCTGCTTCGGCGTGCTGCTGCAATACCCTGGCGTGAACGGCGTCGTGCGCGACTACCGCGCCGGCGTGGAAAAACTGCACGCGAATGGCGCCATGGTCATCGTCGCGGCCGACCTGCTGGCCCTGACCATGCTCACGCCGCCTGGCGAATGGGGCGCCGACGTCGTCGTCGGCAACAGCCAGCGCTTCGGCGTGCCGCTCGGTTTCGGCGGCCCGCACGCGGGCTACCTGTCCACGCGCGATGAATTCAAGCGCAATATGTCGGGCCGCCTGGTGGGCGTGACCGTCGATGCGCAAGGCAACAAAGCGTACCGTTTGGCCCTGCAAACGCGCGAACAGCATATCCGCCGCGAAAAAGCGACCTCGAACATCTGCACGGCGCAAGTGCTGCTGGCCGTGATGGCCTCGATGTACGCCGTCTACCACGGCCCTGCCGGCCTGCTGCAGATCGCCCAGCGCGTGCACCGTTTCACGGGCGTGCTGGCCGCCAACCTGAAAACCCTCGGCTATGGTGTCGTCAACGCGAGCTACTTCGACACCCTGACGATCAACGTCGCCGATGCGGCGCAACTGCACGCGACGGCCATGCATCACGGCGTCAACCTGCGCAAGATCGACGCCACCCACGTCGGCGTGTCGCTCGACGAAACCACCACGCGCGACGATATCGCGCTGCTGTGGAAGGTGTTCGCGCACGGCCTGGCCAACGCGCCTGCCGCGCCGGACCTGGACGCCGTCGAAGCGAATGTCACCAGCGCGCTGCCGGCCAGCCTGGCACGCGAGAGCGTCTACCTGACGCACCCCGTCTTCAACAGCTACCACTCGGAACACGAAATGCTGCGCTACCTGCGCAGCCTGGCCGACAAGGACCTGGCGCTGGACCGCACCATGATCCCGCTCGGCTCGTGCACCATGAAGCTGAACGCGACGAGCGAAATGATTCCCGTCACATGGCCAGAATTCTCGAACATCCACCCGTTCGCGCCAGACGCGCAAACGGTGGG
Source organism: Janthinobacterium sp. UMAB-60 (assembly GCF_900095235.1). Lineage (NCBI taxonomy): Bacteria > Pseudomonadati > Pseudomonadota > Betaproteobacteria > Burkholderiales > Oxalobacteraceae > Janthinobacterium > Janthinobacterium sp. UMAB-60. The sequence goes on from NZ_LT607491.1 coordinate 107,215, forward strand.
CTACCGCGAAATGATCGCGCAGCTGGAAGAGATGCTGTGCGCATTGACGGGCTACGCTGCCGTCTCGCTGCAGCCGAACGCCGGCTCGCAGGGCGAATACGCGGGTCTGCTGGTGATCAAGGCGTACCACGAATCGCGCGGCGAAGGCCACCGCAACATCTGTCTGATTCCATCGTCGGCGCACGGCACCAACCCCGCATCGGCCAACATGGTCGGCATGCAGGTGGTCGTCACCAGCTGCGACGCCAACGGCAACGTGGACCTGGCCGACCTGAAGGCGAAAGCGGAAAAGCACAGCGCCAACCTGGCGTGCGTGATGGTCACCTACCCGTCCACCCACGGCGTGTTTGAAGAAGGCATCCAGGAACTGTGCGAAATCGTCCACTCGCACGGCGGCCAGGTCTACATCGACGGCGCCAACATGAACGCGCTGGTCGGCGTGGCCGCTCCCGGCTCGTTCGGCGGCGACGTCTCGCACCTGAACCTGCACAAGACCTTCTGCATCCCGCACGGCGGTGGCGGACCAGGCGTCGGCCCGATCGGCGTCGGTGCGCATCTGGCGAAATTCCTGCCGAACCAGCGTTCATCGGGTTACCAGCGCGATGCTGCCGGCATTGGCGCCGTCAGCGCCGCGCCGTTCGGCTCGGCCAGCATCCTGCCGATTTCGTGGATGTACATCGCCATGATGGGCGCGGAAGGCTTGACGGCAGCGACCGAGACGGCGATCCTGGCAGCGAACTACATCGCGCGCCGCCTGGCGCCGCACTACCCCGTGCTGTACTCGGGCCACGACGGCTTGGTTGCGCACGAGTGCATCCTGGACCTGCGCCCGATCACGGACGCCACCGGCATCAGCAACGAAGACGTGGCCAAGCGTTTGATGGACTTCGGTTTCCATGCGCCGACCATGAGCTTCCCCGTGCCGGGCACCCTGATGATCGAACCGACGGAAAGCGAATCGAAAGTGGAAATCGACCGTTTCATCGACGCCATGATCGCCATCCGCGGTGAAATCGCCAAGGTCGCCAGCGGCGAATTCGACCACGACGACAACCCGTTGAAGCATGCGCCGCACACGGCACAGGTATTGATGTCGGACAACTGGGAACGCAAGTACAGCCGTGAAATCGCGGCCTACCCCGTCGCTTCCTTGCGTCAGCGCAAATACTGGCCACCGGTCGGCCGCGCCGACAACGTGTACGGCGACCGCAACCTGTTCTGCGGCTGCGCCCCGATCAGCTCGTACGAGGAAGAGTAAGCAAGAGTAAGCGCCGGGCTCCCGCTTCAGCGGGCGTAGCGACGACAAGAAGGCAGGCCACGCGGCCTGCCTTTTTTTATCGTAGGTCGGATTAGCGCGCAAGCGCGTAATCCGACGCCACCACTGGCCTCGCCAACAATGTTGTCGGATTACGCGGCTACACCGCTAATCCGACCTACGCAACCGGCAACGCCAGCAAGACGGCGCCCGGCAGCCCCAGCACGGTGCCCAGCATCGTCAGCAACATGACGTCGCGCCGCTCGCAGCGGCTGCGGTGCGAGCTCCAGGCGGCAAACAGCAGCGCGACGGCCACGCCGCTGAGCGAGATTCCCACTTCCGTCATGTCAACTCTCCCGTCATTGTTGCTTCTTTCATCGCTCTCATCCTTTTCATTGATTGAACTAACTACCTATCGGTAGGTAGCCAGTGTACAATAAAAAAGACGGCAATGTCCATGCCGTGTTTTTTGACACATGAAGGAAGCGCAATGCGGCAGCAAACCACTCTCCCCGCCGCCAGTCTTGGGCTGGCGGCTTCCCTGGCCCTGGTGGCCGTGCTCGGTCCGGCAGGCATCGACATGTATCTGGCCTCGATGCCCGCCATGGCGCGCGAACTGCACACCTCGTATGCGAATGTACAGCTGAGCCTGACCGTCTTCCTGCTGGCCCTGGGCGCTGGGCAGCTGCTGTTTGGGCCGCTGACGGACATGCTGGGCCGGCGCCGTCCGCTGCTGGCCGGCATCGCCGTCTACATCGTCGCGGCCGTCTGGGCGTCGCAGGCGGAGCAATTGACCACCCTGCTGCTGGCGCGCACGCTGCAAGGCCTGGGCGCGGCGCTGACCCTGGTCGTGGTGATGAGCATGGTGCGCGACGTGGCCGATGGCGTCAAAGCGGCGCAGCTGTTCGCCCTGTTGATGACCATCGTGGGCCTGGCGCCCGTGCTGGCGCCCGCCGTGGGCGGCTTGCTCGATGCCCATTACGGCTGGCGCGCCGTGATGCTGGCCCTGGCCGCGCTGGGCGCCTTGACCCTGCTCAATAGCGCGCTGTTCCTACCGGAAACTTTACCCATCGCCAAGCGGGTCTCGCCGCGCGGCCTGCACCGCACGTATGCGCGCATCGCGCTGGACCGCGCCTTCCTGCTGCCCGCGCTGGCCCTGTCCGCCACTTTCTTTTTCCTGTTTGCCTATATCGGCGGTGCGTCACTGGTCTACCAACGCGATTTCGGCTTGTCCGCCGGCAATTTCGGCCTGGTGTTCGGCGCCACGGGCGTGGCCGTGCTGCTGGGCGCGATGGCCAGCGGCCGCCTGGTGGCAAGGCACGGCGTGGCGCGCCTCTGCCTGGCGGGCAGCGCCGCCATGCTGGGCGGCGCCGTGCTGGCCCTGCTGGGCGCCTGGGCGGGCTTCGGCATCGCCGCCGTCGTGCCCGGCATGTTCGTGTCCCTGTTTGGCCTGGGCATCGCGGAAGCGGCGATCATGGCCATGGCCATGGGTTCGCAACAGCGTGCGCTCGGTTCCACGGCGGCATTGCTGGGTGCCATACAGATGACCTTGTCGTCGCTGGCCACACCGCTGGCGGCCAGCCTGTCCGAATGGGGGCCGCTGCCCTGGCTGCTGTTCTTGACGGTGGCCGGCCTGCTGGTATCATGGCTGACCCTGGCCACTGCGCGCGTCCATCCGGCACACGCCATCAGCCCGGGGGCGCACTGACGCCTGACCCAACCACTACCCTCATATGAAGAAACGCTCGGCCTCGGCCGATAACATCTGTGCCGTCGCCGTCGTGCACTTTTCCGAACACGGCTACGATGCCTCGTCCCTCAGCGACATCGCCGAGCACGCGGGCATGCGCAAGGCCTCGCTGTATTCCCACTTCGCCGGCAAGGATGCCCTGTTTCTCGACGTGTTTGCCGACGCGCTGGCCGAAGAGCAAGCCTTCATGGACGCCTGCTTCGCCGACGAGGCGGCGCTGGCGGCACCGGGCGGCCAGCTGGCCGGCGCCCTGTATTGCGACCGCATGGCGCAGCGCTATGCGGACTCGGCCCATTTGCGCTTCCTGCTGCGCACGGCGTATCTGCCGCCCGCCACCCTGCGCATCGAAGTTGGCACGGGCTATGAAGCCTTGCTGGCGCAGTTGCAGCGGCACTACGTGGCCAGCCTCGGTCGCCTGGCGCCAGCGTTGCCGGCCGCGCGCATCGACCTGTATGCGCAAGCCTACCTGGGCATCGTCGACAGCCTGCATGTGGAGCTGATCTACGCAGGCGGCGCCGCGCTGCAGCAGCGACACGCGGCATTGTGGCAAATCCTCTCCGATTCGCTGGCGATGGCGGCGCAATCGGCCTGATGTGGTATCGCTTACAGCCAGACTGTGAACCGGCAAACATGTCTGATACAAGCCGCTATCGACTCTTCAAAAGCACCGGTTTGCCATATTCAAATGTGGTACGACTTGCTGCCCGATTTTTCGCATGCGAAGTTCCGCTTTCGCCCCAAAGCGGACCTAACTGGCGTGCGAGAACGGACTCTGCTGGCCGAGCTCTTGCGTTCGACGGTGAGGGAATTTTCTAGCCAGGCATGCGTCTTCCTTCTCTGAGTGCAATGAACTCTTCGTCTGCTATCTCGCGCTCCTCGTACGGACCTAGATCACTGATAACGATTTGAGGGAAGATGGCATCGACTCTGTGCATGGGACCTACGTTCACTCCATTAGGAAGAAAAATGTGTTTAATTAGCGGCTTGTCTTCCCACCCCTTTTTAATGTAAATTTCGCCAGGCACACAAAAAAACCAGGGCTGAGGCCCAAACGCGGAGAACTGGTTTCCGACAATTTCTTGGATAGTATGTACCGCATCAAGTGCCAGCTCTTTGTCGTTTGTATCGGTCTCTGGATTAAAATGTATCGCCCGATTCCGCTTTTCGTTTAAGGATCGAAATTTTTCGACCACTTCAGGCAGCAATTCCCCCCAAGCCTCTAACGTATCTATGGCCAACGGCCAGTAGTCAAAAGACTCTTTGCGGTACACTTTTTTGTACTCCGGTGTTCCTTTATGATAGTCTCGAAGCAGCAGAATCATGTGGTTCAATAAACGCTCCCCCAATGCGCATGCGCCGGTTAGTGCAGGATAGTAACTGCCGACGACGTAGGCGTTTCTTATCTGCTCAAGAAACTTGTTATGGAAGGCCGCTACCGAAATCGGCTTAGCCTTAAGGGCGGCAAAATTCTCCACCTTTTGCTCAATATTTCGTTCGCCGTACTGCCTTGCTAGGCCGTTGATGGTCGTCTGCCGGTTCATCTCGTGCTGAGCTTTTGTCGCCTCGTCCCACTGCTCCTGCTGCGGCTCCAATCCGTATACCCGTGAGTCGAAGTCGAAGGAAAGAATGCGGTGGCGTTTCATTTGAGTTTTTCCTGACGGTTTGTGACAAATTTGGTCTGAGCTAATACAGGTCAACTGCGTATACGGTCAGAGGGTTTCACAGGCTCGATAATTTCCGGCATCGGGAGAGGGATCGATTCCGAAGGCACTGCTTACTGCCCCATGAAAGGCGGCTTCTGGCCGGTTGCCGTCGTTGCCAGGTTCCGCCCCAAAGCGGACGTCCTAAGGCAACAACTGACAATCAATGCCTAGCCAAGATCGATAACGTACGGTCGCCAAGACTAGTCACGCCATTACTGTACTGTCTTTTGCAAGTCCATTGCCTTCAACTGGGGCTGAGTAACGGCGATGAAGCGGGAAACGAGAGGGTCACGGCCATAGAACTGCACTGTAAGTGACACTTGCCAAACGTTTTGATCCCAATTGAACTTTACGCCATCGATGCGTGTTCGGATGTACGTTTCTGCAACATCGCTTCCCTCTCCTACGGTTGCTTGCAGGGCCACGCACGGAAATGCGTCAGCACTTCGATTTTTGTCTGCCCATACGTGGATGTCCACAACGTCCGTGAAGCAAGGGGTTCTGAAAGTCGGCGCTAGGCGCGCATCCAAAAGAAAAGAATGAATCTCGCCAAGCGCCTTCAGGTAGTTGGCATTCGCAACCGCAAAGTGACGTTCATATACTAAACGCAACGCCGGCGGGGGTTCACCGTGCATGCCCACCCTGCTGTCTAGCAAGGAGTAATCATCGGTGCAGCCGTAAAGAAACGTGGAAAACACGAGTGCAAGACCCAAGAGCGTTGGTCGTTTCATTTTTAACGAAGCATCATAAGTGGATTTTCTATTGGCCGCAGCGGTTAGCGTTGAATGGCAAAGTCCGCTTTTGGCCGTATGCTGTCGCCGCCGGGAGCGCAAGAGCGGTTGAGTCGAACCAATCAATCGGGAACCCAAATTTTTTTCGGCACGGCTCGCACGTAAAGAAAAAGTAGGCCTAAGCAGACCCAAAAGCCATTTCTATAGATGCTCTCCCCCGGAAAAGTGAAGTTCAACATCGCACATAACAAAATCAAACTTGCGATCAACGACGCTCCCGCGAAGGCAAGTCGTCGTGCATTATGCTCAGTCATCATCTTCTCCCGGGGCACTTCGTTCAGTGCAGTATATGCGAAAGCGTGAATAGGTCTGCTTCTGGTCGATTGTTACCATCCAATAATGGATCCTTCCCACAAACTTACGCGCATCCAAACGTTTCTAGGGAGCCAGCGAGTTTGTAGTCGGTAAGTCCATAAAGTTTCTTTAGTAATGCATCGATCGCTTGAAATAGCATGTTAGCGTCAGCTGACTTGTACTGAACACATGCCAGCCGGCCGGGCGACCAATCGATGATCTGTGCAGGCTGAAGTGCCGCAAAAACTTCGGTGATGAGTGAGACTGGTGAAGAATTTTCCGTATAAGAGAAATCCATGTAGTCACCGTAGATCAGTATCCATACGTCAGGACGCCCAACAACGCTTAGTCTCGCATAAAACTCCCTTGATGGAAGCTCACTATGGAGATTTAGGCTGCCAAAGGCTCCCTGCAAGATCCGGCGAACTTCTTCTTTTGATTCCTCTTGCATTGCTAACCCTACTCAGCTGATGAATGACTTTAATGCGCTGCAACTCGCATGTTTGCACGACCGGCCGCTCCTGGCCGCTTACCGTCGTTGGCAGGTCACGCCCTATGGTGTTGAAAAACTCAGGTACGCAGACCCTTAGATAGATATCCTGCCAGCCCAGACTGGCCAGTACCGTCGCTAGTGAATGATCACTGGCTGCTTGGAAGTATGGGACCTCCCGAAATTGTTGCCGCTCAACTTTTTCAACACAATAGGCCGAAAGCCGCCCGTCGCGGCCAATAGTGCTCGCCGTAAAACAGTCATCCTCCGGTTTCCAGACATACTGAGCAGCAAAATCGTAGAAGCTGGAAAGGAAGAGAGGTTTTTGGCAAGGCACACCACGCCAAAAATGGGTCAAGCATACGCGTGCACCAGTAGAAAGCCAGCCAGCGGAACGACGGCAAACAGCACAACAACGCCAAGGCATCCTGATTTGGATCCGGTTCTGGACCCTGCAGGAGAAGTGCTGCGCGCACGCTCTCGTGGCGCCCTGGCATGTACCCATTTAATATGACAGGACTGGCAGAAGAATGTGGTTTTGTTGTTACGCCAAGCGTCGATGGTTCGATCGGTATGGCGTGCAACCGTGCCGCAACGGGCACATTCGAAATGTGTTTCTTTGGGCAGTTTTTTTGAAAAGTGCTTGCCGACAAAGAACATGACAACAAGTCCGGCTATTACTGCCCCAACGATCAATTCCATAGACATTTTTTTTCTGTATCTGCATAGTGTTCACCATGGCTATTTCCAGCTCATCAGCGTACCCGAGCATAACGGATTGCCAAGCAGAAAGAATCACACATTGTCACAGCAACGCCAATGGCCGTGGCATCGGACGTTCGTATTCGTCCACACCCACATTACACTTTGGAAACCTAAGATTTCTTCAGTTGACATCCTTGCGGCACGTGCATAAGATGCCCCCATTATTCATTTACGGAGTCCCACGTGGGTACTTGTTCTAGTGACAGTAGCCGATCTTGTATCGGTGATTGCCTCGGCAGCTAAACAGCAAGCAACGCGGAACTTCCTTCCTCCGTGCCTTGCTGAGCAAGGTGCGGTGTCTCTCGCGGCCAGTCTGGCCGCGCGCCTCTCCCCCCTCTTTCCGATCGCGACCGGCTACTGACCCGGATTGCCCGCCAGCACTATTGTGTTTTGGCGGCACGCAAGTCTTGCCTGCGGCTGCGCCGCCCGTCAACACCTCGTCGTGAAAGGAAGAGCATGAATCTCTTCACCCGTTTGTTCGAATCGTTCCTGCGCAAGCGCCATACGGCCGGCCATTTCCGCCGCCGCGCCATGCCGCTGGAAAACAGCACGGCCCGCCCCGTGCCCGACCATCTGGCGCGCCAGCTGCTGGCGGCCGCCCACGAAGACCTGGACAGCGCCCTGAACCGCCTGCATACGCGCCTGGAAGGCTTGCGCGATGCCGAGGCGCAAGTCATCGGCGCACAAACGGGTCCGAATGAAGTCGAGCATGAAAAGCCGCTGGCCTGGTACCAGCACCTGTGGCTGTGCTACAAGAATCCGTTCAACCTGCTGCTCACCGTGCTGGCGATTGTTTCCTACCTGACGGAAGACCCGAAGGCCACCATCGTCATCGGCACCATGGTGATTTTGTCGACCCTGCTGCGCTTCGTGCAGGAAGGCCGCTCGAACCGCGCCGCCGAGCGCCTGAAAGCCATGGTCAGCAATACAGCCACCGTGCTGCGCAATGGCCAGCAGATCGAGCTGCCCATCCGCCAACTGGTGCAGGGCGACATCATCGTGCTGTCGGCCGGCGACATGATCCCCGCCGACTGCCGTTTGCTGTCCGCGAAAGACCTGTTCGTCAGCCAGGCCGCCATGACGGGCGAATCCTTGCCCGTGGAAAAGATGGCGGAACTGGCCGATGGCCATGGCAAAGACCCGATGGAGCTGGCCAATCTGCTGTTCATGGGCACGAATGTGATCTCGGGCGCGGCCACGGCGCTGGTCTTGGCAACGGGCAACCGCACCTATTTCGGCACCATCGCCACGCGCGTGACGGCCACCGAGCGCACGCCGACGGCGTTCGAGGCGGGCGTGAACAGCGTCAGCTGGCTGCTGATCCGCTTTGCCCTCGTGATGGCGCCGCTGGTGTTCCTGATCAACGGCTGGACCAAGGGCGACTGGATGGAAGCATTCCTGTTTGCCCTTTCCGTGGCCGTGGGCCTGACGCCGGAAATGCTGCCCATGATCGTCACCAGCACCCTGGCCAAGGGCGCCGTAAAACTGTCGAAAAAGAAAGTCGTCGTGAAACGCCTGGATGCCATCCAGAACTTCGGCGCCATGGATGTGCTGTGCACGGACAAGACAGGCACCTTGACGCAGGACAAGATCGTGCTCGAGCGCCATACGGACGTGTTCGGCCAGCAATCAGATGAAGTGCTGCAATTTGCCTACCTGAACAGCCACTATCAGACGGGCCTGAAAAACCTGCTGGACCGCGCCGTGCTCGACCATGTGGAACTGCAAACGGAAATGCAACTGGCGCGCGATTACGTGAAAGTCGATGAAATCCCCTTCGATTTCGTGCGCCGCCGCATGTCCGTCGTTGTTTCCGAAAAGAATGACCACCATGAGCTGATCTGCAAGGGCGCCGTCGAGGAAATTCTCGCCACCTGCAGCCATCTGCGCCTCAATGGCGTCGACGTGCCGCTCGACGCCGCCCTGCTGGCGAAAGTACTGGAAACTACGCATGGCCTGAACGCGGAAGGTTTACGCGTGGTGGCAGTGGCCGTCAAGGAAGTGCCACCGCATAAAACCGTGTACGGCGTGGCCGATGAAACGGCGCTGACCCTGATCGGCTATGTGGCCTTCCTCGATCCGCCGAAGGAATCGACGGCACCCGCCCTGCGCGCGCTGGCGGAACACGGCGTCACAGTGAAAGTATTGACGGGTGACAACCACCTGGTGACGGCGAAGATTTGCCGCGAAGTGGGCCTGGCCGTGCATGGCGTGCTGCAAGGCCCTCAACTGGACGAGATGGACGACGCTACCCTGGCCAGGGCAGCTGAAGAGAATACCGTGTTTGCCAAGCTCAGCCCGCTGCACAAGGAGCGCCTGGTGCGCGCCCTGCGCGGCAATGGCCATATCGTCGGCTTCATGGGCGACGGCATCAACGACGCGCCCGCCCTGCGCGCAGCCGACATCGGCATTTCCGTCGATTCGGCCGTCGATATCGCCAAGGAAGCGGCCGACATCATCTTGCTGGAAAAGAGCCTGATGGTGCTGGAAGAAGGCGTGCTGGAAGGCCGGCGCACCTTCAGCAACATGCTCAAATACATCCGCATGACGGCCAGCTCGAACTTCGGCAATGTGTTTTCCGTGCTGGTGGCCAGTGCCTTTCTGCCGTTTTTGCCGATGCTGCCGCTGCACTTGCTGGTGCAAAACCTGCTGTACGACGTGTCGCAGATCGCCATCCCGTTCGACAATGTCGACGCCGAACTGATCCAGAAGCCCCTGAGCTGGAACCCGCGCGACATCGGCCGCTTCATGGTGTTTTTCGGCCCCATCAGCTCAATCTTCGACATCAGCACCTTTATCTTGATGTGGCATGTGTTTGGCGCGAATACGCCAGAACAGCAGACCCTGTTCCAGTCCGGCTGGTTCGTCGTGGGCTTGCTGACGCAAACCCTGATCGTGCACCTGATCCGCACGCCCAAGCTGCCCTTCATCGACAGCATCGCGTCCGTGCCCCTGCTGGTGGCCACCACCGCCATCATGGCCGTGGGCGTGTTCTTGCCGATGGGACCCCTGGCGACCTACTTCAAGCTGCAAGCCTTGCCGTTGGGCTATTTCCCCTGGCTGCTGGGCATCCTCGTCTGCTACACCGTGCTGACGACGTTCATGAAACGCGTGTATCTGCGCAAATTCGGCTGGCAATAGTATGATGAGCCGCTCTTTCTCCTACAAAAGGCACGCATGAGCGGCTCCTCCCTTTCCAAACGTAATCTCGCCCTGCTGCTGTCGGCCCTCGTCTTTCCCGGCAGCGGGCATTTTGTCTTGCAACGCAAGGCGCGCGGCTGCCTGTTCCTCGTGCCGGCCCTGGTCGCGCTGGCGATCGTATTGCGCCAGATCATGGCACGCTTGGACCAGGTTATGGCACAGATCGACAGTGGCGCCCTGCCCCTCGACGTGCAGCTGATCGTGGAAAAAGTCGATGCGCTGTCCGCCAACGACGGGCCTGCCATGACGCTGGCCATGAGCGTGCTGGTGGCGTGCTGGATAGGCAGCCTGATCGACACATGGTTCCTCAAGCCGTGACGGCGGAAGCAGAAGCGCGCAAAGCACGCAAGGAAGCAAGGATGCAGGCGCGCCGCGCGCAGCTAGCGCTCAGCCGCCAGGACCATGGCGGCCCGCAGGCCTGGCGCGGCTGGTTCGACGGTTCCGCCCATCCGAACCCGGGCAAGCTGGGCATAGGCGCCCTGCTGCTGGGGCCGAATGGCGAGCGCATCGAAGTGAGCCAGGCGGCCGGCCATGGCAGCAGCAGCGACGCGGAATATGCGGCCCTGACGGCCGTGCTGCAGGCGGCACTCAGCGTGCGCCCGCCGCCCGTGCAACTGCTGCTGTACGGTGACAGCCAGGTGGTGATCAATGATGTGCTGGGAACGACGCCCGTGGGCGCCAAGGGACTGGAAATGCACAGGGCCACCGTAGTGGCCCTGCTGGAACAATTCACTGATGTAAGCTTGTGCTGGCTGCCGCGCCACCGCAATGGCGAGGCGGACCGGCTGTCGCAGCTGGCGATCGCCGGCTGGGTGGAGAAAGATTAAGCGGCGCGGCCGATCCGCAAGGCATCTTGCGGTGTTTTGGCCGCCGGGCGTTTCATCCCCTTCAAACCGCTGACACTGGCCTGCTGGCCATTCAATTTGAACACGCTGACCACTTGCGCCAGGTTGTGCGCCTGATGCTGCATGGATTCGGCGGCGGCCGCCGACTCTTCCACCAGGGCCGCATTTTGTTGCGTCACGGCATCCATCTGGCCGATGGCACGGTTGATCTCGTCGATGCCCACGCTTTGCTCGCTGCTCGCCGCCGTGATTTCCGTGATGATGTCGCTCACGCGCTGCACGCTGTCGACGATGTCGTTCATGGTCGAACCGGCTTGCGCCACCAGCATGCTGCCCGCGTTGACTTGCTCCACGGAGGCACCGATCAGGGTCTTGATCTCTTTCGCCGCCGAAGCCGAACGCTGCGCCAGGTTGCGCACTTCCGAGGCCACAACGGCAAAGCCGCGGCCCTGCTCGCCCGCGCGCGCCGCTTCCACGGCCGCATTCAGGGCCAGAATATTCGTCTGGAAGGCGATGCCGTCGATGACGGAAATGATGTCGACAATCTTGTTCGACGAGGCATTGATCGATTGCATCGTGCCCACCACTTGCGCCACCACTTCACCGCCCTTGACGGCCACTTGCGCCGCCGACGCCGCCAATTGATTCGCCTGGCGCGCATTGTCCGCATTCTGTTTCACGGTCGACGTCAGCTCTTCCATCGAAGACGCGGTTTCTTCCAAGGAACCGGCCTGCTCTTCGGTACGGGAAGACAAGTCCTGGTTGCCGGCGGCAATCTGCGTCGAGGACGTCGCGATGCTGTCCGTGCCGCTGCGCACTTCGCCCACGATATTGAGCAGGCTGGTGTTCATGTCTTTCAGCGCCTGCAACAGTTGCCCCGTTTCATCCTTGGCACTGGCGTCGATCTGCGCCGTCAAGTCGCCATCGGCCACCTTGCGGGCGATGTCCACGGCCGTGCGCAGGGGGCGCACAATTCCCATCGTCAAGACCCAGGCGCAGACGACGCCGAAAGCCAGCGCCAGCGCGGCCAGCGCCAGCAACAGGTTACGGCTGGTCTTGGCCACGGCATCGATCTCGCGCGCGGTGGCGTCGATGCTGGCGCGCTGGTGTTCCAGCATATTCATGATGACTTTCTGGTATTTCGTCGAACCGGGCACGAACACGGCCTGGAAGGCCTTTTCCGCTTCTTCCGTCTGGCCGGCCGCCTTCAGCTTCGATACTTGCTCACGGGCATCCAGATATACCTTGCGCATTTCGCTGACCTGGCGGAACAGTTCCGTTTCTTGCGGGCCAGAGATCAGCGCTTCGATCTTCTTTTGCAACTCGCCCGAGACGACGGACGACTGTTTCGCTTCTTCCGCAAAATACGGTCCCAGCGAGGTGTCGGCGCTGCGCACGATGGCCGTGGTGCGGCGGATGCCGCTGTCGATCTTGCTGTACCAGTCGGAAATATAGCGTTCCTTCGCCAGCGGCTGCTCCATCATGGTGCGCGTGGCGGTGGCCACGTCGTGCAAACGCCAGACGCTGATGCCGGTAATGACCAGGGAAAACAGCAAAATAACGGCAAAACCCAGGCCGAGACGCATACCAATACTGACGTTTCTTAACAAATTCATGTGAATATCCTAAAAAATCGGAACCAGACTATATAAAAGGGAGCTGAAGGCTGCGGCTGCACGGGGCAGCCGCAGCGGCATTCAGCGTGCGCCGAGGCGCAAGGCGGTTTGCGGCGCTGCCGGGCGCTTCAGCGTGCTCGCGCCACTCTGCTTGGCCTGCTGGCCATTGAGCTTGAACACGCTGACGACTTGCGCCAGGTTGTGCGCCTGATGCTGCATGGATTCAGCGGCGGCAGCCGATTCTTCCACCAGCGCCGCATTTTGTTGCGTCACGGCATCCATCTGGCCGATGGCACGGTTGATCTCGTCGATGCCCACGCTTTGCTCGCTGCTCGCCGCCGTGATTTCCGTGATGATGTCGCTCACGCGCTGCACGCTGTCGACGATGTCGTTCATGGTCGAACCGGCTTGCGCCACCAGCATGCTGCCCGCGTTGACTTGCTCCACGGAGGCACCGATCAGGGTCTTGATCTCTTTCGCCGCCGAAGCCGAACGCTGCGCCAGGTTGCGCACTTCCGAGGCCACAACGGCAAAGCCGCGGCCCTGCTCGCCCGCGCGCGCCGCTTCCACGGCCGCATTCAGGGCCAAAATGTTGGTCTGGAAGGCGATGCCATCGATGACGGAAATGATGTCGACGATCTTGTTCGACGAGGCATTGATCGATTGCATGGTGCCCACCACTTGCGCCACCACTTCGCCGCCCTTGACGGCCACTTGCGCCGCCGACGCCGCCAATTGATTCGCCTGGCGCGCATTGTCCGCATTCTGTTTCACGGTGGAAGTCAGCTCTTCCATCGAAGACGCGGTTTCTTCCAGCGAACCGGCCTGCTCTTCCGTGCGGGAAGACAGGTCCTGGTTACCGGCGGCAATCTGCGTCGAGGATGTCGCGATGCTGTCCGTGCCGCTGCGCACTTCGCCCACGATGTTGAGCAGGCTGGTGTTCATGTCCTTCAGCGCCTGCAACAGTTGCCCCGTTTCATCCTTGGCGCTGGCGTCGATCTGCGCCGTCAAGTCGCCATCGGCCACCTTGCGGGCGATGTCCACGGCCGTGCGCAGCGGACGCACGATGCCCATCGTCAACAGCCAGGCGCAGACGACGCCGAAAGCCAGCGCCAGCGTCGACAGCAATAACAGCAGGTTGCGGCTGGTGCTGGCGATGTCATCAATCTGGCGCGCGGTGGCGTCGATGGTGGCGCGCTGGTGCTCCAGCAAGCCGTAAACCATCTTCTGGTACTTGGCCGCGGCGGGCACGAAGGTTTTTTCAAACACGTCGTTGGCGGCCTCGGACTGGGACTCGCCCTTGAGCTTGTAGACCTGGTCGCGCGAGCCGACATACACTTCGCGCAATTCCAGCAAACTGGCGAACATGGCCTGTTCTTGCGGGTCCTTGAGCAACGCCGCGATCTTCTTTTGCAGGTCAGCCGAGCTTGCGCTCGACACTTTCGACTCTTCGGCGAAATAGCCGCTCAGCGAGGTGTCGCTGCTGCGGGCGATGGCGATCGTGCGCCGCACGGCGCTGTCGATGCGCGTATACCAGTCGGAAATATAACGTTCCTTGGCCAGCGGCTCTTCCATCATGGTGCGCGTGGCGCTGGCCACATCATCCAGACGCCAGACGCTGATGCCGGTGATGACCATGGAAAACAGCAAAATGACGGCAAAGCCCAGTCCCAGACGGACCCCGATGCTGACGTTTCTTAACAAATTCATGTGACTATCCTAATATCCTGAAGAGAGGCCCTGCAGCCAGCGCCTGGAACAGCATGGCGGACGCCGCCAAATCTGTCCTGCCAAGTAAACTGGCGCACGGTTCGGTTGAACCGTGCGCCAGGAAAGTGCGCTAGCGTGCTCCCTGCGGAAACGATATGCAATACTAAATGTCAATAGTTTTTGACAATATGCAGGGGAATTCTCTTCACTGCGGCATTACGCCGCCAGTTTCTCGATCAAGCCCATGTCGGCGCTGGACATCAACTGGTCGATATCGACCAGGATCAGCATGCGCTCGTCGATGGTGCCCAGGCCGATCACATATTCCGTGTTGATCGAGCGGCCCATGTCCGGCGCCGGCTTGATCTGTTCCGGCATCAGGGTCGTGACGTCGGAGACGCGATCGACGACCATGCCGACCACGCGATTGCCGATATTGAGGATGATGACGACGGTGAACTGGTCATAGCTGGGCGTGCCCAGGTTGAACTTGATGCGCATGTCGACGATCGGCACGATGATGCCGCGCAAGTTGACCACGCCCTTGACGAATTCGGGCGCGTTGGCGATGCGGGTCGGCGTTTCATAGCTGCGGATTTCGCTGACTTTCTGGATGTCGATGCCATACTCTTCCTGGCCCAGGGTAAAGGCCAGGTATTCGGCAGCCTTGGCAACGGTTGCGCCAGTGTCGCTGGAAATGGTGTTCATGATAATCCTTTCGTTAACTCGCCTGGGGCGCAGGCCAAGGCACGCTGCGCGCAAGCCTTGGACGTGACAACATCCATCCCTGAGGGAATGGCTGCCACTTGTATGTTTTTTTGCAAATACTTTCTCGCAATTAGCTTATATCTCTAATTTCCGTGCGGCAATGTTACCCCATGTAAATTTTACATGCACTAAAAAAGAGCACTCGGTGGTTTGAATATTTTCCAAAACGCAATTACTGTGGCAAATACAGTACGCCGGCGTACCTGGCTGCCCGCCGCACGCGGCGGCGTTTTATGCCACACTGGCGGCCCCTGCTTTTTACGACCTTGAACCATGCATTCTTTGCTTTCTCAATGGCAACCACGCCTGCTGGCACTGGCCACGGCCGGCCTGGGCGACGACAGCGCCCACGACATCAACCACCTGCAGCGCGTCTGGCGCAACGCCGCCGTCCTGCTGCAAGAGCATGCGCAGGCCGACGCGCTCACGGTGATGGCCGCCTGCTATCTGCACGACCTGGTCAACCTGCCGAAAAACCATCCCGAGCGCCACCTGGCTTCGCGCCAGGCAGCCGCGCTGGCTTGCCGCCGGCTGGCGGAGCTGGATTTCCCGGCAGAAAAACTGGCGGGCGTGGCCCACGCCATCGAGACGCACAGTTTTTCCGCCAATCTGCCGCCGCACACGATCGAAGCGCAAATCGTGCAGGATGCCGACCGCATCGACGCGCTGGGCGCCGTGGGACTGGCGCGCCTGTTCTATACGGCGGCGCGCATGGATAGCGCGCTGGCGCATGGCGCGGATCCGCTGGCCCGGCATCGTGAACTCGATGACAAGGCCTACGCACTCGACCATATCGTCACCAAGCTCGACAAGCTGCCCGGCAAGATGCAGACGGCGGCGGGCCGCGCGCTGGCCGAACAGCGGCTGGCCGTGCTGACGGATTTTCGCGCCGCCTTTGCCGACGAATGGGGAATGAGCGCATAAGCCTGGTGGCGATAGCCAGCATGGCCCATGCTGTCTATAATGCAAGCCTCAGCTATCGCGCCGCGCGCCAGCAGCATCCTGTAACGCGCCGGCGCTTTACCAACGCGCCGAAAGCATGCATGTCCGATAAAACCAGCCCCGACAGCCATTCCCCGTCATCGCCCGCCCTGAAGAGCGCCGGCAACCTCAATTTCATCCTCGTCTGCGTCTTCATCGACATGCTGGGCATCGGTCTGGTGGTGCCCGTGCTGCCCATCCTGATCGGCGACTTTGTCAACGGCAAGGAAGCGCAGGCGTTCTGGTACGGCATCATGGCGGCCGTCTTCGGCTTGCTGCAGTTCATCTTCATGCCCATGCTGGGCGCCATCAGCGACCGCGTGGGACGCCGTCCCGTGCTGCTGTACTCGATGGCAGGCATGGGCATCAATTTCCTCGCCACGGGCTGGGCGCCGAACCTGGCCTGCCTGTTCATCGGCCGCATCATCGGCGGCGTCTCGTCGGCCAGCATGTCGGTCGCGTCCGCCTACGCGTCCGACATTTCCACACCCGACAACCGCGCCAAGAGCTTCGGCAAGATCGGCGCCGCCTTCGGCCTGGGCTTCATTTGCGGCCCCATGCTGGGCGGCCTGCTGGGCGAGATCAATCTGCACCTGCCGTTCTACGTGGCGGCGGGCCTGTCGGCGGCCAATTTCATCTACGGCTATTTCTGCGTGCCCGAATCGCTGCAGCCGGGCCCCCGCGCGCCATTTACCTGGGCGCGCATCAATCCGTTTGCCGCCCTGCTGAAACTGGTGCGCCGCGTGGAGATCCGCGGCCTGGTGCTGGCCTTCGGCCTGATGACGTTTGCGCAAATGATGCTCAACACTACCTGGGTGCTGTACACGCACTTCCGCTTCGACTGGACGCCGCGCCAGAACGGCATCGCCCTGTTCTGCGTGGGCCTGTGCGCGGCCGTGGTGCAGGCCGGCTTGCTGGGCATCCTCATCAAGCGCTACGGCGAAGTGCGTTTGTCCTTGCTGGGCATGGCCTCGGGCGCCCTCACCTATTTGCTGTACGGCCTGGCCACGCAAGGCTGGATGATGTATGCGCTGATCCTGTGCAACCTGCTGGCCTTTGCCGCCGGACCGGCCCTGCAAGGCATCATCTCGAAGGCATCGGCCGCCAGCGAACAGGGAGAACTGATGGGCTCCCTGCAATCGATCAGCAGCCTGGGTATCATCATCATGCCTTTGCTCGGCAGCATGATCCTCGGTGAAGTGAGCCACTTGCCGCCACAAGACTGGCGCATCGGCAGCACCTTCTATCTGTGCGCCATCATGCAAACCCTGGGCATCGTGGTGGCCTGGCGCTACTTCAAGGCACAACGCCAGGCCAGACTTGCGGTTTCCACCACAAAGTAGTCGTCGGGATAATATTGCATTTGAGAAATAGATAGGCGAGAATGGGATAATCAAGCGGACGTTGCCGACGCCCGCGATTCGATGGCAAGCAAGGATGGGTATGACTGACTTTTATTCCAGCGCCTGGCGCCGAACCGTAGCCCTGCTGGCGCTGGCGCTGCCGTCGCTGGCAGGCGCACAATGCTCGCGCGACATCCAGGTACCCGTCTCGGCCATCGGCGCCAGCGTGGTCGTCAATGGCGCCAGCATCAGCGGCATCTATCCCGACTTGCTGCGCAGCATGGGCGCCAAGCTGGGCTGCAATTTCATCTTCACGGCCGTGCCCCGCGCGCGCCTGGAAGCGATGTTCGAGGCGGGCAAGGCCGACTTGCTGATTCCCGCCAGCAGCACGCCGCGGCGCGACCAGCATGGCCTGTTCATCCCCATGCTGGGCAGCCGCCCCCTGCTGATCTCGCTGCAAGGCGCGCGCACGCCCATCAACACCATGCAGGAACTCATCGAGCGGCGCGAATTGCGCGTGGCGCTGGTGCGCGGCTACGACTATGGCGCGCCGTACCAGGCGCTGGCGAAGGAGCTGAGCAGCCAGGGACGCCTGTTCTACGAAGTCGATGCGCTGTCCGTGGCGCGCCTGATGCAAAGCGGCTTCATCGATGCCACCATCATGGCGCCCACCATCCTCGCCGGCGTGGCGCAAAACGATGCGCGCGTGTACGGCCTGGCCGACCGTTTGCGCCTGGAAGCGCTGCCGGAATTGCCGTGGGGCATGAGCGGCGTCTACCTGTCGCGCAAGTCCTTGACGGCGGAAGACCAGGCGACCTTGCGCGAATTGCTGGACAAGGCGGGCCGCTCGGGCACCGTGATGGACGCCTTTCAGCGTCATCACCGTCAGGAACTGTTGTCGCTCAGCATACGTCCGCGCTAAGGATATTCGCATGTCCGGTCTGGTCGTTGCCGTCGTTTTGTTTGCCGCCCTGCTGCACGCCAGCTGGAACGCCATCGTCAAGTCGGGCAAGGATACTTTCCTCACGACCGTGCTGGTGTCCGTCGGCGCGGCCCTGATTTCGCTGGCCGTACTGCCCTTCGTGACCGCTCCCGCCCCCGCCAGCTGGCCTTACCTGGTCGCCTCGGCCGTGGCGCAGCTCGCCTATTACTCGCTGCTGGCGGCCGCCTACAAGGCAGGCGACATGAGCCATGCCTACCCCTTGATGCGCGGCAGCGCGCCATTGCTCGTGGCGCTGGCCAGCTGGCCGCTGATCGGCGAACGCCTGTCTGCCATGCAGATGGGCGCCGTCGCCTGCATCTGCGCGGGCATCCTTGCCCTGTATTTTGCGGCGCGCCGGCCGGCCACGGCCACAGCCGCAAAAAACACGGGACGCGCCACCGCCTTTGCGCTGGGCAACGCCTGCGTCATCGCCAGCTATACCTTGATCGACGGCATCGGCGTGCGCCTGTCCGGCGCGCCGGCCGCCTACACGATGTGGATTTTTGTCTTGAACGGCGCCGGACTGCTGCTGTGGACGGTGCTGCGCCGCCGCGCCGGCCTGCTGGCGTATGCGCGAACGCAATGGCGCCTGGCCGCGCTGGGCGGCTTCGGCACGCTCGCTTCGTACGGCCTGGCCCTGTGGGCCATGACGCAGGCGCCCGTGGCGGCCATCGCGGCCCTGCGCGAAACATCGATCCTGTTCGCCATCGCCATTGCAGCGCTGTTCCTGCGCGAGAAAATCAGCCCCCGCCGTTACCTGGCCATCGCCCTGATCGCGGCGGGGGCCATCCTCATGCGCATGGGCTAGCGCGCGTCGAGCGGTGCAATCGGCAACTCGATGGCGCTGCCCGCCCCGGCCGCGTGGTACACGCGCTGCGTGGCCTTCTTGTAATCGCCTGGCTGGGCCAGGAAGATGTTCGGCACGAAGGTTTGCGGATTGCGGTCGTACAGGGGGAACCAGCTCGACTGCACTTGCACGGCAATGCGGTGGCCGGGCAGGAAGACGTGGTTGGCGTTCGGCAAGGCGAAACGGTAGCGCTCGACCTTGCCGGCAGGAATGGCCGTCGGGTGTTCGAGGCTGTCGCGGTAACGCCCGCGGAAGATATCCATCGCCACGCCCAGCTGGTAGCCGCCCATGGCCGGCTGCGACGGCACTTCGTCCGGATACACATCGATCAGTTTCACCACCCAGTCGGCATCCGTGCCGCTGGTGGCAGCGAACAGGTTGACCATCGGCGCGCCGGCGATGCGCACGGCCGTTTTCAACGGTTCGGAAACATAGCTGAGCACGTCCGTGCGGTCCGCATAGCCGCGCTGGTCGCTGACCAGCCATGGCTTCCACACATCGCCATCGTTCAGGCGCACGGGACGGGGCACGAAAGGCACGGGCTTGGCGGGATCGGCCACGTATTCGTCGAAGGCGCCTTGCGCCGCATCCGCGGCGCCCGCTGGCGCCGCAAAGCCCAGCTTGTAGCCATCCTGCAAGTAGATCGGCGTCAATTTCGTGTCGCAGGTCTCGCAGGCCAGCGGCCACTGCCACAAGCGCTGCCACTGGTTGGTGCCCGTCTGGTACGACACCACGGGCGCCGTGTTCGCCTCCGGCGCACCATCTTTCAGGTATTGATTGAGGAATGGCTGCATGACTTTTTCGCGGAACTGGCGCGCCGTATCGCCGTCAAACTTCAGGGCGCCCAGGCTGGAACCGTCATAGTTGACGCCGCTGTGGCGCCACGGGCCGATGGCCAGGTAATTGAGGTTGTTGCCCTTGTCGCGCCCCTCCATCGCCGTGTAGCTGGCGTAGGGGCCATAGATGTCTTCCTGGTCCCACTGCCCCACCACATGCATGGTGGGCACGATCAGCGGGCGCTTGGCGAGGATTTTATCGAGCGCCTGTTCCTGCCAGTAACTGTCGTAGGCCGGGTGTTCGAACAGCTTTTTCGTGTAGGTCAGTTTATCGATGCCGAATTTCTTCGCGAAATCACCGGCCGAGCCGATGCGCAGATACGCGTCGTAGTCGTCGTAGACGCCCAGCACGGGCGCCTCGCCGCTGCCGCGCACGCTTGTCTGCCACGCCAGGTAAGACAAGCTGGGCATGCGGAAGGCGCCGTTATGGAACCAGTCATCGCCGCGCCAGCCGTCGACCATGGCGCTCATGGGTATGGCCACCTTCAGCGCCGGATGCGGGTCGACCAGGGCCATCAGCACCGTATGTCCCTCGTACGAGGAACCGAGCATGCCCACCTTGCCATTGCTTTCTGGAATATTCTTCGACAGCCAGTCGATGGTGTCCCACGCATCGGTGACGTTATCGACTTTGGTATGGTTGAGCGGGCCGCGCACGGGGCGCGTCATCACGTAATCGCCTTCCGAGCCATGCTTGCCGCGCACGTCCTGGAATACGCGGATGTAGCCGTTTTCCACCAGGGTATCGTCGCCTTGCGGCAAGGTGGCCAGCATGCTGGCGCTGGTGGCGCGCTGCGCGCGGCGGGCCGCATTGTATGGCGTGCGCGTGAGCATGATCGGCGCCCGTTTGGCGTCTTTCGGCACGACGATCACCGTGTACAGCTTGACGCCGTCGCGCATGGGGATCATCACCACGCGCTTGACGTAATCATTCATATCGGGCAGCACCAGCCTGGCGCCGATATCGGGCGTCATCGGCGGCGTTTGCGCCAGCGCGGGGGCGCTGAACAAGGTGCTGAGCAGCAAGGCCAGGCTGCTCAGGCGGATGGGGGCTACGACGGGCATACGCTTCTCCAAAACATTCATGTCGGCAATAGTACCCGGAAAGCAAGATTGACATACATCACACACACGGTGCACGGCAGATAAATCGGGGCGCAACTTGACAGAACGCGCACGAACTGCAACCATACCGCCATGAAATTTATCCCGTCACAACACGCCTGCTTGAATTGGTGGTCCCGCTCACTTCCGCGCGGCCACTCTATAGTGATGTGAATTTGATCCACGCCGCCTCGATCGGTGGCGTAACAGGCTCAGCCTGGATCATCCCCGATGCAGGCGGCTCAAAAGGAAACTTGATGAGCTTGCCTAACACCCCCGATACCCCCGACACCGACAACGCCCCGGCAGCACCGCTGTCCGCCGCCGCCATCGCTTCGCAATCCGTGATCCTGACGGGCGACCGCCCGACCGGCCCCTTGCATCTGGGCCACTACGTGGGCAGCCTGCGCGACCGCGTTTCCTATCAGAATAATTACAAGCAATTCATCATGCTGGCCGACGCGCAGGCGCTGACGGACAATATGGATGACATCGACAAGGTGCACCGCAACGTCGTCGAAGTGGCGCTCGATTACCTGGCCGTCGGCATCGACCCGACCAAGACCACGGTGTTCATCCAGTCGCAGATTCCGGAACTGGCCGAGCTGACCTTTTACTACCTGAACATCGTCACCGTGGCGCGCCTCGAGCGCAACCCGACAGTCAAGGAAGAAATCCGCCTGCGCGGCTTTGAGCGCGACATCCCGGCCGGCTTTTTGACCTACCCGGCCAGCCAGGCGGCCGACATCACGGCCTTCAAGGCGGGCGTGGTGCCCGTGGGCGAAGACCAGATCCCGATGATCGAGCAAACGAATGAAATCGTGCGCCGCTTCAACCGCATGTACAACCGCGAAGTGCTGATGGAATGCAAGGCGCTGGTGCCGGACATCGGTCGCCTGCCCGGCATCGACGGCAAGGCGAAGATGAGCAAGTCGCTGGGCAACACCATCAACCTGGGCGCCACCCCGGCCGAAATCACGGCCGCCGTGAAAAAAGTCTATACGGACCCGCTGCACCTGCGCGTGGAAGACCCGGGCCACCTGGAAGGCAACATCGCATTTACCTACCTGGACGCGTTCGACCCGGAAAAAGCGGCGCTGGCCGAAATGAAAGCCCATTATGTGCGCGGCGGCCTGGGCGACAGCATCGTCAAGAAGCGCCTGGACCTGGTCTTGCAGGAAATGCTGGCGCCGATCCGCGCCCGCCGCGAAGAGTTCGCCAAGGACAAGGGTCAAGTCATCCAGATGCTCAAGGAAGGCACCTTCAAGGCACGCGAAGTGGCGGCCCGCACGGCCGATGAAGTCAAGTCGGCGCTGGGCCTCAACTACTTCTGATCACGGGCAGGAATAGCAAATTGATGCGCCCAGGCGGAGTCGGGTAAAATCCCGCTTTCGCCTGGGCGCAATTCTTTTGTCACCGTGGCATCAGCAATCCGTAAAGAAGACAAAGCGCCATGACCGAGACCCCTGTCGAACAGCTGCTGCAACAGCATTTTTCCATCGATGCGCTGCAACGCTCGCCCGCGCCCCTGCATCAGGCCCTGCGCATGCTGGGCGGCTGGCTGGCCGCCGAGCGCGCCGAACCGTATCCGCACACGCCATATGCTGAACTGCTGACGCAACTGTCCGACACTTGCCTGCCCGCGCACGGCATGCCCGTGGCCGATTTCCTGCAAGAACTCGACACCACCGTGCTGGCCAATACGGCCCAGCTGAACCACCCGCAATACATCGGCCACATGACGCAGGCCCTGCCCTGGATCAGCGTGCTGGCCGAAGCGTTTACGGCCACCCTGAACCAGAACCAGGTCAAAATCGAGACGGCGTATGTGTCGACCCTGATCGAAAAGCAGATCCTCGGCTGGCTGCACCGCCAGGTGTACCAGCAAGCCGAACATGTCTACACGCAGGCGATGGCCGCCACCAGCGGCGCGCTGGGCAATGTCGTCAATGGCGGCACCATGGGCAACCTGACGGCGCTGGCCGTGGCGCTGGAAAAACAATTGCCCGGCATGCGCAAGCGCGGTTTGTTTGCCTCCATGCAAGAATCAGGCTACGCGGGGCTGGCCGTGATCGGTTCGGCCCGCAGCCATTATTCCGTGAAAAAGGCGCTGGCGACCCTGGGCCTCGGTGAAAACGCCCTGCACCTGGTGGCCGTCGACCGCGACAACCGCATCGACGTCGCCGCGCTGGAAGCGACGATTGCCGATTTAAAACAGCGCAAGATCAAGGTCGTCGCCATGATCGGCATCGCCGGCACGACGGAAACGGGCGCCATCGACCCGCTGGCCGCCATGGCGGCGATTGCCGCACGGGAAAGCATCTGGTTCCATGTGGACGCGGCCTGGGGCGGCGCCCTGCTGATCGCGGAACAGTACCGCCCGCTGTACGACGGGATTGCTTTGGCCGACTCCGTCGTCATCGACGGGCACAAGCTGCTGTGGGTGCCGATGGCGCAAAGCATGGTGCTGTTCAAGGACAGCGCCAGCCTGAACTTACTGAAACACAACGCCAACTACATCCTGCGCGACAACTCGGGCGACCTGGGCCAGACTTCGCTGGAAGGCTCGCGCCGCTTCGACGCCTTGAAACTGTGGACCTCGTTCAAGGTGCTGGGCGTGTCCGGCTACACGACCCTGCTGCAGCAGGCGGCCACCCTGTCCGGCCAATTGCAGGATTTATTGGCCGACCAGCGGGATTTCGAACTGGTCACGCGCTCCGACACTTTCATTCTGACTTACCGCTACGTGCCCGCGCACTTGCGCCAGCGCATGGACGCCTTGCTGACCGGCGGCCAGATCGAAGCGGCGACGGAACTGAACCAGCAGCTGAACACCTTGAACGCCAAGCTGCAAAATAGGCAAAAGGCGCAAGGCCACAGCTTTGTGTCGCGCACCGTACTGGAATCGACGCGCTACCCCGGCCCGACCAATGTGCTGCGCGTGGTCATGACGAATGTCAAGACGCGCCCCCACCACTTGCGCGCCATCCTGGCCGAGCAGCGCGCCATCGGCCAGGCGCTGGTGGCCGAGCTGGGCCTGTAAGGAACCACCCACCCATCAGCCCTGACTGGATGCCCGATGCACCGCTTGAGCGCCCTCACCGATCTGTTGCAGCATCTGTTGAAATGGCTGCTGCTCGCCTTTGTCGTGGCCGTGCTGGCGGGGTCGGCCTCGGCCGGTTTCCTGTACGCCCTCGACTGGGCCACGCGCACGCGCCTGGCGCACGCCTGGCTGATCTGGCTGCTACCCGTGGCGGGCTTTGCCGTCGGCTGGCTGTACTTGCGCTACGGCAGCAGTGTCGAGGGTGGCGCGAATCTGCTCATCGATGAAATCCACGACCCGAAAAAAATCATCCCCTTGCGCATGGCGCCGCTGGTGCTGGGCGGCACCGTCATTTCGCATCTGTTCGGCGCCTCGGTCGGGCGCGAAGGCACGGCCGTGCAGATGGGTGGCGCGCTGGCCGACCAGCTGACGCGCATGTTTCGCCTGAACAACGAAGACCGCCGCATCATCCTGATGGCCGGCATCAGCGCCGGCTTTGCCTCCGTCTTCGGCACGCCGCTGGCAGGCGCCCTCTTCGGCCTGGAAGTGCTGGCCATCGGCCGCCTGCGCTATGAAGCCATGCTGCCCTGCCTGGCTGCCGCCGTCATCGCCGACCAGGTGGGTTTGCTATGGGGGCAGTTATTCAACATTCAGCATACGCATTACGCCGTGCCGCTGATCCCCGCCCTTTCCGCCTGGACTTTATCCGCCATGGTGATCGCGGGCGTGCTGTTCGGCTTGACCGGTAAAATATTTGCGCAAACCACGCACGGTTTAAGTGCCTTGATGAAACGCTGGATCAGCTATGCCCCGCTGCGCCCGCTGATAGGCGGCCTCGTCGTCGCGCTGGCAGTGTGGCTGCTGGGCACGGATCGCTACATCGGCCTGGGCATCCCCAACATCGTCGATGCGCTGAAGGAACCGCTGCCCGCCTGGGATTTCCTCGGCAAGATGGCGTTTACCATCGTCTCGCTGGGCACGGGCTTCAAGGGCGGCGAAGTGACGCCCCTGTTCTTCATCGGCGCGACCCTGGGCAATGCGCTGGGGCCGCTGCTGCACCAGCCCGTCACCTTGCTGGCCGCCATCGGCTTCGTCGCCGTGTTTGCGGGCGCGGCCAACACGCCCATCGCCTCGACCCTGATGGCGATGGAACTGTTCGGCGCCGAGATCGGCGTGTACGCGGCCATCGCCTGCGTCGTCGCCTATCTGTTTTCCGGCCACGCTGGCATTTACCGGGCGCAGCGCAGCGGCCATGCCAAGCGCCATCCTGCCAAAGATCTCGACACATGACACAGAACATCTACGACGACGCCGTTTCTGTCAGCTACGCCCGGCTTGATCTGGAACAACTGGCCTTGCCACCATCCGCCAGAGTTTACAACCGGACGGCAAGCGGGTGTTTTCCATCGAGTACCCGATCTTCATGGCGCAGCAGCCACCCCCTGGCGGAAGAGCGCGAACGGCCGATGCTGTTGCTGATGGGATGCGGTCGGTGCTAGCCACGGGGGCGCTCGAACAATTTGCCCGCCAGCTCTTCTATATCGGCGCGCATGGCCAGCATTTCCAGCCAGCGCGCAGGAATCGCCTGGGCGCCATAATACGCGCCGGCAAGCTGGCCGACGATGGCGCCGGTCGTATCGGCATCTTCGCCCAGATTGACGGCGCGTAACACGGCCTCTTCCAGTGAGTCGGTATTGAAGAAGCACCAGAGCGCCGCTTCCAGCGACTCCACGCAATAACCGGTGCCGCGTATCTGCTGCTCCGTTTTGGCAAGGAAACTGCCGCTGACCAGCTCCACCAGCTTCGGTTCGGCAGGCCGGAACGCGATACTGTCCAGCAGCGCGTCTTTCGCCGTCCCCGCCAGCGCGCCGCACAGCAAGGCGGCAAACAACTGGCAGCTTTCGACGGCTTCCGGCGCCGCGTGGGTGGTGCGCGAACTATCGGCAGCACAGGCTAAGGCCGCTTCGACATCAGGATAAGCAAACAGCACGACCGGGATCAGGCGCATGAGCGAGCCATTGCCCGCCGTGTCAGGCGCGGTGGAGCCACTCCAGGGATTGCCCGTCTCCTGGAAACTGGCCAGCGCGCTTCTTACCGTTCCACCGATATCGAAGCAGGTGCCCGTGGAACTCAGGTAGCCCCATTGCCACCAGTTCAGATACCGTACCATCTGGTCCGCCGGATCGAACGCCCCTTTCAGTATCAGGCTCTCGGCCAGGCACAGCGCCATCGAGGTATCGTCCGTCCATTGTCCCGGCTGCAGGCCGAAAGGGCCGCCGCCAGCCATGCCCGTCACCGGCGCAAAGCTGCCGCGCGGAGAAAACTCCACGCTCGTGCCGATGGCATCGCCACAGGCCAGCGCCAGCATGGCGCCCATATAACGATTGTGCAAGCTGGACGTGACCATTG
The DNA here is from genome assembly GCF_900095235.1 of Janthinobacterium sp. UMAB-60. Classification (NCBI taxonomy): domain Bacteria; kingdom Pseudomonadati; phylum Pseudomonadota; class Betaproteobacteria; order Burkholderiales; family Oxalobacteraceae; genus Janthinobacterium; species Janthinobacterium sp. UMAB-60. The sequence goes on from NZ_LT607491.1 coordinate 133,948, forward strand.
CTCTCCATGCCGATGGCGTTGCGGACGAAAAGACATGATAGCAAGCTGGACGATAATGGCCCGCACTGTCTGCGCGCCGATGGCAAGGCCATCGCGCCAGCAGATTACGCCACGCTACGCCGCAGCTCCACCCCGCCATGCAGGGCCAGCGGCATGGCCCTGGCCCAGCGGTTCGAGGATAGCGAAAACGTCAGCGCGCGCACCTGGTGGTACCAGCCGGCGGGCACGTACAGCATGTCGCCCGGTTCGACGAGGCATTCGATCATGGTCGCCTGGCGCGCCAGGGGGAAGCGCTCGAAATCGGGCGCTTCCGGGTCGAACGGCGAACCGAACAGGATGGCGTTCGCCTCGCTGGGGTACAGAAAGACATCGTGGTGCGGCGGCGATAACATGATGCGCTTGCGGCCCCACACTTGCGCGAAGATATTGTCGTCGTAATCACAATGCAACGGTGTCACCGTGCCGGCCGGCCCCACCCAGAAGCGTGGCGGACCCATCTTGTCAAAATAGGTGGGCCAGTGGCACAGGCGGTTCAGCTCGCGCAACTCCAGGTTGCCCAGGTAAGGCGGCAACGCGTACTTGCCCTCTGCCACCAGGTCCAGGTATTGCCCCATCAACATATCCTGCATGGCGCGGTCGGCCGCGAACGCCGTGTTGATGTAGTCGCCCACCCGCGCACGCACGGGCACGTGGCTGAACTGCTCGCGCAAGACGTCGGGCGCCAGCCTGGACAAGGGCCAGCGCTGCACCAGCCCGCGCATCAGGAAGGGTAAGCCCTGCGCTGCGCGCGCGCGAAAGGCGGCGGCGCCCAGCATGGCCAGGCGCGGCACTTCGGTGATGCTGGGCAAATCACGCGCCGCTCGCTTGATGGCGACGCGCATGGCGTCGATGGAGGTGACGCCGCGCACCTGCGCATCCTTGTCTTCGCGCGCCTGCTTGCGCGCAAGGGCCGCTTCGGGCGAACTGAATTCTGCTGGCGGCCTGGGCGGCAAGGCGCGCGGCGCGATGGGGGTGGCCGCAAGCTCGAGCGGCACTTCTTTTTCTACGAACATAAACCTTCTTTGCGATCAGGCGCCGCACGGCATGGCGCGACAGTGCGCCATTTTAAGCCAGCAAGGCCCGTTCAGCACGCATGACAGATTCCCTGCGACGCATCGACGCCTGACAAACCGACGCGCAGCAGCTTAGGCCAGGCGTCCTCAGACCGGCGTCTTGAAAATCGGGTCGACGATAAACTGCTGCGCCTTGATGCGCAAGGTGCGCTCTTCATCGAGCTCGGCGCGCGTTTCGCCCAGCTCTTCGCGTTCCGCTTCCAGTTCCAGGCGCGCGGCCGCCAGTTCCGTTTCCACGCGGGTCAGACTTTCCAGCTTCAGCTGGGCCTGGATCAGTTCCGCGCGCGCCGCTTCGGCAGCCTCTTCCAGGCGCGGGATGCCTTCGAGCTTGAATTGCGCCTTGGCCAGGTCCATGCGCGCCTGCTCGGCCGCCTCTTCCAGGCGCGGCAAGCCTTCCAGGCGCAACTGCGCCTTGGCCAGGTCCGTTCTAGCCTGGTTCGCCACTTGCCGCTCGCGTTCGAGTTCCTCGCGCAAGGTTTCCAGTTCGCCCGCCTGCAGCTCGAGCAACTCTTGCTGGCGCTCGTTCTCGCTGGCCAGGTCCATCAATTCCTGTTGACTGTCGTTCATCTCTGCTTCATGCGCGCTGTGGCTGGCGCTTAATTCCTGTCCTACATAATCGAGGATGGCTTGCTGCAGCACGGGCGACAGTTCGGCGGCGGCAGCGATCTGGCGTTGCGCGCCCGCCTTGCGGCGCAGCAAGAGCTTGCTGATGGTACCCAGACAGGCGCCGTTGCCCAGCCGTTCGCGCAAGGCGCGCACCGTGATGGCCTGGCCTTCGCCCGCCATCGCTTCCATTGCCGCATTGATCTGTTCCGCGCTTACTTTTGCCATGTCGTCTACTCTTGAATGTTGCCCAAGGCAATCTTGCCCAGGGGCACTATCTTATGTCAGCGGCGGCAAAGCGTAAAGTATTTCTCAATAGAGATTGCAATTGCACAACGCAAGCGTGAGAAAACATGCGGCTTCAGCTGATTTACTCTTCGAGCAGACCATTTTCAGTGAGCATATCTTGCACCAGTTCCAGCCGCAGCACGGGATTATCCTGGCTCAGCAGCAATTGCTTTTGCATGGCGCTCAGAGACAGCAGTTCGCACCAGCGGTTCGCCACCCAGCCGCACTCGTCGAGGCGGAAAGGCGGCTGCAAGGGCATTTGCTCGGGCGGGATCTTCTGCTCCTGCAAGGTGCGGATCAGGGCGCCGAGCGCGTCGGCCACGTTCTGCTGCTCCTGGGGAATGGGAATGGTCTTATCGGGCGGCAAGGTTTCGACCTGCGCCATCCACAAGCCGTGCTTCAGCTGCTCGCTGGAAAGAATGTGAAAGCGCTGCATGCCCATGCATTTAATTTGCAGCAAGCCCGACAGGGGCGCGGCCCAGTCGATGACGCGCGCCAGGGTACCCACGGGCGCCAGGGTTTCGTGCTGGCCCGGCTTGCGTACTTCCGCGCCGTCCAGCAGCTGCACCACGCCGAACGGCTGCTCGCCCATGATGCACTGACGTATCATGTCCAGGTAGCGTACCTCGAAGATCTGCAGGGGCAGATAGCCATCGGGATACAGCACCGTATTGAGCGGGAACAAAGGTATCGAGGTCATAGGCGCATGATGGCACGAATGGCATATCCATGCTGCGCGCTTGCCTCCCCGATTATTTGTAGAAGCGGCGCTTTTTCGCCCGCTCCGCGGCTTTGGGCGCCAGCACCTTGACGGCCTTCTTCTGGATGGTGCCGCCGGCGGACGTGCCCGGCACGCGGTGCTCGGCCTCGAAACCGGGTTCCTCGTTGCGTTTCAGGGTTTGCCGCGTCAGTGCTTCCACGGCCGACAGCAATTCCACCTCGTCGGCGCAGACGAGGGAGATCGCTTCGCCCGAAGCGCCCGCGCGGCCCGTGCGGCCGATGCGGTGGATATAGTCTTCAGCGACCGTCGGCAAGTCGAAATTGACGACGACGGGCAATTGCTCGATGTCCAGGCCACGGGCCGCCACGTCGGTAGCGACCAGCACCTGCACTTCCGCCGACTTGAAACGGGCCAGCGCGCGCAGGCGGTTCGGCTGCGTCTTGTCGCCGTGGATCGAGTCGGCGCGCACGCCCTGCTCCAGCAAGGTATTCACCAGCAGCTCGACGCCCTTGCGCGTCTTGACGAAGACCAATACCTGGCCCCAGCGCTTTTTCTTCAGCAAGTGCAAGAACAGTTCCGGCTTGCGTTTCTTGTCGCACACGATGACCGACTGTTTCACGGCCTTGACCGTACTGTTGCGCGCGCTGACCTCCACCGAGACGGGATCCTTGAGCATGGTTTTCGCCATGGCGCGGATGGCGTCCGAGAACGTGGCCGAGAACAGCAGGGTCTGGCGCTGCTTGGGCATCGTCATCAGCAATATATCAAGCTCGCGCTCGAAGCCCAGGTCCAGCATGCGGTCCGCCTCGTCCAGCACCAGGGTTTGCACTTGCTCGAACTTGACGGCGCCCTGCGTCTGCAAGTCCAGCAAACGGCCCGGCGTGGCCACCAGCACGTCGAGGCCCTTGCGCAGCTTGCTGATCTGCGGCTCGATGGGCACGCCGCCGTAGGCGACAAAGCTGCGCAGCGGCAAGTTACCGCCATAGCTGCGGAAACTGGCATAGACTTGCTCGGCCAGTTCGCGCGTGGGCACCAGCACCAGCACGCGCACGCACTGGGGCGCCACCACGCCTTCCAGGGTCAGGCGCTGCAGCAAGGGCACGGCAAAGCCGGCCGTCTTGCCCGTGCCCGTCTGGGCGGCGGCCATCAGGTCGCGCCCGGCCAGGACAAAGGGAATCGCTTGCGCCTGCACGGGCGTGGGCTTGGCATAGCCGAGCTCATCGAGTTTGCGGACCAGGGGATCGATCAGGCCGAGGGAGGAAAACGTCATGGGGAAAGCAATCTTGGCAAATGAAAAGGTGGCGCACGGACCAGCCGTGCGCGCGATTGCCGAGATTATAGGCCAGCGGGCATGCCGGCCGCAGTTTTCAGCATGAAAACATCGCCATCAGAACTTCATTTCCATCGTCGCGTGCGCCTGCGGCGAACTGGTGGAAATGCCATTGCGGGCGACGGTGCCGCTGCCGTCCGTGTAGCTGGTGTTGCTTTCGAAATCTTGCGCCAGCAGATTCGACACGACCACGCGCAGCTGGTTCTTCGCATCGAACTTCCATACGGCATACAGGTCAAGGTCGCGCCGCGGCGACGTGTACGCGCTCTGGCGCTCGGTGATGCGCACGGGACCACCCGTGCGGAAATTGAAGCTCCCCCCCGTGCTCAAGACGCCATCGGGCGTCTTGTAGTCGAGGCCAAAGTTGCCGCTGAGGGGCGTTTGCTGGCCGAGCCGGTTGTCTGGTCCCGGCACCCGCTCCACCTGCGACCAGTTGCGGCTGATGCTGGCGCGCACGTCGAGCGCGGGCACGGGCGCGGCCAGCACGGCGCGCAAGGGGAACTTCGCTTCCAGTTCCAGTGTCTGCGTATTGGCGCGGCCATCATTGATGGGCGTGGACACCCAGCGATCATCGATGAACAGCAATCCCTGGCGCGTATAGCCATCGATGCGGCGGGCCGAGGCGCGCGCACTGAGCAAGGCGCTGTCGGCCCAGTAATGTTCGTACGAGGCATCGATGCCCAGCGCCAGCTCCGGCTTCAAGTTCGGATTGCCTACACGGTCAGGCTCGGTCTGGCTATTATTAGTCGAGACACTGCGGCGCGGAATCAGGTTCGACGTGGAAGGCGACTTGTAGGTGCGCGTCAGGGCCAGACGGACCTGGTCACCCTTGGTGTCGGGCAGTTTCCACAGGGTTTGCAGCAGCGGGCTCCACACGCTGCTGCGCTGCTGCACGGCCTCAAAGGTATCGCCGGCGCTGCGCGTGTCGATGCCTTCCCAGCGCACGCCCGCATACATGGACCAGCGCGGCGTGATATCCCATTCATCCTGTGCATACAAGGCCAGAAGCTTGATATCGGCATCGAAATGCTCATCGCTATCGGCGGGCGGGCGGCCGCCTGGCAAGGCCTGTTCACGCTGGAGGCGCTCTTCCTCGCGTCGGCTGAGGGTGCCATCCCAGCCCATGGACAGCGCATGGCCCTGCATCCAGGGCGTGGAATACTTGCCGGTGGACGACAAGCTGCTGTAGGTCGCCTTGACACGTACGTTGCGGTCCAGCACCAGCCCCACGTCATCAATATAGCCGAGCGGATGGCTATCGGCCGTATTGCTGGTGGCGCTGGCGCGCAGGCCCAGTTCCAGCTTGGCGCCACCGTCGAGCTTGCGCACCCACGTCAGGTCCGTTCGGCCGAAAACGTAATGGTTGCCGGAAGTACCGTCATTCGTGTCGTAGTCGGGACGCAAGCCCAGCAGCGTGTCGGTCCGGCCATGGCTGCGGTTATCGCTGCGTCCGCCATTGAGAAAAAATTGCGCCGTCAGGTTATCGCCGTCCGCGAATGCCCAGTTCAGCCGGGGCGACAGGTTGATGCCCTCCGAACGGCCATCGCCCGTGCCGGTGATACGCCGCAGCAGATTTTGCTGGCCATCGGGCAGATAGCCCAGGTCCAGCGCCGGCCTGTCCTGCGGATTCTCGTAGTGGTAATCGTAGCGGTAGAACGACGCGGCCAGCGAGTACGAGAAAATGCCGTCCTTGTCCGACAGTTGCAAGTTACCGTTGCTGGAAAAGGCATCGCGCCCACCGCCCACGCCCAGCTTGACGTCGCGCTGCGCCGTTTTCACAGCCTTTTTCAGCACCACGTTGATGGTGCCGGCGATCGACTGGGTGCTGTACTCGGCACTGGCCGCATGCAAAATTTCGATGCGCTCGATGACGTCGGGCGACAGGGTGTCGAGCGAAAAACCGGCCGGCGCCCGTTCGCCATTGAGCAAAATCTGCGTATAGCCGCTGCCCAGGCCGCGCATGCGGATTTCGCCGCCCGAGCGTCCGGCCGCGCCGGACACGGTAATGCCGGGCAAGCGCTTGAGCACGTCGGTGACATTCGTGTCACCATACTTGAGGATTTCCTCGCTGCCCACGACCATCTTGCTGGCCGTATCGTCGCGGCGCGGATCATAGCCGCTGCCCTTGACTTCGACGCTCTGCATGGCGGGCGCGGCTGGCTTTTCAGCCTTCAGCGGCACGGCGGCGTTATCGGTAGCGGACGTTTCGGATTGCTGGGCCTGGGCATTCCAGGCAAGTAAAACGGCGGAACAAAGGACGGTTAGGCGAAGGCAACGGCGCGGCATCATGACCTGGCTAAAAAAGGTGGCTGAATAAAAATGGCTAAAAGCTAAAAAACAGGCCGCTGTATTGTGCTGTAATTTTTTCCGAGTGACACAGTTTCCTGAAAATATTTCCTATAGTAAATTAAATTTGGTGGCCGGCTGCGATACGCACCCTTGCATACGGCATTATCATTGCGCGCCACATCGCCGCTATAATGCGTTTTCGCCATTATTCCGCTCACCCCGTCAAAGGCTTCCCATCGTGTCTGACCGTCTTGCCGTTTTGCCTCAATATCTGCTGCCCAAGGGGGCGTTGACCAACTTTGCCGGACGCATCGCCGGCGCCAAGGGCGGCGCCATGACGACGCGTTTGATCCGCTGGTTCGTCGGCCGCTACAACGTCAACATGGATGAGGCGCTGGACCCGGACATCACGCACTACGCCAGCTTCAACGACTTTTTCACGCGCGCGCTGCGCCCCGATGCCCGTCCGCTGGCCAAGGCCGACTACGTCTGCCCCGTCGATGGCCGCATCAGCCAGTTCGGCAGCATCGACAAGGACCAGATCTTCCAGGCCAAGGGCCACAACTTCAGCACCACGGCCCTGGTGGGCGGCGATGCGGCCCTGGCGGCCCAGTTCGAGCATGGCAGCTTCGCCAACCTGTACCTGAGCCCGCGCGACTACCACCGCATCCACATGCCGTGCGATGGCCGTTTGACGCGCATGATTTATGTTCCCGGTGAACTATTTTCCGTCAACCCGACGACGGCGCGCGGCATTCCCGGCTTGTTCGCCCGCAACGAGCGCGTCGTCTGCGTGTTCGACACGGCCAACGGCCCCTTCGTCATGACCCTGGTCGGCGCCACCATCGTCGGCAGCATGGCCACCGTCTGGCACGGCGTCGTCAACCCGCCCCGCACCGGTGAGATCCGCGACTGGAGCTATGCGAACGACAATGTGGTGCTGAAACAGGGCGAAGAGCTGGGCCGCTTCCTGCTCGGTTCCACCGTCGTGATGCTGTTCCCGAAAGACACCGTGCAATTCAATGCCAACTGGCAACCGGCCGGCCCCGTGCAGCTGGGCGAAGTCATGGGTAACGTACCGAGGTAAGCGAGCGGGACGCGCGCCTACACGGGCGCATCCGTGCGGTACATTTCCTCCATCAAGTCCAGGAATGCGCGCGTCTTGGCCGGCATCAAGCGCCGGCCGGGAAACACGGCCCAGCCCGTGACCAGCGGAAAACTCCACTCCGGCAGCACGCGCACCAGTTCCCCCGTCGCCACATACGCCTTGGCGAAACGGTCCGTGCTGGCGGCGATGCCTACGCCCGTGCAGGCCATGCGCACCAGCAATTCCGGAGAATTCGCCAACAGGCGCACGGGCAGATCGCGCTCCCACGTCGTCTTGCCACGAATCAAAGTCCAATGCACGAGACCATGCACGGCGCGGGGCAAGCTGAGCAGATCATGGCCGTATAAATCGTCGGGATGTTCGGGCAAGCCGTGCACGCTCGTGTATTGCGGCGAGGCGTACAGCGCCAGCGTGCTGAAGGCCACGCGGCGCGCCGCCAGGCTGGCATCGTCGGGCAAGTTGCCCATGCGGATGGCCAGGTCAAAGTTCTCTTCCAATAAGTCCACGCGGCGCGCCGACAAGTCCAGCTCCAGCGAAATGGCCGGATAGCGGCGCACGAATTCGGCCAGCACCTGGCGCATCAGCGCGTCGCCGAAGTCGGCCGGCATGGAAATGCGCAGCAAGCCGCTGGGCCCCGCCTGGCGGTGCTGGGCCAGCGCGCCGGCCGCCTCCGTTTCGTCCACCACCTTGCGCGCATGTTCGAGCAGGCTGGCGCCAAACTCCGTCAGCGCCAGCTTGCGCGTGGTGCGCAGCAGCAGCCGTTCGCCCAACTTCGCTTCCAGCAGCGAGATGCGGCGCGACAGGGTCGACTTGGGCAAATCCACGCGCTGGGCGGCACGCGAAAAACTGCCGCACTCGACGACGCGCGCGAACAGCAGCAGATCTCCGGGATCGATATCCATGAGTTTGTTCCATGAGTGGATTAATGTTATCCATTTTAACGGCTTCCGCATCAATTTTGGAATTGCTATAGTTCATCCATCGCAAGACACCTCACAACGGAGAAAACAAGATGAACATCCTGCAAATCAATTCCAGCGCCCGCAGCACCGGTTCCGCCTCGACCCGTCTGGCTGACGCCATCGTTGCCCGCGTGCAAGCCGCCAACCCCGGCGCCGCCCTGGCGCGCCGCGACCTGGCCGCCCAACCGCACCCCGTGCTCGACGAGCCGACCCTGCAAGCGCTGTTCACCCCTGCCGACAAGCGCACGCCGGAACAGGCGGCCCGCATCGCCCTGGACGACGCGCTGATTGCGCAAGTGCAAGCAGCCGACGTCATCGTCATCGGCGCACCGATGTACAACTTCGGCATCACCGTGCAACTGAAAAGCTGGTTCGACGCGATTGCCCGCGCCAACGTCACCTTCAAGTACACGGAAAACGGCCCCGTGGGCCTGTTGACCGGCAAGAAAGTCTACGTGGGCCTGTCCCGCGGCGGCTTGCACCGCGACAGCGCCAACGACAGCCAGGTGCCTTACCTGAACACCATGTTCGGTTTCCTGGGCCTGACCGACGTGCAATACGTGTATTCGGAAGGCATGGGCATGGGCCCGGAAGCCGTGGCCAAGGCGCAGGCGCAAGCGGACGCCGAGATCAACGCGATCCTGGTGTAATGCACGTACCAAGCAGGGGTCAGACGGAGACGCCGAGTTCCGCCGGGTCTGACCCCAAACAGGAGAAAACAATGAGCGACATCACCACCGTCAACAAACCGCGCGCCGTCGAGCGCGTGATCGCCGGCCAGGCCGTCATGGATGGCGCCGGCGTGAAGATCAACCGCGTGCTGACGCAGCAGCTGCAGCGCCGTCTCGACCCGTTTTTGATGCTCGACAACTTTGCCAGCGACAAGCCGAACGACTATATCGCCGGCTTCCCCGAGCATCCGCACCGGGGTTTTGAAACGGTGTCGTACATGATCACGGGACGCATGCGTCACAAGGACAGCGCGGGCCACGAAGGCTTGCTGACTTCGGGCGGCGTGCAATGGATGACGGCCGGCAGCGGCGTGATCCACTCGGAAATGCCGGAACAGGAAGAAGGCGTGATGGAAGGTTTTCAGTTGTGGCTGAACCTGCCTGCGCGCGACAAGATGCGCACGCCGTGGTACCGCGATTTTACCAGCGCCGAAATCCCCCGCTACACGACGGACGACGGCGTGGCCGTGCAAGTGATCGCCGGCGAGAGCCATGGCGTGACGGGCGCCGTGCAGCGCGAGCTGACGGAACCGCTGTATCTCGACATCGACTTGCCAGCAGGCAGCAGCTTCGAGCAGCCCTTGCCGCCTGGCCATAACGCTTTCATCTACACGTTCCGTGGCGAGGTGCAGGTGGACGGCAAGGCCGTGCCCGCCCTGCGCATGGCCATCTTCGCCAACACGCCGGGCAGCGACGGCGTGCGCATCGAAGCGCCCGCAGGCGGCCGCGTAATCCTCGTCGCCGGCCAGCCCTTGAACGAGCCCATCGCGCAGTACGGTCCGTTTGTCATGAATACCCAGGCGGAAGTGTTTCAGGCCGTGCAGGATTTCCGCGAGGGCAAGTTTGGCGAGACGGCGGCCCAGTAAAAATGTTTGCTTAAAGAAAAACCTGCAGGCCATCAAGCCTGCAGGTTTTTTTACGTGCCGACTATGTTGTTGCTTTTCAATTACACTGACGGCAACCTCATTCCACAAAGCATTCCATGCAGCCCACGCACACCGAACACGACGCCACCCATTTGCACGCCCACCTGAAGGGCGACGCCCAGCACACGCACTCGTTCGAGGGGCGCAGCCAGAGCATCCTCGCGTGGGCGCTGGGACTGACCCTGTCGTTTGCCGGCATAGAGGTGGCGGCCGGCTTCATGTCCAATTCACTGGCGCTGATTTCCGACGCGGGCCACATGGTCACGGACGCGGCCGCGCTGGGCCTGGCCCTGCTGGCGCAGCTCATCGCGCGCCGTCCGCCCTCGCCGCGCCACTCGTTCGGCTTTGGCCGCGCCGAGGCACTGGCCGCCTTCGTCAACGGCCTGGCCATGCTGTGCGTGGTGGGCTGGATCTGCTATGAAGCCGTGTTGCGCTTTTCCGCTCCGCAACCCGTCAAGGGCGGCATGGTCTTCATCGTCGCCTTCATCGGCCTGGCGATCAACGTGGTGGTGGCGTGGGTCCTGTCGAAAGACAAGCAAAGCGTGAACACGCGCGCCGCCCTCGTGCACGTGATGGGCGATTTGCTCGGCTCGGTCGCCGCCATCGTCGCGGGCGCCGTGATTTACTTCACGGGCTGGATGCAGATCGACCCGCTGCTGTCCGTGCTGGTATCGCTGCTGATTTTGAAATCGACCTTCGGGGTATTGAAAGAGTCCTACCACTTCCTGATGGAAGGCGTACCCATGCACATCGACTACATCGCCGTGGGCACGGACGTGGAGCAAGTGGACGGCGTGATTGCCGTGCACGATCTGCACGTGTGGGACATGTCGCCGGGCCAGCCGGCCCTGATCGGCCACGTGGAAATCGAGCACCTCGACCATTGGCCGAAGGTCTTGCGCGCGATCAAGAAGATGCTGTTGGCCAAGCATGGCATCGATCATATTACTTTGCAGCCGGAGACGGCGGCGATGGCGGGGTTGCATCAGGGTGACAAAACACACTGATTGAACCCAACGGCAAATACCGGGGTCGTACCCTGAGGGTACGACCCCGGCCTCTGCGCTCGGGGTTAAATTTAGCTAACTCCGTCGGGCTTCCAACACGCCACTGACATCCTTAATCACATTCAGCGCCTTCAACAGCTGCGCCGTCGAGCTGATCTCGGCCGTAAACGTCATGCGGGCCTGGCCCTTGGCGCTTTGGGTGTTGACGCCGATCACGTTGATTTTCTCTCGCGAAAAGATTTCGGAGATGTCGCGCAACAAGCCCTGGCGGTCGCCGGCGAGAATGAAGACGTCGACCGGATACACGGTATCGTGCCCGCCCGTGCTGCCCCACTCGGTAAAAATCACGCGCTCGGGCGACTTGGCGCGCATTTCCTCGAAGTTCTTGCAGGTGGCGCGGTGAATCGACACGCCTTTGCCGCGCGTGACGAAGCCGACGATGCTGTCCGGCGGCGCCGGCTTGCAGCACTTGGCCAGCACCGTCATCAAGCCCTCGGTGCCCACCACCAGCACGCCGGACTTGGCGCCCTGCTCCACGCTGGAGGCGCGGCTTTTACCCACCAGCACGGCGTCTTCCGGCACCACCACTTCGCCATTGTCGTGCAGCGCCTGCTCCACGTGGCGCAGGCTGAATTCATCCTTGCCCACCGACAGGAACAGTTCGTCGACTTTCGCAAAGCCCAGCTTTTGCGCCAGCGCTTCCAGATTGACGGCCGTCTTGCCTTCGCGCTGCAAGGATTTCTCCACCAGCGCGCGGCCATGGGCCAGGGTTTCCTGCATGTCGATGGCGTGGAACCAGGCACGAATTTTGGAACGCGTGCGCGTGCTGACGGCGTAGCCGGCGCCCAGCCAGTCGCGCGACGGCCCGGCCGTGCCCGGCGCGCCCTTGGCCGTGATGATTTCACAGGTCTGGCCGTTCTTTAATTGCGTATTCAGGGGCACCATGATGCCGTCGACCTTGGCGCCGCGGCAGCGGTGGCCCACATCCGTGTGCAGGTGATAGGCAAAATCGACGGGCGTGGCGCCCACGGGCAATTCCAGCACCCGCGCCTGCGGCGTCATGACGAAGATGCGGTCGTCCAGGGTCGCCGATTTGAGCTTTTCCACCCATTCGCGCTGGATTTCTTCCTGGCCCACGACGGCGTCGGCCACTTCCGTCTTCCACGCCAGCAACTGGCGCAGCCAGGCGATTTTCTCGTCGTATTTCTGGCCGGCAAAGTTCGAGCCGCCCTCTTCCTTGTAGCGCCAGTGCGCGGCCACGCCGTATTCGGCAAAGCTGTGCATTTCATTGGTGCGGATTTGCACTTCCAGCGGGCGGCCGTCCTCGGCCGTCACCACCGTGTGCAGCGACTGATACCCATTCGGTTTCGGCCGTGAAATGTAATCGTCGAATTCTTTCGGGATGGGGGTCCAGATATTGTGGACCACGCCCAGCACCGTGTAGCAAGTTTTCACGTCGGAAACGATGACGCGGAAGGCGCGCACGTCGTACAGGGCCGTGAAATCAAGTTCCTTGCCGCGCATCTTGTTCCAGATGCTGTAAATGTGTTTCGGGCGGCCAAATACTTCCGCCTGGATACCGGCCGACGCCAGTTCCGTCTGCAGGCGCAGAATCGCCGAGGAAACAAAGCCCTCGCGCATCATGCGCTTTTCTTCCAGCATCTTGGCGATGCGTTTATATGCTTCCGGTTCGATGAAGCGGAACGATAAATCTTCCAGTTCCCACTTCAGTTGCCAGATACCGAGGCGGTTGGCCAGCGGCGCGTACAAATCCAGCGTTTCCTTGCCGTATTCGCGCGTCATTTCGTTGAACAGTTTTAGTTCGGCGAAATAGCGCAAGGTCGTCACGCAAGCGGCCAGGCGCACCAGCACGACACGCATGTCGGAAGCCATCGCCAGCAGCATCTTGCGCAAGGTTTCCACCTGAGCCACGGCTTGCTGCGCCGCATTCTTGCCGCGACCGGCAGCGCTGCCGTGCTGCGCCTGGGTCAGCGCGCGCAAACGGATCAGCTGGCGCACGCCTGTCGCCAGGTCGCACACCTGCTTGCCGAAGCGCGGCTCGATATCGGCCGCCGTATCCGGGTCCAGCAGGGTCAGCTCGAACATCAAGCCGGCGATGCGCGTTTCCGCATCGCTGCGCAGGAAAGCCAGTGTGTTGGCCACACCGATGGCGAATTCCAGCGCGGAACGGCCGGCAAAGGTCTGCTTGTCGCCATACGCTTCGGTGGCATACGCGAGCGCGTCCAGCACGCGCGCGCTGTCCGGCGCACTCAAGCCCTCTACCAGTTGTTCCGAGGTGACGCTGTTCGGGGCCGAGATGGAAACCATGTAATGCCTTATAAACTGAAAAACCAGATAACTTAGCGCTCTGCAGCGATGATGACGATTTCAACCAGGCATGCCGGATTGGCCAGCTTCGCCTCAACGGTGGCGCGCGGCGGGGTGTGGCTTGACGCCACCCAGTCATCCCATACTTCATTCATCCCGTCGAAGTCTTTCATGTCGGCGATGTAGATCTGGCACGACAGGATGCAGGTCTTGTCGCTGCCCGCTTCCATCAGCAAACGGTCGACGTGACCGAGCACTTCGCGCGTCTGGCCGACGATATCTTGCGTGGTGTCTTCGGCGATCTGGCCAGCCAGGTAGATGGTGTTGTTGTGAATGGCTACTTCGGAGAGGCGTTTGCCTACGTGCAGTCGTGTAATTTCCATGCTTCTTCTTTCGGTTGTTTCAAAATCTGTACAGCGGTGTTGCTTGTTGCCTGGTTACTTGCCCAGCAAAAACTTGCGCGCGATGGCGATCTGGTCGTCGTGCACGAAGGTGGGCGCATGGCCCACGCCGGCGATTTCCACCAGCTGCGCCTTCGGGCCGCGGCCCAGCATGATCTGCGCCGTCGCGTGCGACAGCAAATCGGATTCCGACCCGCGCACCAGCAAGGTGGGGCAGCGCACGGCATCATACGCGGCCCACAGCATGGCTTCGTCGCTGGCCGCCGATTCCGGCGTGGCCGAGCGGAACGGCATGGCCAGTCCCATATCATAGTGGCGGCGCCAGTGACCATCCTTATCCTGGCGCAACACATCCACCGCCAGTTTATGCCATTCCGCGTCCGTGTGCGGGCCGAAGCTGGCGGACACGTCGCGCACAAACCTGGCGCCCTGCTCGAAGGTATCAAAACGCAAGTCCTGGCCGATGTAGTCGCCGATGCGCTGCAAGGCTTCCGGCGCCAGGGTCGGGCCGATATCGTTCAACACCAGCTTGCTGATCGGGCTGTCCGGCAACGATGCCAGGCCCAGGCCGATCAAGCCGCCCATCGAGGTGCCGAACCAGTCCACCGTCTGACGCTCGCCATTGGCCAGCACGCGCGCCAGCAGGGTTACCATGTCGCTCACATATTGCGGCACGCGGTAAAACTGCGGATTGGCCAGCCAGCCCGAGCGCCCGCGCCCCACCACGTCTGGGCAGATCACGCGGTAATCGCTGGCCATGGCGCGCGCCAGGTTGTCGAAGTCGTCCGCCACGCGCGTCACGCCATGGGCGCAGACGAGCACGTTCGGATTGTCCGCCGCGCCCCACTCCTTGTACGACATGGTATGCAAGCCTGCGGGGGAGATGCACTGGACGGATTTGATGCTCGCTTCGATCATGCGATTTCCTTATTCGATATAAAAAGAGCACCGCTTTCTGCCTGCCAAGGGATGTCCCGCGCGCGACGCTACGGCAGTGTAGCGCAGCGCGGGCAATGCTCCAAGCGCGCGGCTGAAATGCTGCGCCGCAGCACAGCACTCGCACGTTCGCCATGGCGCAATACCCGATATAGCGAAACTGCATATCTGCGGTTATCCACAATTGAGCCGGCCCGGCAATGGGCGGATGATCGCAGCATCAACCCGCAAGAGGAGACCACTCGTGAAAAAACCATTCTATAAAATCCTGTATGTCCAGGTGCTGTTCGCCATTGTGGCAGGCGTGCTGCTGGGGGTGTTCTACCCGTCGAACGCCGTCGACATGAAACCGCTGGGTGACGGCTTTATCAAACTGATCAAGATGATCATCGCCCCCGTGATCTTCTGTACCGTGGTCTCCGGCATTGCCGGCATGCAGGACGTCAAGAAGATCGGCCGCGTAGGCGGCAAGGCGCTGCTGTACTTTGAAGTGGTCTCCACCTTCGCGCTGGGCATCGGCTTGCTGGTAGCCAATATCCTGAAACCGGGCGCCGGCTTCAACGCCGATCCCGCCCACCTGGACGCCAAGTCGATCGCGCAATACACGCACGCCGAAGGCCTGTCGACGGTGGACTTCCTGATGAACATCATCCCGAAGACCTTCGTTGACGCCTTCGCCAAAGGCGACATCCTGCAAGTGCTGCTGATCGCCATCCTGTTCGGCTTCGCGCTGTCCCTGCTGGGCGAGCGCGGCCGTCCGGTCACCAAGCTGATCGACGACCTGTCGCATGCCATCTTCGGCATGGTCAACATCATCATGAAAGTCGCACCGATCGGCGCGTTCGGCGCGATGGCCTTCACCATCGGCAAATACGGCCTGGCTTCGCTGATTCCATTGGCTAAACTGATGGGTTCGTTCTACCTGACCTGCTTCCTGTTCATCTTCGTCGTGCTGGGCCTGATCGCCAAGTACACGGGCTTCTCCATCGGCCGCTTCTTGCTGTACATCAAGGAAGAACTGCTGATCGTGCTGGGCACGAGCTCGTCGGAATCGGCGCTGCCGGCCCTGATGAAAAAACTCGAGCGCCTGGGTTGCTCCAAACCGGTGGTCGGCCTGGTCGTGCCTACCGGCTACTCGTTCAACCTGGACGGCACCAATATCTACATGACCATGGCTGCCCTGTTTGTAGCACAGGCAACCAACACGGACCTGACCATCTGGCAGGAACTGACCATCCTGGGCGTGGCGATGCTGACCTCGAAAGGCGCATCCGGCATCACGGGCGCCGGCTTCATCACCCTGGCGGCCACCCTGGCCGTGGTGCCGACGATTCCCGTGGCCGGCATGGCGCTGATCCTGGGCATCGACCGCTTCATGAGCGAATGCCGCGCGCTGACCAACTTCATCGGCAACGGCGTAGCCACCATCGTCGTGTCGAAATGGGAAAAAGAACTGGACATGGACAAGCTGCACAGCGAGCTGGCCCATCCCACCCACCCGACCGACGACGCCTACGTCGCACCGAGCGTGAATATCGTCAAGTAAAGCGGTACTCAACATTGAAAAGCCCTGCGGAGCGATCCGCAGGGCTTTTTTCATTGGGCGCGGGTTTTAGCGCATCATCAACCCACAGTAAATCATGCATCAATATTTATCATGATGATCAATGCCTGGAAAACTATTACAGTGCTGTCACCTGTTCGCCGCCAGGCTCGCGCATAATGACATTGCGTTAATGCAAGCCTGACACCGAACCATCCACTTTTTGAATGGAGTACGCCATGTCCCTCTCGCCCGCCCTTTACGCCACCTGGCCCCCACGCTTGCTGGGCCTGCTGCGCATCATCCTCGGCTTCCTCTACATCCAGCACGGCACGGCCAAGCTGTTCGGCGTGCCGCACGTGGCCATGTTCGACGGCTTGCAACTGTTTTCCCTGATGGGCGCGGCCGGCGTGCTGGAACTGGTGGGCGGCGCCCTGTTGCTGCTCGGCCTGTTCACGCGTCCCGTCGCTTTCATCCTGTCGGGCCAGATGGCCGTGGCCTATTTTCTGATGCACGCGCCAAGCGCCTTCCTGCCGATCCTGAACGGCGGCGAAATGGCCGTGATGTACTGCTTCACCTTCCTGTACTTCGCGGCAGCGGGCGCCGGCGCCTACAGCCTCGACGGCTTGCGCGGCAAGGCGGGCGCATAAAAAAAGGGCGGACATCGCTGTCCGCCCTTCTATTCCAGACCACAATCCGTTTATACGGCGGAAACGTCCAGCTCAGCGCCCGTGGCCGCCTGCACCTGCTCCTTGGTCACGCCCGGCGCCAGTTCCACCAGCTTCAAGCCGTTTTCCGTCACGTCGATGACGCCCAGGTCGCTGATGATGACGTCGACCACGCCCACGCCCGTCAGCGGCAAGTCGCACTGTTTCAGCAATTTATGCGACGTCGTGCCGTCCTTGGCCGTGGCCACGTGCTCCATCAGCACCACGACGCGCTTGACGCCGGCGACCAGGTCCATCGCGCCGCCCATGCCCTTGACCATCTTGCCTGGAATCATCCAGTTCGCCAGGTCGCCCTTTTCCGACACCTGCATGGCGCCCAGGATGGCCAGGTTGATCTTGCCGCCACGAATCATGCCGAATGAGTCAGCCGAGCTGAAGTAGGCGGCGCCGGGCAAGGCCGTCACTGTCTGCTTGCCAGCGTTGATCAGGTCGGCATCGACTTCCGCGTCGGTGGGGAAAGGGCCGATGCCCAATAACCCGTTTTCCGACTGCAAAAACACTTCCATATTGTCCGGCACATAGTTGGCCACCAGGGTCGGCAAGCCGATGCCCAGATTCACATAAAAGCCATCCTGCAATTCCTTTGCCGCGCGCGCGGCCATTTCATCTCTCGTCCAAGCCATGATTATCTCCGTATTCTTTTTTATGCTTCAGTGCGCACGGTGCGCTGCTCGATGCGTTTTTCCGGGTTCGCGTTGACCACGATGCGGTGCACGAAGATGCTGGGGGTGTGCACCTGGTCCGGGTCGATCTCGCCCACTTCGACCAGCTTTTCCACTTCGACGATGGTGATCTTGCCCGCCATGGCCACGTTCGGATTGAAATTGCGCGCCGTTTTGCGGTAAACCAAATTGCCGGCGCGGTCGGCCATGTAGGCTTTCACCAACGATACGTCAGCCACCAGGCTGCGTTCCATCACGTATTGTTCGCCGTCGAATTCGCGCAGTTCCTTGCCGTCGGCAACGATGGTGCCCACGCCCGTCTTGGTGAAGAAGGCGGGAATGCCGGCGCCACCGGCGCGCAGTTTTTCGGCCAGGGTGCCCTGCGGCGTGAACTCCAGTTCCAGCTCGCCGGCCAGGTACTGGCGCGCGAATTCCTTGTTTTCGCCCACATAGGAGGCGATCATTTTCTTGATCTGGCGCGTGGTGAGCAGCTGGCCCAGGCCAAAGCCGTCCACGCCCGCGTTGTTGGAAATCGCGGTCAGGCCCGTCACGCCCGAATCGCGCAAGGCGCCGATCAGGGCTTCGGGAATGCCGCACAGGCCGAAGCCGCCGACGGCGATGGTCTGGCCATCTTGGACGATACCGGCCAGCGCCGAGGCGGCGTCAGGATAAACTTTATTCATGGGTGTCCCTCTATCTTTTGTTAAGCTTTGGTCTTGAGTCCATGACTCAGGCAGCGACTCAGCATAAAATACGCGAGTGGAAAGTACAATACCGTAGAACTACCGGCGCCGTGCCAGCAATCCCCCTGTGAGAGTGATACGTATCAGATGAACGCCGCGTCAGCCATCGATTATGAAAGCATCTTCCTGCACGCGCCCGTGGGCATGTGCATGTCGGAAAACCGCATCATGCGCAGCTGCAACGAGGCGCTGGCATCCATGTTCGGCTATGCGCGCGCCCAGCTCGACGACCAGTCCTTCGAAGTACTCTACCCCACGCACGACGAATTCCTGCGCACGGGTGACCGCATCATCCCCATCATGAACACCAAGGGCCGCTATTCGGACGAGCGCATCATGCGCCGCAGTAATGGAGAATTGTTCTGGTGCCACGTGACGGGCCACGCCATGCTGCCGGGCCAGCCACTGGGAGCGGGCATCTGGACGTTCGAGGATGTCAGCGAGAAACGCCCCGTGACGGCCCAGTTGACCCCGCGCGAGCGCGAAATCGCCGCCCTGCTGGTGGAAGGCAAGACCAGCAAGGTCATCGCCCGCCAGATCGACCTCAGCCCCCGCACGGTGGAAATGCACCGCGCCAAGCTGATGCGCAAATTCGCCGCCGCGACCTCATCCGAGCTGGTACACAAGCTGGTGGGACTGCAGCTGCAGCGTTAGAAGGTACTCATTCCACCGTCTGCTGAAATGATCGCGCCGTTAATAAAGTGCGAATCCTCGCCCGCCAGCAGCAGCAGCAGCCCATCCAGATCTTCCGGCTTGCCCGGGCGCTTGTTCGGCAACATTTCGATCAGCTTCTTGCCCTGCTCGGTGGCAAAGTAATCCTCATTGATTTCCGTGGAAATATAGCCGGGGCAGATGGCGTTGGTGTTGATGCCATACTTGCCCCACTCCACGGCCATGGCGCGCGTCATGTGCACCATGCCCGCCTTGCTCATGCAATACACGCCGATCTGCGGCAGCACCTGCAAGCCCGCCATCGAGGCGATATTGATGATGCGGTGCTGTTTCTTCGGGTCGCCCTTGGCGCGCGCGATCATGCGCTTGGCCGTCTGCTGGGCCACGAAGAACGATCCGCGCAGGTTGGTGTCCATCACGAACGAATAATCTTCGGGCGTGACGTCGACCAGGCGTTGCGTGGTGGAAACACCGGAATTGTTGACGAGGATATCGATGGGGCCCGCTTCCGTTTCCGCATGCGCGATGGCCGACTTGATGCTGGCGAAGTCGGTCACGTCGAGCGACACCACGTGCGCGGCACCGCCATCGGCTTCGATTTCGGCGCGCAACTCCTTCAGGCGTTCGGTGCGGCGCGACGCCAGCACGACCTGCGCGCCGGCCTGGGCCAGCACTTTCGCAAAGCGCGCGCCGAGGCCGCTCGATGCGCCGGTAATCAGGGCAATCTTGCCCTCGAAATTGACTTCTATGCCCACGAGCTACTCCTGTTTTATTTTAGACAACACTTTACACCGTGCCACTGGCACAGGGGCAAAATACCCTGCGTCACACTTGAGCAAAGGTAAACGCCATCATTACACAAAATGGCTGGATTTAGATTGCGGCGAGGGGCAATGTCACGCAAAATGGCGCCAAAGTTGCAATCCTCGCCAAAACAAGCACACTCGTGCTTAAATTTATCCGAAGATTCCTCACCCACCC
>NZ_LT607491.1:154064-201212 GCF_900095235.1 Janthinobacterium sp. UMAB-60
CGTCGGCGGCGGCCCCGCAGGCTTGGCGGCGGCCATCCGCCTGAAGCAGCTGGCCGCTGAAAAGAGCCAGGAAGTGTCCGTCTGCGTGCTGGAAAAAGGCGGCGAACTGGGCGCGCATATCCTGTCCGGGGCCATCATGGACCCGAAAGCTTTGAGCGAACTGATACCGAACTGGAAAGAACTGGGCGCACCCCTGAACACGGCAGTGACGGAAGACCGCATCCTGTTCCTGACGGAAACCAAAGCGTATAAAACGCCGAACTTCGCCGTGCCGGCCTGCTTTGAAAACCATGGCAACTACATCGTCTCGCTGGGCAATGTGGTGCGCTGGATGGGCCAGCAGGCGGAAAACCTGGGCGTGGAAATCTTCCCGGGCTTTCCTGCCGCGGAAATCCTCTACAACGACGACGGCTCCGTGAAAGGCGTGGCGACCGGCAATATGGGCGTCAAGCGCGACGGCGAACCGGGTCCCGACTTCCAGCTGGGCATGGAATTGCACGCCAAGTACACCCTGTTCGCCGAAGGCGCGCGCGGCCACCTGGGCAAGCAATTGATGGCCAAGTACGACTTGAACGCCGGCAAGGATCCGCAATCGTACGGCATCGGCATCAAGGAATTGTGGGAAATCGACCCGGCACAGCACCAGCCGGGCCTGGTGATCCACTCGACGGGCTGGCCATTGGACGCGAAGACCTATGGCGGCTCCTTCCTGTACCACCTGGAAAACAATCAGGTCATGGTCGGTTATGTGGTGGGCCTGAACTACGAAAACCCGTACCTGTCGCCGTACGAGGAATTCCAGCGTTATAAAACCCATCCGGAAATCCGCAAGTTCTTCGAAGGCGGCAAGCGCATTTCGTACGGCGCGCGCGCGATCACGGCCGGCGGCCTGCAATCGTTGCCAAAGCTCGTGTTCGCCGGCGGCGCGCTGATCGGCTGCGATGCGGGCTTTTTGAACATGAGCCGCATCAAGGGCAGCCACGCGGCCATCAAGAGCGGCATGCTGGCGGCGGACGCGGCCTTCGGCGCGCTGGGCGAACAGCGCCAGCACGACGAACTGTCCAGCTACCCTGTCGCGTTTGAACAATCCTGGCTGCATGAAGAGCTGCACGTGGCACGCAACGTCAAGCCTTGGCTGTCGAAGGGCCTGTACCTGGGCAGCCTGATGACGGGCATCGACCAGATCCTCTTCCGCGGCAAGGCGCCCTGGACGCTGCACCACACGCATGGCGACCACGAATGCCTGAAGCCGGCAGCCCAGTCGAAAAAGATCGTGTATCCGAAACCCGATGGCAAGCTGACCTTCGACAAGATGTCGTCCGTCTTCATCTCGAACACCAACCACGCGGAAGACCAGCCCATCCATCTGACCTTGAAGAACGCCAGCGTGCCCGTCGACGTCAACCTGGCCATGTATGCGGGTCCGGAAGCGCGCTACTGTCCCGCCGGCGTGTACGAGTTCGTGAAGAACGACGACGGCGCCGAACGCCTGCAGATCAATGCGCAGAACTGCGTGCACTGCAAGACCTGCGACATCAAGGACCCGACGCAGAACATCGTGTGGGTCACGCCGGAAGGCGGCGGCGGACCGAATTATCCAAATATGTAAGACCCCGGCATCATTTATGCCTATAAAACAGCGTGGACACCTGATGGTTTCCACGCTGTTTTTGATTCGCGCCATGCGAAGAAGTTTCTCTAATGCACTTCTAACCGTTACAATTCAGTCTGGCACTTACCATATCGCTCCCATGCACGCTACCGATAACACAGCATCGCCCCAAAATGCCGCGCAGCAGCCGATGCAACTGGAAATCGATCATGTCACCCAGTTGTATGAAAACGGCGAACATGCGCAAATGGAAAGCGCAACCCGTGCCTTGCTCGAACGCTATCCGGCATCGGCCTTTGCCTGGAGCGTGCTGAGCATGGCCTTGCAGCTGCAGGGAAAAGATGCGCTGCCGGCATTGCACAAGACGGTGGACCTGGCGCCGGACGACGCCGAAGCGCATCTGCACCTTGGCAATGCCCAACTGGCGATCGGCCAACTGGACCTGGCCGTCGGATCGTATGTCCGGGCATTGGAAATCCAGCCTGCCTTTACAGAAGCGTTCAGCCGCCTGGGCGATGCCTTACAGGCACAAGGCCATCTCCCGGAAGCGGCCGACTGCTATCGCGAGGTGCTGAAAATGGATCCCGCCCATGCCGTGGCGCACATGGGCTTGGGCGACATACTGCAGCTGCAGCGGCAATTCAAGGCCGCCGAAACCAGCTATCGTCATGCGCTGACGCTTGCTCCGGGCGCCGCTGAAATTCATCGCGCAATTGGCGATGTACAGCTTGCGATGGGGCAGCATGAGCAGGCAATCCTCAGCTATGAGCGGGCGCTGGCAAGCGATCCCGACTGCGCCCTGGCGCATGGCGGGTTGGCCGACGTGCTGTACAAGCTGGGCCGCTACCAGCAAGCAGCTGCCCGCTACGGCGCGGCCGTGCAATATCTCCCGCACGTCGCGGCGCACTACCACGGGTGGGGGCGCAGCTTGCATGCCATCGGCCAGGCGGCCGATGCCGAGGCGGCCTACCGGCGCGCCATCGAACTCGCGCCCTCAGTCGTAGCGCCATTGCTGCACTACGCAGACCTGCTGCGGGAAACCCGACGCACAGAACAGGCTATCGTCATCTACCAGGCGGTTTTCTTGCTGGAACCCAAGAATACGGACGCCCTGCACAACCTGGGCGTGGCTTTGCAGGAAAACGGCAAGCTCGACCAGGCCCTCGCGGCTTTCCAGCAGTTGCTGGCACTGATGCCCAATAACCCTATCGCCCATTGCAATATTGGCGTGGTCATGCAAGCCCTGGGGCAAAGGAGCATCGCCATGCAAAGTTACCGACGCGCCCTGGAAATGAACCCCAGGCACGCCGCCATCCACTTCAACCTGGGCACTTGCCAGATGGAATCAGGTCAGATGGATGAGGCAGCCAAAAGCTACGCGACATCCATCAAACTCGACCCGCAAGCATATCAATCACATCTCAATCTCAATGGCACCCTGAACAGACTTGGCCGTATCAACGAAGCCATCGCTCACTGCCGCCAAGTACTGAAGAGCAATCCCGATTGGGATGAGCTGCATAGCAACCTGCTGTTCTACCTGAGCCATAGCGAGCATGTGGATGCCGCCGCGCTGTTTGCCGAACACCTGCGTTTTGGCGAGCGATTCGAAGCACCGCTGCGCGCCGCCTGGCCACCGCATGAAAATACGCGCGACCCCGAACGCCGCCTGCGCATCGGCTTGGTCTCGGCGGATCTGTACAACCATGCCGTGGCTAATTTCATTACGCCGGTATTGCAGCAACTGGCCCATGCGCCGCGACTGGAAATAGTGGTTTATGCCAACAGCAAGCACGACGATGCGGTCACACGGCATTTGCAGGGGCTGGTGAGCGTCTGGCGCCAGGTTGAATTATTGTCACATGAAGAACTGGCGCAACAGATTACCAGCGATGCCATCGACATCCTGATCGACCTGTCTGGCCATACTGGCTACAGCCGCTTGCTCACCTTTGCGCGCAAACCCGCGCCGCTACAGGCGAGCTGGATCGGCTACCCGCTGACGACCGGCTTGCAGGCCATGGATTACTATCTGACGGACCGTCATATGGCGCCGCCAGGTTTGCTCGACAAGCAGTTCACTGAAAAACTGGTATTCCTGCCCGCTTCCGCCCCCTTCATCCCGTCGCCCGACGCGCCACCGGTCAGCCCTGCACCGGCCTGTGAGCACGGCCATATTACCTTCGGCAGCTTCAACCGGGCCAATAAGTTAAGCCGCAGCGTGATCGCACGCTGGTCGGCGTTGCTGCTCGCCGTACCCAACGCCAGGATGGTGCTCGCTGGCATGCCTAGCGAGGATAGCAGCAACAAGTTGCGTGCCTGGTTTGCCAAGGAAGGCATCGCCGCCGAGCGGCTCAGCTTTTATGCGCACACCAATACCAGCGACTACCTGGCCCTGCACCGTCTGGTCGATGTCTGCCTCGACACCCTCCCCTACACTGGCGGTACTACCACCCTTCATGCCTTATGGATGGGCGTACCGACCCTGACCATGAAGGGTTCAATCTTGCCCAGCCTGGTAAGCGCGACGATACTCGAACATGTAGGACTAAATGCGTTCATCGCGCAGGACGACGCAGATTTTGTACAAAAGGGTAGGTTGATTGCCACCGACATTGCCCAACTTGCCGCCTTGCGCGCAGGCCTGCGCGCACGGGTGAAAAATTCGGCCATGGGTCAACCGGCACTGATTGCCGCCGGACTGGAAAATGCGCTGCGTACCATGTGGCAACGCTGGTGCGCCGGCCTGCCGCCAGCATCCTTTGAGGCCGAGTTCGCTCCCGTGAGTAAGAAAACAGAAGATGTGGGCCTATGATGGACGACAATAAAAAGGGGCCCATCTATGTGACCCAACCGCTCTTGCCTCCGCTGGAAGAATTCATTCCCTATCTGGAAAGTATCTGGGAGAATAAAATTCTGACCAATGGCGGCCCGTTCCATCGCCAATTGGAGCAGGCACTCTGCGAGTATCTGGATGTCAAATATATATCACTCTTCACTAATGGCACCCTGGCGTTGATGACTGCCCTGCAGGCGCTGCGCGTGACCGGCGAAGTCATTACCACGCCATACTCGTTTGTCGCCACGGCTCACTCCCTGTTATGGAATGGCATCAAGCCGGTCTTTGTCGATATCGATCCATTGACTTTCAATCTGGATCCACAAAAAATAGAAGCTGCCATAACGCCGCATACCACCGCTATTTTGCCAGTGCATTGCTATGGTCATCCATGCGATGTGGATCGCATCGAGAGAATTGCAGATAATTACGGACTAAAGGTAATTTATGACGCAGCCCATGCGTTCGGAGTAAAAAAACAGGGGCTCAGCGTTCTCAATCACGGCGATTTATCGGTACTGAGTTTTCACGCGACCAAGGTCTTCAATACGTTTGAAGGTGGCGCCATCGTTTGTCCTGACGCCAAGATCAAGCAACGCATCGACCATTTGAAAAATTTTGGATTTGTCGATGAAGTTACCGTCGTCGCGCCCGGGATCAACGGCAAGATGAGTGAAATCAATGCGGCCTTTGGCCTACTGCAACTCAAGAATATAGATGCGGCCTTAGCCAAACGCAAAGCGCTCGATGCGCAATATCGCGCCGGCCTGGCCGGGATACCAAGCATACACTGTTTGCCAGAAATGCCAGGCGAAACGGCAAACTACGCCTACTTCCCCATTCTGGTGCAAGACAGCTATCCCCTGGGACGCGACGAGTTGTATCAAAAACTGAGCGAACATGAAATCTATGCGCGACGCTATTTTTATCCTCTCATCAGCGATTTCCCGATGTATCGCGGCATGCCATCCGCTGTGCCCGCGAATCTTCCTGTCGCGCAAAAAACGGCCAAGGAAGTGATTTGCCTGCCGATCTACCCTACCTTGAGCCACGAACAAGTGAATTTCATCCTGAGTCTGATCACCGCTCCTCTTGCGCGATGACTACCCTCGCCATCATGCAGCCGTATTTTTTTCCCTACCTCGGTTATTTTCAACTGATCGCGGCGGTGGACAAGTTCGTTCTGCTCGATGACGTCAATTACATACAACGCGGCTGGATCAATCGCAATCGCCTGTTGATGAACGGCGCACCGCATCTCTTTACCATACCGCTACGCGGCGCCAGCCAGAACCGGCTGATCTGCGATATCGCATTATTGGAAGAGCCGGCCTGGCGCGACAAGTTATTGCGCACTTTACGCCAAGCATATGGCCGCGCGCCATACTACCGCGTCGTGGCCGAACGGCTGGAGCGCGTGATAGGCCACCCGACTTTGCGACTGGACGATTTTTTATTCAACAGCTTGCGTGAGATTATGGGCTACCTGTCACTGGAAACTGAACTGGTCAGGACGTCACGCGTATATGACAATGCCAGTCTAGTTGGACAGGAGCGGATACTGGATATTTGCCTCAAAGAGCACGCCACCCGTTATATCAATCCCATAGGCGGCACGGCACTATATCAGCGTGAGGCATTCCTGCAACAGGACATTGCGCTACATTTTTTACAATCCCGTCCAGTCAACTATTCCCAAGGCAAGAAGGCACCTATTTCCGGCCTGTCGATAGTCGATGTGCTGATGTACAATCCCCTGCCAGTCGTACGGCAATTTCTTATAGAAAAGGATCTGGTTTAAGCAGTGAGTAGATGATTCCATCATATCACTACTGCCTCAACACAGAAAAACAATATGTCTTTTGAAAAAATTTTCGCTGAAGTTTTTACGATACCAGAACATACGGTGATCGACTCCATGAAGCTGAAGGAAATCGCAAGCTGGGATTCGCTGGCGCATATGATGCTCATCACCCGACTCGAAGAGGTCTACCGGATTGAGTTCACCGGCGATGACATCGCCGACATGACTTCGGTCGGTGAAGCGCGCAGCGCGCTACGTGGGCACGGTGCGGCATTGTGAAAATCGAAGGAACCTGCATTCTGATCACCGGAGCAGGCCGCGGCATCGGCCGCTATCTGGCCGAACAGTTCAGCTCCGCGTCGGCGCACGTCGGCGTCCTTGAGAAAGATCCTGCGTTGTGTGAGCAGTTACGTCAGGAAAGCGAAGGCCGTATCCAAGCCTGGGTCTGCGATGTCACTGATCCGACGGCGGTCGACGCCACACTGCAAACGATCATCGATTCCGGTTTCGAAATCGATGTTCTGATCAATAACGCGGGTATCATTCACAGCGAACCGCTGGTCAATCTATTGTCGCGCACCGAGCGTGTGCATTCTCGCGACAATTGGCGACAAGTAATCTCGACCAATCTGGATGCGGTTTTTTTCGTTACCAGCAGGGTCGCAGAACGGATGCTCGCCAAGCGCAAAAAAGGCGTGGTGATTTCAATCAGCTCGATTTCGGCCAATGGCAATCCCGGTCAGTCCGCCTACTCGGCGGCCAAGGCCGGCGTCAATGCGCTGACCCATACCTGGGCCAAGGAATTGGGTGGCATGGGGCTGCGCTTCGCCGCGATCGCGCCCGGCTTCATCGATACGCCATCGACCCGCGCGGCGTTGAGCGAAGCGACACTGGCGAAACTCCAGCAGCAAATCCCGTTGCGCCGCCTGGGCGACATGCAATCGGTCTTTCAGGCGGCACGCCACATCGTCGAAAATGACTATCTGACGGGTAGCGTACTGGAAATTGACGGCGGCCTGGTACTTTAAGATGACGTTATCATGACTTCCTTCACCAATCTGGGGCTGGCCTTTGACGATATCGCGCACCGCCGTGCCGAGCATTGCGCACTGTACTACCCTGCTAGCGGCGAACGCGTCAGCTACGCACAACTAAACCGCCTGGTCGAACGCCTGACTGCCGTATTCCACGCAAAAGGACTGCGTCAAGGTCAGGTGGTAGCGCTGTTTCACGATAAATCGCCGGCCGCATTTGCCGCCATGCTGGCATGCCTGCGCCTAGGCCTGATCTATACTAATCTGGACCCAGGCAGCCCATGGGAGCGTATCCGCAAGATATTGCAAACTTGCCAACCGGCTCTCATTGCAAGCGGTTTTGCGGACCGTCCCTTCCATGCCGAACTGACTGCCGACGGATTACCCGAGACCCTGGTCTTGCAGCAAGCCCTTGATTTGGCAACGGCAAATCCTGCCGACATGCCGTTGCCACCGATCATCGCCCCAGATGGCGGTGCCCCAGCCTATATCATGTTTACCTCCGGCTCCACCGGCATGCCCAAAGGTGCGGTCATGTCCCATGCCAACCTGCTCTGGTTTGCTGCCTGGACCAGGGAACGTTTTGCGATCGTCCCTGATGATGTCATTTCCAACGTCAATCCGATGTATTTCGATAACTCGGTGTTCGACTTCTATTCGTCCATCCTGTGCGGCGCGACCCTGCTTCCTATCAACGCCGAGCAGGTGCGTGATACTCGACTGCTGGTGCGGCTGATCAACCAGGCTGCCTGTACGCTGTGGTTTTCCGTGCCGTCATTGCTGGTCTACCTGCTTACCACACGCGCGTTGTCGCCCACCGACTGGCCGTCGCTACGCAAGATTGTATTTGGCGGTGAAGGTTTCCCGAAAACTCGGCTGCGTCAATTATATGAACTGTTTGGTCAGCGCGCCGAGCTGGAAAACGTCTACGGCCCAACGGAATGCACTTGCATCTGCTCCGCCCACACTATCACCGTACAGGATTTCGATGATATGCAGAGTCTGGCGCCGCTTGGCCTTCTGGCACAGAATTTCGATTTTGAGATCCTTGCTGCGGATTCGGCAAGACCAGAACGAGGCCAGCTGTTTTTGCGCGGACCACAGGTCGGCCTCGGCTATTACAACGATCCGCAACGTCGGGCTGCTGCTTTCATCCAGAATCCACGGCATAACCTGTATGCCGACATCGGCTACCTCACCGGCGATATTGTGCAGCGCGACTCCCGCGGCTGGCTGCATTTCAAGGGCCGGGTGGATTTTCAAATCAAGCACATGGGTTACCGCATCGAACTCGAAGAAATTGAAGCCGCCCTGGGCAGCGTGAGCGGTGTCATGGAATGCGCTGTGGTGTACCAGAAAATGGGTAACGCGACAGGAGAGATCCTTGCCTTTGCCGTTGTCCATGCAGCGCTGTCGGCAGAACAATTGCAGGAGGCACTTACCTCCCTTCTGCCCGCATATATGCAGCCCCGTCACATGACTATCCTGGAGAAGCTGCCAAAAAACGCCAATGGCAAAATCGACCGTATTGCACTTCAAATTCCTGCCATCTAATCTGAACCTCAATGAAACCAGTCATCCTTTTCGGCACCGGAAAAATCGCGGAAGTGATTCTTTATTTTTTACGCCATCACAGCCAGCGCCAAGTGGTCGCCTGCTGCGTCGACCGCGAGTACATGCCGGGCACCCACTGGCAAGATATGCCCGTGGCAGCCTTCGATGAAATAGACACTCTCTATCCGCCTGAGACCCACGACATGTTCATCGCCCTCGGTTATCAGGACATGAATGCCTTGCGCGCGAAAAAATGCGCGCAGGCGCGGCAACTGGGTTACACCCTGGCCTCATATGTGCACCCGGATTCAGGCTTGCCGCTGGATTGTCGATATGGCGACAATTGCTTCATCATGAATCAGGTTCAGGTGCATCCCTGTGTCACACTGGGCGATAATGTGTTCATCTGGAGCGGCGCCCTGATCGGCCATCACAGCAGCATAGCCAACAATTGCTGGCTGACCTCCTCTACCAATATTTCCGGCAATGTCAAGGTCGGGGAAAATTGTTTTTTTGGCATTAATAGCACTGTCGGAAATAGTATTCAGCTCGGCGCCTCCTGCTTCATAGGCGCCAATACCCTGGTCACCAAAAGCACCCAGAATGAGCAAGTGTTTTTGCAGGAAAGCAGCAAGGCATTCCGCCTCAATAGCCGGCAATTTCTCCGCATGTCCCGTTTCGACGACCTATAACGCCTCATTTTCGACTGTCCACATCATGAATCTCTGGGAATTACCATTTTTTGTCTCACCGCTGGACCAGCAAGCTCTTCAATATAAGGGTTCAAGCAGCGCCAGTGGCGATATTCAGCAAGGCGTGCTGAACGCTGGCCAAGCCGAGTTTCCAGTCATCGACGGTTTCCCGAATTTCGTGCCGACCCATAATTTATCGGATAAAACCAAGTCAGTGGTCGCGTTTTACGATGATCGCTCGGAAACCTACGATCAATACCTGCACCTCACCTTTCATACGCATGGCGAGGATGAAAACAAGGTACGCAATGGCCTGATCGACTTGCTTGAACTCAATCCTGACTCAACGGTGCTGGAAGTGGCTGCCGGCAGCGGACGCGATTCGGAAATCATCGCCGGCCGCCTTGGCGCCAAGGGAAAACTGTTTCTGCAAGACATCTCAAGCGGCATGCTGAACAAGGCGCGTGAACGGCTGCAGGGTTGTACTATTCCGGTTTCCTACGCCCTGGCCGACGCCTGCGCCCTGCCCTATGCTGACAATAGTGTCGATTGCGTCTACAGTTTTGGCGGCCTGGGTGAATTCCCGGACATCCGCAGCGCCTTGGCCGAAATGGTACGCGTCTGCAAACCCGGTGGGAAAATCGTCGTTGGCGACGAAAGCATCCCGGTATGGCTGCGCAATACCGAATTTGCCAAGATCCTCAGCACCACCAATCCTCAGTTCATGGCACCGTTGCCGCTCGAACAGATGCCGGTCGAGGCGCGCCAGGTATGTGTACGCTGGATCATCGGTGGCGTGTTTTACCTGATTGACTTCCGTGTAGGCAACGGCGCTCCTGAAGGTAATTTCGACTATCCGATTCCAGGCCCGCGCGGTGGTACGCTGCGTAGCCGCTATCTGGGCCAGCTTGAAGGCGTCACGCCGGAAGCAAAGGAACTGGCGCACAAGGCGCGCGGCAAGCGCGGCATGAGCATGCATGCCTGGCTGGAAGAGGCGGTACGCAAAGCGGCCGCCGACGATCTGAAATGATGCCATCACAATCAGGCCTGCATTGGCACAAGCTGGGCAAAGTATTTGGTCCAGAGATGGGGCCATCATGGATGAAAACCCATGCCCAGGTACCTACGCCCTTGCTCGACGAGGCCGCCGGCTTGATACGCGTCTATTTTTCCTCGCGTCCGGAAAATGGCGTCAGCATGATGAGTTATGTTGACCTGGATGCGAACGACCCGCTGCGCATACTAGATATAAACCAGAGCCAGTTGCTGGCATTGGGCAAGCCAGGCAGTTTCGATGAGCATGGCATTATGCCAAGCTGCGCGGTACGACATGCAAATCTGGTTTATCTCTATTACAGCGGTTGGAGCCGGGCCACGACCGTGCCATACACGAATTCAACTGGTCTGGCCATCAGTGAAGATGGTGGCCGCACTTTCCGACGGGCCGGAGATGGTCCGGTGCTGGCCAAATCGCTGGGTGACCCTTACTCCGCCACGTCGCCGTTTGTCATGCAGCACGACGGCGCCTGGCGCATGTGGTATTGCTCCGGAACGGACTGGCCCCTGGTCGACGGCAAGTACGAACATGTCTACGACATCAAGGAGGCTCACTCCGACGACGGGATTTTCTGGCGACCGAGCGGCAAGGTCAGCTTGCCGGCCACGGCCAACGAACAGGCGCTGACACGACCTTGGGTAGTGCAACTGGGCGCGAACTGGCATTTATATTATTGTCACCGCAACGCCAGCGACTTTCGCGACGGCGCGGGGGCATATCGCATTGCGGCGGCCACCTCTGCCGACCTGAAGGACTGGCGGCAGCTTGGCGCCGATGGGCCTGGCAGCGGCGACTTTGCGGCACAATCAGAACCGCAATGGGATGCAAGAGCTCAGGCATATCCGGCATTGCTGCGGGTCGGTTCGCGGCTTTTGATGTTTTATAATGGCAACGGATTTGGCGCCGGCGGTTTTGGTGTCGCTTATGCCGAACTTGATCACTTAACGAGTAAATAATGATTAAACCGCACGATTATATTCCCGGCGAACTTGAATCGGTAAAGTTCAGTCACCGCAGGGAGAGTTACTATCAGGGACTGGAAAAAATCAAATCGTTAGGCTACACGACCGAAGATTTCATTCATCACTTTCCGGCCTTCGTCGGGCACATGACACTGGGCCGTTTTTTCAGTCTGTATGAAGCTTACAAAGCGACGCTGGGATTGGCTGGCCATATCGCTGAAATTGGCGTCTATAAAGGTGCTTCCACGCTGTTTTTTGCCAAGATGGTGGAATTGTTCGAGCCCAACAGCCTGACACAGGTGCACGGTTTCGACTGGTTCCAGGGAAATCAACCCTCGGCAGACGAGCCGGGCATCGTCCCCGGCGCCGACGTCGAAACCTATGAACGGGTATCGGCACTGGTGGAAGCACAAAATTTGCAGCACGTGGTGCATATCCATCAGTTGGATGTGACACGCGAACTCGATGCGTTTTTCGACAAGCACAGCCACCTCCAATTCAAACTGGTTTTCCTTGATGCCGGCATGTATGAAGTGGTAAAGGCGGCATTGCCGCATTTCTGGAGTCGCCTGAACACGGGCGGCTACCTGGTGCTCGATCAGTTCAATTTTGATATTGCTCCAGGCGAGACCAAAGCTGTGCGGGAACTGCTACCCAACGCCTCGATACGCACCTTCCCACATGGCTGGATGCCATCTGCCTACATCGTGAAATAGTGCTGCGCACCATCTGTACGCGCTTGGCAACCCAGTCTATTCCGCAAACACCGAGGTAAAATTGCAAGCTGAAAATCTCACACTACATACCGAGCGTCTGATGCTGCGGCCGACCACCAGCGAGGACCTCGACCTGGTTTGGCCACACGTAGCCGATCCGCGCATCAGCCGGCTCATGTCTTGGCATGCCCATCAAGACAAGGAAGAAACCGCGGCCTTCCTGGATACCCTGGAGCAGAATCGCCAAGCCGGACGCGGGATCACCTGGGCCATTTTCAAGGACGGGCATTTTTGCGGAATTATTTCGCTGATTAATATCCAGCGCCAACATCGCGCCCTCACCTACGATTGCGCCGAACTGGCGTATTGGCTCGGCGTAGACTATCGCGGCCAACGCATCATGTCCGAGGCCGGCCGGCGCGTGATCGAGTTCGCCTTCGCAGAACTGGCCATGCATCGCCTGGAAGTTGGGCATTTTTCGAGCAATGCCGACTCCGAACGCATCATCAAACAGTGGCAATTTCATTATATCGGTGAAAAGCGGCACGCTTTTATGAAAGATGAAGTCTGGCACGATGCGAAGTTCTACGACTTGCTGTTATCAGACATGGTCAAGTAGCGCTGCGAACGGCCTTCAAGCCGTGATGGCATGCCCCGCGCGACGAGGAATACGGCAGATCGCTCACATGAAAAAGTTTCTCTTAGGCACATTTAACAGTTACAATTCCTGTTGACAAACACCTCCCCTCCCGCAGCTCTATGCACGCTACCGCTCCATCCCCCTTACCACTCGGCGCCGGCATACAGCCAGCGCTTAGCAAGCAACAGGCACGAGAAACGATCACAGCGGCGGCCAGCCACCATTTGACGTTGAACCTGACGCCGGATAATGCGCAAGCTTACGACGGCCTGGCGCAAAGCCTGCAATCATTGCAACAGCTGACCGAGGCCGAGGCCGCTTACCGCCGCGCCATCGAACTTGACCCGTCGTCGTCACCGACCTTGTGCCGTTATGGCGACCTGCTGAGAGAAATGAAGCGCGACGATCAAGCCATCGTCATTTACCAGGCCGCATTACTGCTCGATCCTAAGAATGCAACTGCCTGTAACAACCTGGGCATGGCGCTGCAGACCACCGGGAAAATGGATGAAGCCATCGCAGCATACCAGCAGATGCTGGCGCTCACGCCTGACAGTGCTCTCGCCTATAACAACATCGGCTCGGTGCAGCAAACCCAGGGGCTGATCGAGCCGGCGATGCAAAACTATCTGCGCGCGCTCGAGATCGAACCACGCTTCGCCCCCTTCCATTTCAACCTTGGCAACAGCCTGTTGATTTTGGAACGTTTCGAAGAAGCCCTAAAAAGCTTTTCAAATGCCATAGAATTCGACCCGAAATCCCACATGGCCCACAATAACCTGATCTCCGTCTTGAGCAAACTGGGTCGCATCGACGAGGAGATAAACCGATGCCGCCTGGCACTAAAGATTAATCCCGAATGGGAAACGCTACACAGCGACCTGCTGTTTTCCCTGAGCCATAGTCATCAGGTGGACGCGGCGGCGCTGCGTGCCGAACATCAACGTTTCGCTGAACAATTCGAAGCGCCTCTGCGTGCCAACTTGCCACAGCATGGCAATGCGCGCGATCCCGAGCGCCGCCTGCGCATCGGCTTTGTCTCTGCCGATTTGTACAACCACGCGGTGGCGAACTTCATCACGCCGGTGCTGGAAAATTTGCTACATGCGCCAGGCCTGGAAATACTGGCCTATTCCAACAGCAAACACAACGATCAAGTCACCGAACACCTGCGCGGATTGGTGAGCGTATGGCATCAGGTTGAGCACCTGTCACATGAAGAACTGGCACAGCAGATCAACGACGACGGTATCGACATACTGATCGACCTGTCCGGCCACACCGGCAACAACCGCCTGCTGACCTTTGCGCGCAAGCCCGCGCCGCTACAGGCGAGCTGGATCGGCTATCCGGGCACTACAGGCTTGCAAGCCATGGATTATTATCTGACGGACCGCCATATGGCGCCGCCCGGCTTGCTTGACGAACAGTTCACTGAAAAACTGGTATTCCTGCCCGCTTCCGCTCCCTTCATCCCTTCGCCAGACGCGCCGCCGGTCAGCCCTGCGCCGGCCTGCAAGCACGGCTACATCACATTCGGCAGCTTCAACCGGCCCGCTAAATTGAGCCGCGGCGTGATCGCACGGTGGTCGAAATTGCTGCTCGCCGTACCCGACGCGAGGATGGTGCTCGGGGGCATGCCTAGCGAGGATATCGGCAACAAATTACGCGTCTGGTTCAACAGAGAAGGTATCGCCAGCGAACGGCTGAGCTTTTATGCGCACACCAATACCAGCGACTATCTTGCCCTGCACCGCCTGGTCGATGTCTGCCTCGACACCTTCCCCTATACCGGCGGCACCACCACCCTCCATGCCCTATGGATGGGCGTGCCGACTCTGACGATGATGGGCTCGAACTTGCCTGGCAGGGTAGGCGCGACGCTGCTCGAACATGTGGGACTCGATGCGTTCATCGCAGAGGACGAGGCAGATTTTTTACAAAAAGGCATATTGATTGCCAAGGACATGGCCCAACTCGCCACCTTGCGCACAGGCCTGCGCGCGCGGGTGAAAAATTCGGCCATGGGGCAGCCAGCCCTGATCGCCGCCGGACTGGAGAATGCGCTGCGCACCATGTGGCAACGCTGGTGTGCAGGACTGGCGCCCATCTCGTTCGAAGCGGACCCGGCGCAAAGCGCCCTGAGCCAACGTGCGACCAGCATGAAAGCGCTCCATGCAGTAAACATCGAAGCGGCATTACCCCTCGCTATCGAGCATCATCAGGCGGGCCGCTTTGTGGAGGCGGAAACGCTCTATCTTGCCATTATCCATAGGCAAGCAGATCATGCGATCGCCAACCATAATATGGGTTTGCTGGCAGGGCAACTGGGATTCCACGATGACGCCCTGCCATATTTGCGCACTGCGCTGTCGGCAGCCCCCCATGAAAGCCAGTTCTATCTCACGTATGTCAATTCCTTGCTGCTGGCAGGACAGGTGGAACATGGACTGGAAATCATCGAGCGTGCGATTGCAAGCGGCTTGGACAATGCCGAATTGCAAGCCATGCTGCAACGCGTCCATGCAGCCATCATTGCGGCTGGTATGCCAACACAGGGGGAAACACAACAGCCTGCCACTGCGTCCCCCGATGACGATCAGGCCGAAGACCATCTGGAGACACTCCAACAAGATCGCACCCCACCCCTGGTTTCAACTGACGGTGCCACATTCGCAGATGACCGGGATGCCAGCACCGCTACGACAAATTTCGATAAGCTACCTAAAGTGAACATTTCCACTGAAGACGATTTTGTCGGCCTGGCCGAGACTCACCCCCTTGCAAAGCAATTTCTCGTGCTGGAATATGAGGACGGTGCGCTGACCACGATTCCGCATCGGTTTTTCCGTGACGGGCTGGACGAGGAAGCGCAATCCGGTTCATTTTACATAGGCCGCTGTTCCGGTTTTGGCGTTGGATCGCTGGTGAAATATGACTCCGATCTACAAAGTCTATGCGTGGGAAGATATGTCGCAGGTGGCTTGCGTCTGCGCTTCCTGCTCAATGACCAGCTTGAAACACGTACCATTTCCAGCTATATGTTATGCGCTCAGGGGATGGGTTTACGCAGCGCGCCCCCGCCGCAATATGCCGATTCGGTGATCAAGAACGATGTCTGGATAGGTGACGAAGTCATGATGCTGGGCGGCGGCATCATCGAAAATGGTTGCATCATCGGTGCGCGCTCCGTGCTACCGCCCAATTTTCGCTCGGAACCATATGGCGTCTACGTCGGGTCGCCGGCGCGCCTGATACGTTATCGTTTCTCGGAGAAAGTCCGTGCCGCCCTGCTCGATCTCGCCTGGTGGGAAATGCCGTTAAGCTGGGTGCGCGACAACAACGAGTATTTTTTGCAGGATATGACTGCGGCGGATCACGATGTCCTGCCCCTCATCGCGATGCTGCGGACCAGCCGTGACCAGTTCCTGGCGGCGCAATAACGGACGCTAGCAGTGAGACCGTGCCGCAGGCCTGCCCCGACTGATCCACGGCCCGCATCAGGCATTGAAAAATGTCATTTTTGAAATTGAGAATTTAATTAAGAAATTTCTCAAAAGAATTTAATGTTCCTGAAGTAATGGTCGTCTTGTACTAGGGAGAGCGCAAATACTGCTGCTCCGCACCGTAACCACTTAACTGGAGCATCTTCATGCTGAGCCTTCACACCAATTCCGCGGCCCTGTCCGCACAAAATTCGATCTCCAAAACCCAACAATCGCTGTCGACTTCGATGACGCGCCTGAGCACCGGCTACCGCATCAACTCGGCAATGGATGATGCTGCCGGCC
The DNA here is from genome assembly GCF_900095235.1 of Janthinobacterium sp. UMAB-60. Taxonomy (NCBI): domain Bacteria; kingdom Pseudomonadati; phylum Pseudomonadota; class Betaproteobacteria; order Burkholderiales; family Oxalobacteraceae; genus Janthinobacterium; species Janthinobacterium sp. UMAB-60. The sequence goes on from NZ_LT607491.1 coordinate 170,766, forward strand.
TGCAAATTGCAACCCGCTTGAAAGCACAAACCAGCGGTATGGCCATGGCCATGCGCAACACGCAAAACGCCACCTCGATGATCCAGACCGCCGACGGCGCCCTGGGCGAAACCGTCAACATCCTGGTCCGCATGAAAGACCTGTCCACGCAAGCGGCTGATGGTTCGGCGACAGACAAAGATAAAACAGCAATGCAAGCTGAATTCGACACCTTGACGGCCGAACTGAGCAACATCGTAGGCAATACTTCCTTCGGTGGCGCCAAGCTGATGACGAAAAAAGCTACCGGTACAGAACAAAGCACCGCCGTCACCGTGGCAGGCGCAGCCGTCGCCACAGCTGCCACCAAGGCAACCGCCTTGAGCACCGCTAACGCCGCCTACACCGCCGCAGTAGCCGCCAATACGACCTCAACCCCAGCGACCGTCTCGGCACTGGCCTTGGCGCAAACGGCTCTGGATACAGCCAAAGCGGACGATGCAGCGGCAAAATTGGCGGTAACCACCACCGCATCGTACTCCGCAGCGGCAGCCGCTTCGTCGGTCGATGGCAAATTCGGTGCTGGCCTGAGCTTCCAAATTGGTGCTTCGACCACCGAAACCATGGGTCTGGATCTGTCCGGTCAACTGGTCACGATGCACTCGGCACTGAGCAGCGCAACGGCGGAATACAATTCCTTCGGCGCGCCTATCGCTGGCGGTGGTGCGGAATTGACGACTGCAGGCAGCGCATCGAGCACCATCGACAAACTGCAAGCGGCCATCGATGCAGTCGGTTCCGTACGTTCGGCACTGGGCGCCGCTGGTAACCGCCTGGACCACGTTGCCACCAACCTGGCCAACGTCAGCACCAACACCGCCGGCGCAACGGGCCGCATCATGGACACCGACTTCGCGACCGAAAGCTCGAACATGACCGCTTCGCAAATGCTGCTGCAAGCTGGTACCGCGATGCTGAAACAAAGCAACAGCATGTCCTCGATGGTCATGTCCCTGCTGCAATAATAGTAAGCGCGTCCTGACCTGGCTCAGGTCAGGCCGACCAGAGCCAACTGCGCAAGCAGTTGGCTTTTTTTTATTCATCCCATGCGGGAGGAGCAGCAATGGCGATAGAGCGTGTGTCCGCAGGCAATCCCCTGCCACTGATTACCCAGCGCTTCGACGTCAGCCCTGCTACGCCGATGACACCGGGCGTGGTACAGCCGCTGGTGCCCGTCGGGCCCTACATGGCGCCCGCGCCCGATGCCGGCACCCTGCCCGCGCAGCTGGCGCAAAAAGGCCAGGACAGCCTGGCGTCGCTGATCAAGCCGAATGCCGATGGTACGGGTGGCGCCATGCCGCGCGACAGCAGCGCCATGCAGGTCAATCAACTGTTTTTTACGCGCCAGCTGGTCTGGCAGCCGCCCGACGCGGCGCAGCTGGCCGCCTCGTGGCGCGTGATGGTCAAGACGTATGGCGAGCAATACGCCGCCCTGCAGGAACAGGCGCGCGGCCAGCACGTGCCGGGCAATCTGTTCATGGCCGAGCAGCAGCCGGCCCTGCTGCGCGAAGGTGCCCGTCCACCGTTGACGGTCGACAGCGAAGCGTGGCGCTTTGCCGTGTATGGCTGGGGCGGCCAACGCCTGCTGCTGCGCGTGCTGGCCAGCGACGAGGACGAGGATGCGCAGCCCAGGCGGCGCGGCAAGGTGGCGCTGCGCGTCGAACTGCTGATTGCCGGCATCGGCCGGGTGGTGATCCAGATGGAGCCGTCCGGCGACGGCGTGCTGCTGGAACTGGCGGCCGACGAGGAAGCCGCGCTGCGCCACTTGCGCCTGGCCCTGCCCGAGATTGCCGACGCCGTGCGGCGCGCGGGCTTGCGCGTGGTGCGCTGCCGCCTGAACCGCCAGTTGCACGCGCAGCGCGTGCATGGCAATTACCCGATGCAGGCGGGCGCCGCCTCGCTGTCGCTGTCCCTGTTCCGCGCCATGGCCGAAGTGGCGCTGCTGCTGACGCAGCCGGCAGCGGAAGTGGCGGCCGATCCCGAAGCGCCCACGGCACACGCCGCCGAAGCCGAAGAGGAGCCCATCATCGTCTCGAAGGAAGTGGCGGCGCCGCTCGGTTACGACTATGGCGATGCGGAAGAAACGGCGCAAGGCCGCACCGTGCTGCTGCTGGCCGACGGCCAGGAGCACGAGCTGCTGCCGCCGATCGACGAGCAGGATTGATGCAGCAGAAAAAAACGGCGCCCGCAGCGCCGTTTTTCATTTTATCCCACCGTGCCGATGATGCTCACTTCGCGGTTTTCCGGGATTTCGTTATACGACAGCACATGCAGGCCCGGCGCGAACAGGCGCGCATAGCGGGCCAGCAGCGGACGGATCTGCGGCAGCACCAGCAGCAGTGGCGGCGTGGCTTGCTGCTTCATCTGCTCGCGCGCCACCGGCATGTTCACCTGCAGTTGCGACAGCAGGTGCGGGTCGATCGGGTAATTATCCAGGGTCACCTTGCCCGACTGGCGCGCCTGGTTCAGCGAACCGAGCAGCATGTTTTCCAGCTCGCCACCGAGGTTAAACGCCTGCATTTCCATCTTCTGGCCAAACAGCCCGCTGACGATCTGGCGCCGCAGCGCGCAGCGCACTTCGGCCGCCAGCAGGATCGGATCCTTGGTGGTTTCCGAACTGTCGAGCAAGGTAGTGGCGATGGGCACGATATCCTTCAGTGACACGTTTTCCGCCAGCAAGACGCGGAACACGCGCAGCATCTGCGTGTGCGTGAGGGCCTTGTCCAGCGCGCCGGCCAGCTTGGGCGACAGGGCCGTCAGGCGCTCCATCATGTTCGAGACGTCTTCGTGGCGGAACAGTTCCGGCAAGTATTCACGCACCATCTTCGACAAGTGCGTGGCGATCACGCTGGGCGCCTCGATGACCTGGTAGCCCAGGCCCAGCGCATGCGCCTTTTCACCGGGCTCGATCCAGGTGACGGGCATGCCGTAGGCCGGTTCGATGCCGGGAATGCCATCGAGCTGGCCATACACGTTCGGCGACGGGATCGCCATCAGGCGGTCGGCCTGCACTTCCGCCTGCGCCACCACGGTGCCCGACAGCACGATGGCATACTGCGACGGCTTCAGGGCCAGGTCGTCGCGCACGCCGATGTTCGGCAGCAGCAAGCCCATCGATTCGGACAGGCTCTGGCGCACGCCCTTGACGCGCTTGGTCAAGGGTTCGCCTTGTGTCTTATCCACCATGCCCACCAGTTTATAGCCGAGCATCACCATCAGCGGTTGCACGGCAGGCAGTTGCTGCCACTCCATCTCGGCAGGCTTGTCCTCGCGCAAGGCCGCCTCGATGGCCGCCATGCCGGCCGTATCGGGCCCCTTCACGCGCTTGGTCAGGCGCCAGGCGACGAAGGCCAGCACGCCGGCAAAGGTCATGAACATGAACCACGGCATGCCCGGGATCAAGGCCAGCGCCACCATCATGCCGGACGCGCTGAAGATCACCGTTGGCGACGTCAGCACCTGACCCGCCACTTGCTGTTCGAAGTCGCCCGAATCGCTGATACGGGTCACCAGGATGGCGGCCGCGGCCGACAGCAGCAGCGCCGGGATCTGCGCCACCAGGCCATCACCGATGGTCAGCAGTGCGTATTGACGGAAAGCATCGCCGAACGACAGATCGTGCATCAGCGAGCCGATGGCCACGCCGCCGACCATGTTGATGATCAGGATCAGGATACTGGCGACGGCATCGCCGCGCACGAACTTCGACGCGCCGTCCATGGCGCCATAGAAATCCGCTTCAGCGGCTACGTCCTTGCGGCGGATCTGGGCTTTTTCCTGGTTGATCAGGCCGGCGTTCAGGTCGGCATCGATGGCCATCTGCTTGCCCGGCAAGGCATCGAGGGTAAAGCGCGCCGACACTTCGGAAATACGCTCGGCACCCTTGGTGACGACGGCGAAGTTGATGATCATCAAGATCACGAAGACCACGATACCGACGACGAAGTTGCCGCCGATGACCACGTTACCGAACGCCTCGATCACCTTACCGGCCGCGTCCGCGCCCGTATGGCCGTGCAGCAGCACCACGCGCGTGGACGCCACGTTCAAGGTCAGCCTGAGCATGGTGGTGGCCAGGATCACCGTCGGGAAGACGGAGAAATCGAGCGGCCGCTTGGCCGACACGCTGACCAGGATGACGATCAGTGCCAGCACGATATTGAAAGTGAACAAGATATCGAGCAGCACCGGCGGCAGCGGCAGGATGATCATCGCCAGGATCACCAGCAGGAACAGCGGCGTGGCGAACTTGTGGCGGCGCATTTCGGCAACCACTCTGTTCAGGAAATTCATGAAGGTACTACCTCGCTCAAATGAGATGGCACGACCACCTCGGTGGGAAATGGGGGCTGGGCGGCACGCTGCCCAGTACGGAATGCTTTCAGTTGCAGTATGTAGTTGAGCACCTGCGACACGGCCTGGTACAGCTGCACGGGAATCTGCTGCTGCACCTGGCTGGTGTTGTAGATGGCGCGCGCCAGCGGCGGCAACTCCAGCGTTTCAATATCGTGTTCCTTCGCCACTTGCCGGATATACAGCGCCATCTCGTCGACGCCCTTGGCAACGACAAACGGCGCCTCGGCGCGGTCCTGGTCATACTTCAGTGCAACGGCGTAATGCTCGGGGTTGACGATCACCACGTCGGCGTCGGGCACGGTCTTGCGCACGCTGCGCCGGCCGATCTGCTGCTGCAACTGGCGGATGCGCTGGCGCACTTCGGGCCGGCCTTCGCTGCTTTTATGCTCTTCCTTGACGTCCTGCTTGCTCATGCGCTGGCCGCGGGCAAAAAAGAAGGCCTGCGCCGGCACGTCGATAATGGCGAACAGGATGAAGACGGAAATGAGGGCCATCAGGCCGTCGAGCATCAGGGCCGAGCCATCGAGCATGGCTTGCTGCAGGGGCCGGTGCTGCAAATCCACGTATTGCACCAGGCTGGAGCGGCTCACATGCACGATCACCATGCCCAGCACGCCGGCCTTGGCGATGGACAGGCCGAATTCAAAGCCATGCTTGGGCGACACCAGGCGGCCCAGGTTCTTGGCCGGGCTCAGGCGCTCCATCTTCGGCATCCAGTTCTTCGTGCTGATGACCCAGCCGCCGGGGATCAGGGAACCGAGCACGACGAACAACGGCACGCAGAACAGCGGCACGATCATCTTGATCAGCAAGCCCACCGAGGTGACGAACGCCATCGACATGGCATTGTCGAGCGCGCCCTTGCTGTCGAGCGGCATGAACGCCATGGCGAACAGTCCGCGGAAGGTGTCCAGATAAGAAGGCAGCAGAAACACGAACAGCTTCATGCTGATCAGGATGCCCAGCGCCGTCGACAGGTCGCGCGAGCGCACCACCTGCCCTTCCTGGCGCGACTTCTTCAGCTTTTGCTGTGACGCCTTTTCGGTCTTGTCGCCCGTGCTATTCTCAGCCATGCGCCACCCGCATCTGTTCGGCGATCATATCGAGCACGCGATTCGTCATGGCGATGTAGTGCTCGGGAATAAAACGCACGATCTGCCCCAGCATCAGCAGGCCGAACACGGTGATCATGGAAAAGCCCAGCGAAAACAGGTTCAGCGACGGCGCCACGCGGTTCAGGAAGCCGAAGCCCAGCTGCACCACCATGGTGGAAAAGACGATGGGCAAGGCCAGCAGCATGGCGGCGGCGAAGATCCACGCCACGTTGTAGGCCACCGTCTGCAGCAGCAGCGGGGCATAGCCCTGCCCCACGGGCCAGGCCTTGAAACTGGCGCCGATCACGCCCGTCAGCACCAGATGGCCGTCGATGGCGAAAAACACGATCATGCACATGATGGTGAGCATCCCCGTGATGACGTCCGACGAGGTGCCGTTCAGTGGATCGTTCATGACGGCCATGGAAAAGCCCACCTGGCTCGACACCAGGTAGCCGAGCACCGACATCACCGACATGGCGAAGTGGAAGGCCAGGCCGAGGACGAAGCCGATGACGGCCTGCTCCAGGGTGGCGACGATGGCGTACAGGGAAAACGGATCGATTTTCAACAAGTCCTGCGAGATGCCCGAGGCCTGCATCACGGGCAGCATGAGGATCGCCAGCACCAGCGACAGCAGGATGCGCACGGTGACGGGCACGACACCGTCGCCGATCACGGGCGAGGCGCTGAGCATGGCCAGGATGCGGCAGAACGGCCACCACACGGCCAGCAGAAACGGTAGCACCTGATTGAAAATCTGATCCATGGGCGCGCGGCGCTATCCGACCAGGGTGGCCGCGCGCTGAAAAATGGACACGCAATAATCCATCAGGTAACCGGCCATCCAGCGTCCGGCCAGGATCAGCGCCAACAGGGTGACCAGCAGGCGCGGCAGGAAACTCATGGTCTGTTCATTGATCGAGGTGGCCGCCTGCACCAGCGCGACCAGCAAGCCCATGAGCAAACCGGGCACGACCAGGATCACCACCAGCAGCATGACGACATGCAACGCTTCGATGATCAGGTCGACGGCGACTTCAGGGGTAAACATCGCTCAATAGCCCTGTATGCTGGTAACGAGGGTGTTGACGGTCAGGGTCCAGCCGTCGACCAGCACGAACAGCAGCAGCTTGAACGGCAGCGAAATGACCAGTGGCGAGAGCATCATCATGCCCATCGCCATCAGCACGGACGCCACCACCAGATCGATGATGAGGAACGGTATGAACAGCATGCAGCCGATCTGAAACGCCGTCTTAAGTTCGGACAAGACAAACGCCGCCAGCTTGACCGTGAAACTGTGGTCTTGCGGGCGCATCGTCGATGGCTCGCCGGCCAGGTGGGCGATCTGCGCCAGCGCGGCCTTGCTCGTCTGCGCCAGCATGAAGCGCGAAATCGGCACTTCGGCGATCTTCAGCGCTTCCTGCATGCCGATCTGGTCGCGGTCGTAGGGCACGAACGCCTCCTTCCACACCTGGTCGCCGATGGGGCGCATGACCAGCAAGGTGAGAATCAGGGCGATGCCCGTGACGATACGGTTGGGCAAACCCTGCTGCAGGCCCAGGGCCTGGCGCAACAGGGACAGCACGATGACGAAGCGGGTAAAGCTGGTCATCATCATGACCATCACGGGCAGCAGCCCGAGCAGGGTCATGACGACGAGGATCTGCATCTTCACCGACAGGTCGGTCTTCGCGCCCGGCACCACGCCGGACAGCAGGTCCTGCGCGCCGGCGGCGCTGCAGCACAGCATCAGAACGGGGACAGCCAGCGCGGCAGCCAGCGCGCCGCGGCGCCGGCTCAAACCGGGTACCGCCAGCTTCATGCTGTCATCAGGTCGAGATTGAGGCCGTCGAGGTCGATGACTTTCAGGCCATAGTTCTCGCCGGCCACCACCACTTCGGCACGGCCGATCGGCGTGCCGTTGACCTTGATCACCAGCGGTTCGCCGGCCAGCATGTCGAGTTCGATCACGCTTTCCGGGCCGATGGCCATCAGTTCTTCCAGCGAAATGCGGGCCGAGCCCACTTCCAGGGTCAGGGTGACGGGAATCTTGCGCATCATCTGCGGAATGTCGCGCCGCGCGCGGGTGCTGGCCACGTCGGACATGTCGCCCTGATCGATGATCATGTCATCGCCCAGGTCTTCCAGCAGGGTTTCGCTCTGGTTGGTATCGGTGATATTCATATTATTCGACATCTTCAAATGAGGTTAAACAGAGCTTGCCCTTGTGTTCGGAAACAGCCGCTGTAAATAAACGGGAATCGTCGAGCATGACGTCGGTGCGGCTCAGGCTGACGGGAATCACGTCGCCCACGCGCAGGTCGAACAAGGCGCCCAACTGCACCTGCTTGCTGACGAGCCGCCCTTCCAGGGTCACTTGCAAACGCGAAGCGAGCGGGCGCACGCTGCCGCGCAGGGCTTTCTTCGCTTGCGCGCGCTCGGGCAGCAGGCCGCGCAGCACGTCGGCCATCAGGCGCTTGTCCAGCGAGAACCAGAAATGGCCACTCTGCCCCGCCGCGACGTCGCTGAGCGCCACGCTGACGATCCAGCTGCCGCGCGCCGGATGCACGCCCGACTGCACGGCGACCTCGGCACTGGTGTCGATGTCGCTGCTTTTGCCCACGGTTTGCAGGTTCTTGTGGATGCGGGCGAACAAGCTGTTCACCAACTGTTGTCCCAGCACCACAGCGAGGCGCTCCTCGGTGGCCGTCACGCGCACCTGCGCCGGATCGGGCAGCACGCCCTTGGCGCCGGCACTACCGTAGCGATAGTTCAGCACGCTCAAGAGTATCTGCCGTTCGAGCGTAAAGCCCGTCTGACCGGCCGGCGTGGAAAAACTCAGCCAGCGATTCACGCTGTCCTCGTTTTCCGCGCGCGACAACGTCACGGCGTCGATCTGGAAATTACCCCAGTAGCGACGGCTCATCGGCTGGCGCAGGGCCGCGGCCAGGTCGTCGCGCAGCTGAGCGCCGAATACATGCAGCAAATGGACAGGACGTCCAAGCAGACAGGAATCGAGGACTTGATGGCGCACAGTTTGATCTGTCTTGGTAATGATTGTCATGTAGTAGTCATGTCGGTATTGCGGTGGCAGAACAAATTATACGGATCGCCCGAAATTAAATACAGCATCATCTTGGCTTTGCCGACAGGTGCGCAAGCCAACGATTGCGCATCGTATCGCATGCTAGATGACTACGGTGCTGAACAATACATGAAAAAGCCGAATATTGCCATGTATCAATATTCCTTGAGCCAATCCTCTCTTTACTTTATAGTTGCCGCGAGGTAAGCTTATAGCGACAAAATATAGATTTGCAGTGCGCCATTCCGCTTACCTGATTCCGGTTTTTATGGCAGTGTTCAGTTCCTCTTATTGCCACCAGAAGAAACTTTTATCAGATAATTACTAGTTGTCATGGCCATGTAAATCATGTCGGCGTGGGTTTGCTGAGTTTGTTTGAGTCTGCTTGAGCGGATGGTGTGGCAACTGATAAAACTGATGGGCCTTGCGGATCGGGCCGGGCAGGATGGCATTCACGTGCACTTCTGCCGGATTGGCAACACCAGTAATTCTGATTGATACGTCACCGCATATTGAAAGTAGAGGGCAAGATGAGCAACGAACTCGCAGGTCTGATCAAGGCCGATCTGGCAGCACTGAGCAATGACGCGCACGCGCTTGGCGCCAGCATCGCGCCCGCCGCCCAGTTCGGCACGCCGGAACAATCCGGCTTCTCCTTCGCGCAAAGCATGCAAGACGCCATCGGCAAGGTGAATGGCGACGACCGCATGGCGGCGCAGAAAATGAGCGACGTCGACAGCGGCAAGAGTGACGACATGGTCGGCGCCATGCTGGCCAGCCAGGAAGCGAGCCTGTCCTTCTCCATGTTGATGCAGGTGCGCAACAAGGTCATGGGCGCCGTCGACGAACTCATCAAACTGCCTCTGTAATCTTCACGCCCTGATCCACGCCCAGCCTCCCAGCGAAAGTTACCCCAAGTGATTACCCCCATGAAGTCCGCATTTGCGCGCTGGCGCCTTGGTGCCCAGCCCGCCATCCCGCCCGCCCTGCTGAAAAACCTGGTTCCCATCGTCGTGCTGGCCATCGGCATCACCGCCATGGTGACCATGTATGCCTGGCGCGACCAGGCCAACTACAAGCCGGTGTTTGGCGCGCGCGAAAAAGTGGCCGTGACGGACATGATGGCCACCCTGGACGCCGAGCACATCCCCTACCGCCTGCATCCGGACAGCGGCCAGGTGCTGGTGCCCGATGCCATGCTGGGCAAGGTGCGCATGCTGCTCGCCTCGAAGGGCGTGACGGCGCAGCTGCCGGCCGGGCTGGAGCTGATGGACAAGAATGACCCGCTGGGCGTATCGCAATTCGTGCAGGACGTGCGCTTCCGCCGCGGCCTGGAAGGCGAATTGGCGCAAAGCATCATGACGATGGACGCGATCGCTTCGGCGCGCGTCCATCTGTCGATTGCCAAGTCGACCTCGTTTGTCGCCAGCGACGGCGACAAATCGTCGGCCTCCGTGGTGGTGGCGCTGAAACCGGGCCGCACCCTGGCGCCGGAACAGATCGCCGCCGTCATCAACATGGTGGCCGGCAGCGTCGCCAGCCTGGCGCCTACGCGCGTGAGCCTGGTCGACCAGGGCGGCAACCTGCTGTCCTCGCACGTCGACCTGACGGACGGCTTCGACGCCTCGGCCGCTGGCAATGAAGGCGCGAAGCGCTTCCAGGATGACATCCGCCGCAACGTCACAGGCCTGCTCGGTCCCGTGATCGGCGAAGACAACTTCAAGCTCAGCGTGACGGCCGCCGTGAACAACGACCGTGTGGACGAAACGCTGGAAAAATACGGCGAAGCGCCGAAAGTGACCAGCGAAGCGATGCGCGAAGAGCAGGAGCGCAACCGTACCGTGGCCGGCGTTCCCGGCAGCCTGTCGAACCGTCCGCCAGCGGCGGCCGTGCCGGCACCGGCCGGCGCCGGCGCCGCGCCGGCCGATGGCGCACCGAAAGCGTCCGACGACGGCACTGCGCGCAAGAACGCCACCACGCGCCAGTACGCGTATGACCGCAGCATCACGCAGATCAAGCGCAGCCGTGGCCGCCTGGAAAAACTCAGCGTGGCCGTCGTACTCAACAGCGCCGCCGCACCGAATCCGAAAACCGGCTGGACCCCTGCCGAACTGGGCAATATTGAAAAAATGCTCAACAGCGGCCTGGGCATCAACGCCCAGCGCGGCGACAGCCTGAGCCTGACTGCGCTGGCCTTCCCTGCCAAGCCCCCCGTGGCGCAGTGGTGGGAAGAGCGCGATACCGTCGTCGATTTCAGCAGCTGGTTGCTGTACGCCCTGGGCGCCGTGCTCGGCTACTTCCTGATCCTGCGTCCGCTGATGCGCTTGCTGACCACGCGCCTGGCGCCGCCGGCACTGAAACAGCTCGATCCCGCCCTGGCGCTGGGCGGCGGCAGCGCCGCCGGCACGAATGGCGTGGCGGCCGCTGGCGCGCCAGCCCTGGGCGTGAATGGCAGCCCGCTGGCGCTCGAAAGCGAGGCCAGCGCTGGCAACATGCCGGTCGTGCCGCTGCTGGAAAACTATGATTTGCCGCCACCAGGCTCGGCGGTCGACGTGATGGTCGATCACCTGAAAGTGCTGGCTGAAAAAGAACCCGAGCGTGTCGCCGAAGTCGTCAAACAATGGATGCAGAAAAATGGCCGAACTCAACAACAACAATAATCCCTCCGACGGCGTCGAGTACGAAAGCGTCAGCCTGAATCCCGTGGAGCAGGCCGCCATCGTGCTGCTGAGCATAGGCGAGGAACAAGCTGCCAACGTGCTGCGCTGCCTGTCGCGCGAAGAATTGCTGGAAGTCACGCAAGTGATGTCGCGCATGAGCGGCATCAAGGTCGAATCCGTGAAAACGGCCATGCAGACCTTCTTCGACGACTACCGCCAGCAAAGCGGCGTGCACGGCGCCTCGCGCAGCTACCTGAAGCGCTCGCTGGACCTGGCGCTGGGCAGCGATATCGCAAATAGCGTGCTGAACAACATTTACGGCGACGCCATCCGTCCAAAAATGGCGCGCCTGCAGTGGGCCTCGCCAAAATGGCTGGCCGAATACATCGTCAACGAACACGTGCAGATGCAAGCCGTGTTCCTGGCCTTTTTGCCGCCCGCGCTGGCCGGCCAGATCCTCGACGCCCTCCCCGTCGAAGGCCGCGACCTGGTCTTGCTGAATCTGGCGCGCCTGGACGAGATCGACCGCGACCTGCTGGTCGAGCTCGACGAACTGGTGGGCCGCTGCCTGGGCACGCTCGACACCCAAAGCACCAGCGTCGAAGGCATCCGCCAAGCCGCCGAAATCCTCAACCGCATGCCGGGCAACCGCGCCGCGCTGGTAGAACTGCTGCGCGCGCACGATCCGGACGTGGTCTCGGAAATCGAACTGAGCATGTACGACTTCCTGATCCTGTCCACGCAAAGCGATGTCACGCTCACGCGCATCCTGGAAGACGTGCCGATGGAACAGTGGGCCATCGCCCTGAAGGGCGCGGAACCGTCGATCCGCGACGCCGTGCTGAAAACCATGCCGCGCCGCCAGGCACAGAGCTTCGAAGACATGATGCGCCGTTCCGGCCCCGTGCCACTGTCGCGTATCGAACAGACGCGCCAGGAAATCATGGCCACCGTCAAGGGCCTCGCCGATGCGGGCGAGATCGAAGTGCAACTGTTTGCTGAAGCGGTGATCGAATGAAACACTTCCGCTCGTATCGTTTCCCGCCCCTGTCGCAATTCATCGCCGCCGGCCAGCGTGCCTCCAACGAGGATACGGATGGCCAGTGGCAGGCATCCGTCTCGGAAGGCTTCGAGCAGGGCCAGCGCGACGGCTACGAAGTGGGCCTGGTGCAAGGCCAGCAGGACGGCTACGACACCGGACGCAACGACGGCATGGCGCAGGGCCGCGAAGAAGGCCGCAATGAAACCCTGGTGGCGCTGGACCGCCTGGCGCGCCCCGTCGACGCCATCTTGCGCGACCTGAAAAAAGTGCGCGCCGATTACCGCGAAGCGCAGCGCAAGGAAGTGGTCGACCTGGTGGCCAAGGTGGCGCGCCAGGTGATCCGCGCGGAACTGGCGCTGCAGCCGGTGCAATTGCTGGCCCTGGTCGACGAGACCCTGGCCTCGATGCCGCCGACGCGCGAGGAAATCGATGTCTTCCTCAATCCGGAAGAACTCAAACGCATCAGCGAACTCGATCCGAAGCGCGCCAAGCGCTGGAACCTGATCGCCGACGCCCGCCTCGACGCGGGTGAATGCCGCATCAAGGCCGGCGACAATGAAGTCGACGCCGGCTGTCACCAGCGCCTGTCGGCCTGCATGGAACAGGTCAGCAGCCATCTGGCGCTGGCCGCCGAGCACGCGGACCAGGGCGCGCCTGCATGATCGCCGACACGCTGCGCAGCTTCGAGATCGGCGATATCCCGGTCGCGACGCCCACCGGCCGCCTGGTCGGCGCGTCCGGCCTGCTGCTGGAAAGCGCCGGCTGCCGCCTGCACACGGGCCAGCGTTGTCAAATTGAAACTGTGAGCGGCGAGTGGCTCGATGCGCAAGTCGTCGGTTTCCGCGAAAAGCTGTCCTACCTGATGCCGTTCAAGAAGGCGACAGGCCTGACCACGGGCGCCAGGGTCCTGCCCCTGCCCGACAAGGCCAGCCTGCAGATCGGCCCCTCATGGCTGGGCCGCATGGTGAATGGCCTGGGCGAGCCGATCGATGACCTGGGCCGCCTCGGTGGCGAACACATCCTGGAAGTGACGCCGCCGAAAATCAACCCCCTGAAGAAACAGCCCGTCATCGAACCGCTGGATGTGGGCGTGCGGGCGATTAACAGCATGCTGACCCTGGGCAAGGGACAGCGCGTGGGCCTGATGGCCGGTTCCGGCGTCGGCAAGAGCGTGCTGCTGGGCCTGATCACGCGCCAGACGGTGGCCGATGTCGTCGTCGTCGGCCTGATCGGCGAACGGGGCCGCGAAGTGCGCGAATTCGTCGAAAAGTCGCTCGGCGCCGAAGGCTTGAAGAAAGCCGTGCTGGTGATCGCGCCGGCCGACGAATCGCCGTTGATGCGCATCATGGCCACTGAGCTGTGCCACTCGATCGCCGCGCATTACCGCGACCAGGGCAAGCACGTGCTGCTGCTGGTCGACTCGCTGACGCGCTACGCCATGGCCTTGCGCGAAGTGGCGCTGGCCCTGGGCGAGCCGCCCGCCACGCGCGGCTATCCGCCGTCCGTCTTTTCGAACCTGCCGCAACTGGTGGAAAGCGCCGGCAACGGCGCCCACCCTGACGGCAGCATGAGCGCCATCTACACGGTGCTGGCCGAAGGCGACGACCAGCAAGACCCGGTGGTCGACACGGCGCGCGCGATTCTCGACGGCCACATCGTGCTCACGCGCGAACTGGCCGAGCGGGGCCACTACCCCGCCATCGACATCGCCGCCTCGATCAGCCGCTGCATGGCGCAGGTGATCACGCCCGAGCACATGCAGGCGGCGCGCGCGCTGAAAGCGTCGATGGCGCGCCATGCGCGCGTGCGCGACCTGATCCCGCTGGGCGCCTACGTGCCGGGCGCCGATCCGATCACGGACCGCGCCGTCCAGCTGCACGCGCCCATCGAAGCCTTCCTGTGCCAGGGCACCAAGGAAGAGGCGCCGATGGGGCCGTGCATAGCCCAACTTGAACAGATCATGGCCTAGGAGCATATGTGAGCGACGCGCATACCATCCGCAATCTGACCACCCTGGTCGGCCTGCGCAGCACGGAAGTGGAACGCCTGCAAGGCGAAATGGCGGCGCAGACGGCCGTGCGCGAGCGCTACCAGAAAAATCTGGAGCGCCTGACGGGCCTGTACACGGATAGCGGCCCCAGCGGCGCCCTGCCCCTGGCCCTGTCTGTCAATTGCGGCAACTTCAAGCAAGCCGTCATGCAGATGGCCGACCAGCACCGTACCGATTTGCACCTGCACGAGGCCAACATGGCTGTCTCGCAGCGCGCCCTGAATACGGCCTGGGCGAAACGCGAGGTACTGGACCAGGTGTTGACGCAAAAACAAAAACATGTTGCGAATGAGCAACAACGTGTCGATGCCAAGCGGCAAGACGAGCTGGCGACGCAGTTCTGGTTCCGCGGGCAGGTAAAATAATGTTTTACAGAAATAATTTCAGAAAAGTGAATATTTGGTCGCCTTGTCATTGGGTATATCCTGCATGCTAATTTTAGGAGTTTGACATGGCCTTTTCCACTTCCGCTTCGAATACCTACGACCCGACGGCGTCGGCCCAGGCATTGACCGACAAATACACGGCCGATCTGCAGGCGCGCATCACCGCCCAGACCAAGGCCGCCACGGCCACTTCGGGTGGCCTGGTGAACCTGAAGATGGCCCTGACCTCCTTCAGCTCCAGCTTGCTGGGCCTGACGAGTGGCAAGACCATGCTGGTGCAAGGTGCCACCTTCAGCAATACAGCGCTGGGCAGCGCCACGGCGTCGGAATCGGCTGCCGCCGGCACGTATTCGTTATTCGTGGAAAAGGTTGCCACGAACAACCAGGTGTCGCTGGGCGGGCTGAGCAACATGGCCATGCCGGCCGCAGGCAACGGCACGCTGAAAATCAAACTGGCCAACAATACCGATTTCACGGTGGACTTGAGCAAGGCGAATGCGGATGGCGACAGCGCGACCCTGTCAGCCAAGGATATCGCCGCCGCCATCAATGCGGAACCGAAGAACAATTCGCGCGTGACGGCGTCCGTCATCACCATCGGCGGTATCGCCCAGTTGGTGCTGACGTCGAATGTCAGCGGCACGGAAGGCGCGCTGTCGCTCGATACGGGCGCGATGGCGCCCGGCGCCTTGAAAGATGCGCTCGCTGCCACGCCCAAGCAGGTAGTCGATGCCCAGAATGCCGTCATCTGGGTCGGCGGCAAGCCAGCAGATGGGGTCGATAATGGCAACCGCATCGAGCAATCGTCGAATACCTTCAGCAATATCGATGGTGTGAAGATGACCTTTACCAAAGCGCAGGCGAGCGGCGACGCGCCGATGACCCTGACCGTGGCGCTCGATTCGTCCGCCACGACGACCAATGCGCAAAGCTTTGTTACTGCCTACAACAAACTCAAGGCCGTGCTTGACGGCTTGACCGACCCGGGAGATCCGGCATCGGCCAAGGCTGCCGGTGTATTTTCCACCGACAGCGGCGTGCGCGTGCTGCGTGACCAGCTGGTGCGTACCTTGCGCGAAACGGCGACGGGCGCCCTTGCCAATTTCGGCATCACCGCTCAGCGCAACGGCACACTGGCCCTCGATGCCACCAAGCTGACGGCAGCGCTGAAGACGAATCCGGGCGGCCTGGACAAGGCAATCGGCAACAATTCCGCCAGCGCGCCTAGCGGCATCGCCGGCAAGCTCGATAAGTTCATCGAAACCTGGACCTCGGCCAATGGCCAGCTGTCGCAGCGCGAGACATCGGTGGCCAAGCTGCAAAAATCGCTGGGCGAACGCCAGACCAAGTTCGAGGCCGACTACACGGCGATGTACAACCGCTACAAGGCGCAGTTCACCCAACTGCAATCCTTGCAGGCACGCATGGCGCAAACGACCGATATGTTCGATGCCCTGTTCAGCAGCGACAAGAGTAAATAGAGGCAGTCGCCGTCCGCGGACGGCGACTGCCTGCCAGCAACACCAAGCTTTTAGAGTGAGAAAAAATGATGAATCACGATGCATACAGTAACTACCACGCCGTCAACCTGGATGCGCAGACGTCGCGCGCCACGCCAGTCGAACTGGTCTTGCTGCTCACCGACGGCTTGCTGGAAGAACTGGCGCGCGCGCGCGGACACATCGTCGGCAAGCGCTATGAACAAAAGGCCATCAGCCTGAACAAATGTACGGAAATCATCAACGGACTGTCGAGCTCGCTCGATTTCGAGAATGGCGGCGAAGTCGTCGCCAATCTGGGCCGTCTGTACGAGTACTGCACCGGCCGCCTGTATTCGGCCGGCATCACGCTCGATCCGACCCTGATCGACGAGGTGACCACGCTGTTGACGACGATCAAGCAAGGCTGGCTCGGCGTCCAGGCCAAGAATGGATAGCAGCCCCTTGTCGCTCCAGCTGACCCGCGAAGTGCTGGCAGCCACCGCCAGCCAGAACTGGGACGCGCTGGAACTACTCGACAGAAAACTGGCGCAGCACCTTGCCAGCCTGGGCATATTGAGCGAACGTGAAAAAGCCGCCCTGCTCGCCTTGCGCAAGGCGCATGCGCAGGCATACCAGGCGTGTTCCGACGAAAAACATCGCCTGGGCATGCAGTTGGGCGAGATACATTCGAAACAAGAAGGCTGGGTCGCGTATGCGATTGAAAATGCCATGTATCAAGATGAGAATCCAGCATGAAAATGAGCTTCAACACCACACCGAACACCGCGACCACGCCATCAAGGAGCGCCGATGCGGGCGTTAACGCGCCCGTGAGCAAGGGCGCGCCCGATGCTGGCACCCCGCGCAACCTCCTGTTCTCACTGCCCGCGCCAGCCCAGGGAACGGTCGCCAACGACGCCGTCTTGGCGCCAGACCTTGCCGCGGACCTGCCGGAGGATGGCGTCCCCGCCACCGACGCAGCTGCCGACATCACCGAGGCTGCGGCAAAGCAGGACGCGGGCCTGCCCGCCATGACGCCGCCGCTGATGGCGCCCATGCTGCCCGTCTCGCCTCAAGCCGACGCTGCAGCTGTAGCTGTAGCAGCCAAGGGAAACGATGGCGTAGCCGATACGCAACAAGGCAATGCACAGCAGACCCTGGGCCTGAACAGCCGCCTGCATCCCGATGCCCTTGCTTTCAATGTGCAGACCGCCAGGATGGCGCCAGCACGCGATCTGGGCGAACCGGTGGCGGCAGCCCAGCCAACACCAGCCTCTGCGACCAGCAGCAAAACCGCGCTGCCGCCCGCCGGCTTCGATGCGGCGCCGGCCGTGACGGCCGCGCCCGCGGCAGCGGCGCCCGCCGCCACGCGCGATGGCGAGCGCGTTGCTGCCACGCCCGTCAGCCCGGGCCCGGTTGGCGGGGTGAACAGTGGCGCCCCGGCAACGCCGGGCGCCGACACGATCAAACTCAATGGCCCTGCCCAGCAATGGCAGGAACCGTTGCGCGAAGCGCTGGGCGAACGCCTGCAGACACAGATCGGCCGCAACAGCGAACACGCGACGATCCGCCTCGATCCGCCCATGCTGGGCCGCATTGAAATTTCCATCCGTCACACGGCCGGCGCGCTGCAGGTGAACGTCACGGCGTCGAACTCGGAAGTGTTGCGCCAGTTGCAAGGCATCGGCGAAAACATGCGCAGCGACCTGGCACAGCGCCAGTACACCGACGTGGCCGTGAATATCAGCGCCACGCCGCGCAGCCCTGCCGCCCAGGCGTTTGCCGAAGGCGATGCGCGCGGCCAGCGTCAGCCGGGCCGCCAGAACGACGACGCCGAACCGGGGCGCGCCCTGTCCGACGGCAGCACTGCCGCTACCACTTACGCCATGCATGAGCGAGATACCGCCTGATGAATACGAAAATGAAATTGATAGCCGGCTTCATCGCCGTGGCCGTGCTGGCCGCCGGCGCCGCCGGTGGCGCCATGTGGTACCTGGCCAAGCCGGTCGCCGGCCATGCCGAAACTGCCGAAGCGAAAGCCCCGCCGCCACCGGCCACGGGCAAGAAGGCGCGCAAGTTCATCACCCTGGACAAGGTCATCGTGATGCTGCGCCGCGGCCCCGGCGACAGCGAAACGCATTACCTGTCGGCCGACCTGGTGATCGCCACCACCGAGGAAAAGGAAAAGCTGACCAAGGACCACTTGCCACTGATGCGCTCGATCGCCGTCAGTACCTTGTCGAGCTTTCCGATGGACAAGGCGCAGACCATGACGGTGGAGCAATTTGCCGAACAGATCAACAAGGCCTTCAATGTCAGCTATGAACGCGAGCAGATGGAAAAACCCTACACCGAAGTCATGGTCGGCAAGCTGATCATTGAATAAGCCAACACGCCAGCCGACCTAGTGGGAGACCCCGTGGCCTATGTAGAGCAATACCAGGAAGCGTATGGCGCCGGCGAATATGCCGCCGCCAGCGCTTGCGCGGCCGTGCTCAGCGTTGCTGAAGAGCAACAACATCTGGTGGCGTACGCCCCTTTGGTGAAACGCATCGTGCGCCAGCTCAATTCGCAGGTGTCGGGCGCCATCGACCGCGACGACATGGAACAGATCGGCCTGATGGGTTTGCTGGAGGCGCTGCGCCGCTACGGCGTGCCGGACCAGTCTTTCGGCAGCTATGCCAGCCTGCGCATCCGCGGCGCCATCCTCGATGAGCTGCGGCGCCAGGACTGGCGCCCGCGCGCCGTGCGCCAGGAAAGCCATCGATTGCGCGACAGCGTGCGCGCCCTGACCCGGCGCCTGGGGCGCGAGCCGCTGGACGCGGAAATCATGGCCGCCCTGAAGCTGACGCCGGAAGCCTTCCAGGAATACCAGCTGGCGGAAAACGCCGAGCTGATCGTCAGTTTCGACGAAGTGCTGCAGGAAGGCCTGGGGCAGGCTGACAGCGCACCGAGTCCGGAAGAGCAATTGATGGTGCGGCGCAGCCTGGAACAGGCGTTGCGTACGCTCGACGAGCGCGAGCAGCGCGTGATCCAGATGTACTACGAATTCGAACTGAGCTATAAAGAAATTGCCGCTGTGCTGGACCTGAGCGACGCCCGCGTCTGCCAGCTGAACAAGACGGCACTGGGCAAGATGAAAGCCATGCTGCAAGACGCATAAGTTTCAGCACTATCCATCAAATTGACGCAGCACAATGACGCAGAAAGGCAGTTGACATGGTAATTATCGGTATCTTAATCGTGATGGGGTGTGTATTCGGAGGCTTCGCCCTGATGGGCGGCACCGTCCACGCGATCTGGCAACCGGTCGAGTTGATCATCATCATCGGCGCCGCCGTCGGCGCCCTGGTGCTGGGCAACCCCAAGCATGTACTCGGGGAAATGCTGCACCAGATGCGCAAGATCGTCACGCACAAGAAGCAAGGCTCGGAATTCCAGCGCCAGTTGCTGCTGCTGATGTATGAACTGCTGCAAACGGCCGCCGGTGGCCTGAAGGCACTCGACGCGCACGTCGAGGCGCCGCGCGAAAGCGCCCTGTTCCAGCGCTATCCGCTGGTGCTGGAAGAGCCGAAGCTGCTGGCCTTCATCGTCGACAACTTCCGTTTGATGGCGATGGGCAAGATCAACGCGCATGAGCTCGAAGGCGTGCTGGAACAGGAACTCGAAGCCATCCACGACGAGCTGCTGCAACCGTCGAAGTCCTTGCACAAGATCGCCGAAGCCATGCCGGGCTTCGGCATTCTGGCCGCCGTTCTGGGTATCGTGATGGCCATGAATTCCGTGGCCGACGGCGCCGATGCGGCGGAAATTTCGGAAAAAGTGGGCGCCGCCATGGTCGGTACCTTCATCGGCATCTTCTTTTGCTACGGCGTGCTCGATCCGATGTGCAACATGATGAAGCAATTGGTGGGCGAGGAAGGCTCGACGATGGAATGCGTGAAGGTCGTGCTGGTCACGCACGTGGCGGGCAAGCCGCCGCTGCTGGCCATCGATGCCGGCCGCCGCCTGGTGCAACTGAACATCAAGCCGAGCTTCGCCCAGCTGGAAAGCTGGATCAATGCGCTGGAAGATGGCGGCGCCGAACAAGAGCAAGGCCAAGGCCGGGGAGGCCGCCGTGCTAAAGCCGCATGAGAAACATGAACAGGCCATCATCAAGCGTGCCGGTCGCAAGCATGACGACGATGCCCATGGCGGCGCCTGGAAAGTCGCGTTCGCCGACTTTTGCCTGGCCCTGCTGTCGCTCTTCCTCGTGCTGTGGCTGATGGCCGCGCGCGAGCAGCAGGCGATGAAGGAAATCATGATGGACGCGTCGGCAGGCAGCCGCCAGGGCGAAGGCCAGGGCGTCATGCCGGAACAGAAAGGCGGCCCACGCGGCAGCCTGATCGAGCGCTTCCCCATGCCCCGCAAGGGCACGGGCGACACGCGCACGGAAGGCAAGCAGACGCAGGACGGCAAGGCCGGCGCGGCGCCGCAAAACCAGACCAAGGTCAGCTACCAGTCGCCGGAAGACCTGCTGTCGCTGTCGCGCGCGCTCGACAAGCTCAGCGATGAAGCGGGATTGAAGAGCAATCTGCAATCGGTGATCACGCCGTACGGCTTGCGCGTCATGCTGCACGACACGGACAAGCAAGGCATGTTCGTGCGTGGCAGCGCCGTGCCGACCGACCGTTTCCGCAAGCTGCTGCGCCAGATGGGCCCTGTCTTCGCGCAGATGGACAACCAGATGCTGATCGTCGGCCACACCGACTCGATGCAGTACGCCAATAACGGTTATGAAGGCTATTCGAACTGGACCCTGTCGGCCAACCGCGCCATGTCGGCGCGCGCGCAATTGTTGATTGGCAGCATGAGTCCGGACAGCGTGCTGCAAGTGGTGGGCATGGCCGACCGCGCGCCGCTGGACGTGAAAAATGCCAGCGCCGGCATCAACCGCCGCATCGAACTGTTAATATTGACGCGTGGCCAGGCTGACAGCATCGCCGCCATGTTTGGCATGGCCGGGCAAAAAGCGCAAGGCGAAGAGCTGCAAGTGGGTGAACCGGACTCGGGAACCTTGCAGCGCCTGCGCGACAAGCTGGGCCTGCCCGCAAAGAAGGAGCGCGATGAGCATGCAAATTAAGGGCAAGGGACAACGTATGAAAATCTCCTCCGGCAATACCGGCGCTGCCGTAGGCAGCAGCGCCATCGCGCCGGCCGAGGCGATCGCCGAGAACGCGGGCGCCGCCGGCGCCATGGGTGGCTCGTCGGCTGGGGCGGAATTGCAATCGGCCGTGCTGCAACCGGCCATGGCCGCCCTGCGCGCCATGCCCGAGATCGACCATGAGCGCGTGGCCATGCTGCGCGATGCGCTGGCCAAGGGCGAATTGCCATTCGATCCAGCAAAACTGGCAGGCTTGATCCAGCGTTTCCACGGCGGTGAATCGTGACCTCACCGCGCAAGGGCATCACACGCCAGGAAGCGATACGTCGCGTGCTGCAAGGCATGGCGGACGACAGCGTCGGCTACGCCGCCCTGCAAACCTTGCTGGAAGAGCAATTTCAGGCCACCTTGCACCATCAGAGCACCCGGCTGACGACGCTGGCCGAGCAGGTCATCGCCGCCGTCGAGCCCCTCGATGCGCGCCGCCGCCAGCGCGTGAGCCTCGTCACTGCCCTGCTGGGCCCGCAAGGCGATATGCCGCAATTGTTTGCGTTGTTGCAAGAAGACGCGCGCGCCACCGCCGAACGCGACTGGGTCGCGCTGGAGCAGATGGTGCTGGAATGCAAGCGCCTGAATGCCCGCAACAGCGATTTATTAACAGAGCAGTACAGCATCATGCAGCGCGTGCTGCATGGCGAGGAAGATACGTATGCGCCAGGCTGATTTCCTGACCACCCGCGCCACGGCGGCGACGCCATCGACGGCGGCGACGAATGCCGTGCAGAGCAATATGCGCGCCACCGACGCCACCGGCTCCGGCGGCAACTTCAGCAGCGTGTTCCGGCAAGTGCAGGGCGAAGTGGCCCGCTTCATCGAACAGGGCGGCGGCAACGCCACCAGTCTGAGCCCGCAAGGACGCGCCTATCTGGAGCAGAGCCAGCCCGTGAATGTGCTGGGCAACATCAACCAGGGCGGCGAGATCGGCGAAGTGCAGCAGCAGTTCCTCGCCTCGATCAAGCCGTGGACCGAAGAAACGGGCGCGCGCCTGGGCGTGGCGCCGGAAATCGTCGCCGCCCACGCCGCGCTGGAATCGGGCTGGGGCCAGCGTCCGTTGCGCCAGGGCACGGGCACGGACACAAATAATCTGTTCGGCATCAAGGCCGGCGGCAAATGGCAGGGCGACGTGGCCAGCAATGTCACCACCGAATACGAGGCCGGCAGCGGCACGGCGCTGAAGAAAACCGAGCGCTTCCGCAGCTATCCTGACCAGGCCAGCGCCTTCCGCGACTATGCGCAAGTGTTGCTCGACAATCCACGCTACCGCGCCGCCCTGAACACGGGTGCCAACGCGGGCGCATTTGCGCAAGGCCTGGCGCGCGGCGGCTATGCCACCGACCCCAACTACGCCACCAAGCTGACGCAGCTGGCGACGCGCTTGCAGCGCACGCCCGTCGCGGACTGACCTCCTTAACGGCCGGGAATATCGGCCGGTTCCACCACGCCCGCATCGACCACCCTGGCACGTATCACCGTGCCGCTGGTGGCGTTGCGCACTCTGATCACCGCTCCCAGCGCGCCCGGGTCCAGCGCTTCGCCGGCCATGCTCACTTCCACCTGCTCCTTGCGCGCCACGATATTGACCGCGCTGCCCCGCTTGATCAGCATGGGTGCCGCCAGTTGCCCCTGGCGCAGCACTTCGCCGGCACGCAAGCTGCGCCGGCTCGACAGGCCGACGGCGCCGGGCAAGGAGGAAATACTGTCCGGCACCATCGTCACATCACGCCGCGCCAGCGTCACGTCGGCCGATTGCAACGGCATATTGGCCGTGACGGGTGCGCTGGTGACGGCGACCTGGGCCGTGATGCTACCGCGCGCCAACATTTCATAACGCCAACCGTTGCTTCCAGGACACACTGCCACAAAGCGCATGCGCTGCGCCGAACGGCTGTCCGCCGTTTCCAGCGTGACAGGCGCCGCGCAAGCGGGCATGGGGCGCGTGCTTTTCACCACGGCCACTTGAAACTGCGGTTCCAGCAATCCTGCCGTGGCTGCCTGCTGCGCTAATTGCTCTCGCGCCAACTGTTCCACACGCGAAAATATATTGTCGGCTGGCAATTCTGCGCGACCTGCACTACTATATAGGCTGGTCAGTAAAAATAGGCCGGGAAGCAGTATGTAAGGATGTGGCACCTTGTTTCGGATCATCGTAATGCTGTTGAAATGAATCATTGCTAACCTTAATCAAAGATACTGAAGCGGCATGACCTTACCATGCGTCAACATGACCAGGCTGGGATTTTACCTCTGCACCACCTATTTTCTAGCCCGAACCGCAAAAAGCACGATCGAATTCAATACAAAGGAAGACCATGGGGATTAATTTCAAGGATGCGCTGGGCGTGCACGCCGATGCACTCGCGCTACGTGCCGACCGTACCCGCGTGCTGGCGGCCAATATTGCCAATGAAAATACGCCCGGCTTCCAGGCCATGGACATGGATTTCGGCAGCGCCCTGCAACAATTGCAGGACAACGAAGCAGGCCTGCTGTCGACCGATGACGATGCCAGCGCCCTGTACCGCGTGCCCTACCACCCCAGCCGAGACGGCAATACCGTCGAAATCGGCGTCGAGCAGGCGGCGTTCTCGCAGAATGCCACCGACTTCCAGACCAGCCTCACTTTCGTCAACATGAAACTGAAGGGTCTGGCCAAGGCCATTTCCGGACAATAAGGATCAGCATGAGCTTCCAGGATATTTCCAAGATCGCCGGTTCGGCGATGGCGGCGCAGACCGTGCGCCTCAATACCATCGCCAGCAACCTGGCCAATGCCGATTCCGTTGCCGGCTCCGAAGGTGAAACCTACCGCGCACGCAAGCCCGTGTTTGCCGCCGTGATGGATGGCCCCGGTGCCAGCGGCGCGGGCGGACGCGTTCAAGTGCTCGACGTGGTGCAAAGCGATGAGCCGCTGCGCAAGGTGTATGAACCGGGCCACCCGATGGCCAATGCCGATGGCATGGTGTTCTACCCCAACGTCAATCAGGTCGCCGAGATGACCGACATGATGTCGGCTTCGCGCGCGTTTGAAACCAATGTCGAAGTTCTGGGCCGCATCAAGTCGATGCAGCAATCGCTCCTCAAATTAGGTGAAGCATAATCCATGGAAACCAATCTCTTTACAAACAACAACAGTGGCGCCAGCAACAACGGCAGCAATGCCGTCAAGTCGCAGAGCAATGCCACCCAGGATATGTTCACCAAATTGCTGGTCGCGCAGATCAAGAACCAGGATCCCCTCGCGCCCACCGATCCGAGCCAGTTCGTCAATCAATTGACGCAGCAGGCGCAAACGGAAGCGATGCAGAACCTGTCGGCGCTGACCAGCGCCAATGCCAGCGTGCTGCAATCGATGCAAGTGCTGGCCCTGGGTGCGCAAGTGGGTTCCGAAGTGATGGTCAACAGCGAAACGGTGCAGCTCGACACGAGCAAGGTCAGCGGCAGCATCGCGCTGGCCGCCGGCACCACCAAGACCACCGTGACCCTGAAAGGCGCGGACGACAAGGAATACAAGATCGAACTGGGTGCCAAGGGTGCCGGTACGGTTCCCTTCACCATCGACCCCGTCGCGCTGGGCTTGCCTGCTGGTACCTATACCATGGCAGTCACCACCAACGGCACCGAAAAGCCATCGGTCGACATCGCAGGCAAGCTCAACAGCGTGCGCCTGTCGTCCGGCGGCAGCATGATTCTGAACGTGTCGAACCTGGGCGAAGTCAACCCTGGCGCGATCACCGGCTTTAACGGTAAGACGGCCTGATCCGCTCTCCCCTTCGTTTCCTGAACACTAATCTCCTCCTTCACTAAAGGAAGTCAACATGAGTTTCGACATCGCCCTGTCCGGTATCCAGTCCATCAACCAACAGTTGAACAGCACCAGTAACAATATCGCCAATGCCGGCACCTACGGTTTCAAGAGCAGCCGCGCCAACTTTTCGGCCATGTATGCCGGTTCGCGCGCCACGGGCACGGAAATCGGTTCGCTCACGCAAAGCATGTCGCTCAATGGCGGCGTGCTGAACACGGGCCGCGCGCTCGACGCGGCCATCGATGGCCGCGGCTATTTCGTTTCGCGCGATGCGCAAAACACCATGAGCTACAGCCGCGTCGGCATCTTTTCGGCCAGCAATGAAGGCAAGCTGATCGATGCGAACGGCCGCCTGGTACAAGGCTATGCCGCCGTCAAGGACAGCACCGCTCTGGGCACCATGGGCGACATGCTGATTCCAACGGGCCAGATTCCCGCCGTGGCATCGACCAAGCTGGCGTATGCCGCCAACATGTCGTCCGAATGGACCATCAAGACCGTGCCCTTCAGCAAGACTAGCGAGCTGAGCTACAACAGCGGCAAGTCCTCGATCATCTACGATTCGCTGGGCGCCAAGCACTCGCTGGGCCAGTACTTCGTCAAGACGGCGGCGGGCGTGGATGTACATTACACATTCGATAACGCCGATGTGTTGCCGGTGACGAACATGACCTTCGACACTTCCGGCAAGCTGGTGACGGGCACGTCTGCCACGCCGGTCCTGCCGACGCCGCCTGGCGCGGCGCCGATGTCGGTCGCCATCGACTACACGGGCACGACCCAGTTTGCCGGCGAATCGACGACCTCGACCGACCGCGCCGACGGCTATGCCTCGGGCACCTACACGGGCGTGGAACTGGCCACTGACGGCTCCGTCGTGGCGAAATACACGAACGGCCAGAAGCAAAGCATCGGCGTGATCGCCCTGGCCACCTTCCCCGACGAAGGCGCATTGACGGCCGTCAACGATACCAGCTGGGTTGCCTCGACCACGTCCGGCACCGCCATGTATGACCGTCCGGGCGTCGGCATGGTCGGCAAACTGGTGACGAGCTCGCTGGAACAGTCGAACGTCGACATCACCTCCGAACTGGTGGGTCTGATGACGTCGCAGCGCAATTACCAGGCGAACTCGAAGGTCATCTCGACCGAGAACGCCATGCTGCAATCGCTGATGCAAGCGCTGTAATCCACGATACGCAAAGGTAAAAAGCAATGGATGCGCTGATTTATACCGCCATGAGCGGGGCCGATCGTGCCCTGCGGGCACAGCAGGTACACGCCAACAACCTGGCCAATATCGAGACGGGCGGCTTTCGCGCCAACCTGGAAGTGTCCACTGCCCAGCCGCTGCAAAACGGCTATGGCTACGACGACCGCCACATGACGCAGACGCAGTCGAGCGCCGTCGGCACTCGTACGGGCGCCATCAAGGAAACGGGACGCGATCTCGATGTGGCCATCACGGGCAACGGTTTTCTCGCGGTACAGTGGCAAAACGGCGAAGCCTACACGCGCGCCGGCGCCATGGATCTCGATGAAACGGGCGCGCTGACCCTGAACGGCCGGCCCGTGCTGGGCGAAGGCGGCCCCATCACGATTCCCGAGCACACCAGCCTGTCGATCGGCGCCGATGGCACGATCTCCATCCAGGTGCCGGGTACGGCGCAGATGCAGACCGTCGACAAGCTCAAGCTGGTCAATGCCGAAGCGGGCGAGCTGACGAAGAACGAGGCGGGCCTGATCGTGGCGCGCAGCGGCGAAGACTTGCAAGCCGATCCGACGGTGCGCCTGCGCGACCGCCACCTGGAAGGCAGCAACGTCTCGGCCGTCGAGGAAATGGTCGCCACCATGAGCCTGAACCGCAGCTTCGAGATGCAAATGAAAGTATTCAAGGCCAGCGATTCCATGACGGAATCGGGCAACCGCCTGCTCAGTACCTAAGCGTACCCGGCCCAACGCGACGAAATATTCAAGGAGCAATATATGAATCCAGCAATGTGGATCAGCAAGACCGGCGTGCAGGCACAAGATGCCAAACTGCAAGCTATCGCGAACAACCTGGCCAACGTCAATACGGTCGGTTTCAAGCGCGACCGCGTCGTCTTCGAAGACCTGTTTTATCAGGTCGAGCAGCAGCCGGGCACGCAGCGCGCCGACAATACCCTCTCGCCATCGGGCGTACAGCTGGGTAACGGTACCCACATGGTGGGCACGCAAAAGGTGTTTACCACCGGCAGCCTGCAAACGACGAGCCGCGAATTCGACGTCGCCATCACCGGCAACGGCTTTTTGCAAGTACTGCGCCCGAACGGCGAAGCGGCCTACACGCGCGCCGGCCAGCTGGGCATCAATGAAAACGGCGTGATGGTCAACGCCCAGGGCTTGCCGCTGGTGCCGCAGATCACCGTGCCGAACAATGCTACGGCGATCACCATCGGTGAAAACGGCATGGTCACGGCCACCGTGCCGGGCAATGTCAACGGTACCCAGCTGGGCCAGCTGAACCTGACCAGCTTCATCAACCCGACGGGCCTGCTGGCACTCGGTGAAAACCTGTTCCAGGAAACGGCATCGAGCGGCACGCCGACGGAAGGCCGTCCCGGCGAAGGCGCCCTGGGCAAGCTGAAGCAGTTTGCGCTGGAAGGCTCGAACGTGCAGGTGGTCGAAGAGATGGTCGACATGATCGCTGCCCAGCGCACCTATGAAATGAACACCAAGGTGCTGTCGGCCGCCGACAATATGCTGCAATACCTGGCGCAAGCGGCACGCTGATGACAGTCGCCATGAAAGCCACGGCGGCCCTGCTGCTGGTGTTGATGGCCGGTTGCGCCAGCCAGCCGGCGGCGCCGGTGGCGCCCAGCTTTTCCGATACGCCGTTGCCCGTGGCGCCGCGCAGCGCGGTACGCGGCGGCGTGGGCGGCGGCGTGTTCAATCCCGATGCGGGACTGGACCTGATCTCGGACAGCCGCGCCTTCCGCGTGGGCGACGTCGTCACGGTGGCCCTGCAGGAAACCACGCAGGCCAGCAAGAAGGCGGGCACCTCGTTCAACAAGGGCTCGTCCGTCGGCGTGAAGGCGGCCAGCATCCTCGGCAAGACCCTGCCGAAGACGGGCCTTGATCTCTCCGCCGACCGCAACTTCGCCGGCGACTCGACCAGCACGCAGCAAAATGCCTTGTCCGGCGCCATCACCGTGATCGTGCAGGAAGTGCTGCCGAACGGCTTGCTGCGCGTGCAGGGCGAGAAAACGCTGACCCTGAACCAGGGCGAGGAATTCGTGCGCCTGCGCGGCTACCTGCGCGCGGCCGACATCGATTCGAACAACCAGGTCTCGTCCTTGCGCATCGCCAATGCACAGATCGCCTATTCCGGCCAGGGCACCCTGGCCGAAGCCAATACACCGGGCTGGCTGACGCGCTTCTTCGTCGGCCCATGGATGCCGTTTTAAGGTGACCTCATGAAATTTTGTTCCGCCCTGCCCCTGGCAGCCATGCTCGCCGTGCTCTCCGGCCTTGCCCTGCCCGCCAGCGCCGCGCAAGTACTGCGCAACCTGGTCAGCATCGAGGGCGTGCGCGACAACCCGCTGATCGGCTACGGCCTCGTCGTCGGCCTGAACGGCAGCGGCGACACCACCCAGGTGAAGTTTTCCAGCCAGTCCGTGGTCAACATGCTCAAGCAGTTCGGCGTGAAGATGCCGGACGGCGCCGAAGCGAAAAGCAAGAACGTCGCCACCGTCATGGTCAGCGCCGTATTTCCACCAGGATACCGCCGTGGCCAGGCCATCGACGTCACCGTCTCGTCCCTGGGCGATGCGAAAAGCTTGCGCGGCGGCACCTTGCTGCTGACGCAACTGCGCGCGGCCGACAATGAAACGTATGCGCTGGCGCAAGGCAACGTGGTCGTCGGCGGCTTGAACGCCACCGGCAAGAGCGGCTCGTCCGTCACCGTCAACACGCCCACCTCGGGCCGCATTCCCAACGGCGCCAACATCGAGCGCGAGATTATCAGCGACTTTTCCACCAAGCCTTCCGTCACCTTGAACTTGCGCCACCCGCATTTCGAGACGGCCATCAATATCGTCGAAGCCGTGAACCGCCGCTTCGGCGCCGTCGCCACCACGCGCGACGCCACCAGCGTGGACGTGCTGGCGCCGGAAAACCCGACCCAGCGCGTGGCGTTCATGGCCAAGCTGGAAGCGCTGAGCGTCGACGTGGGCGTCGACACGCCGAAAGTGGTCTTCAATTCGCGCACCGGCACGGTGGTCATCGCCGAAGGCTTGCGCGTCAAGGCCGCCGCCGTCACGCACGGCTCGCTGAAAGTGGTCATTTCCGAAAGTTCCAACGTCAGCCAGCCGGCGCCGTTCGGCCGCGGCCAGACCACCGTCACGCCGCAGTCGAAGGTCTCCGTCGACCAGGGCAACGGCAATATGTTCAAATGGCCGGCCGGCGCCAAGCTGCAGTCCATCATCGACGTGGTCAACAGCCTGGGCGCCTCGCCCGATGACATCATGGCAATTTTACAGGCGCTCGACCAGGCTGGCGCCATCGAAGGCGAACTGGTGGTGATTTGATGCTTAATGTAAACGACAGCAGCAGCGCCCTGCCCTCGGCGCTCGATGACAAGACTCCCGCCGCGGCCACGCCGGCCGATCCCCGCTACGCGGCCAAGGCCACCGAGGCGGCCGTCAAGTTCGA
Organism: Janthinobacterium sp. UMAB-60; assembly: GCF_900095235.1. Taxonomy (NCBI): domain Bacteria; kingdom Pseudomonadati; phylum Pseudomonadota; class Betaproteobacteria; order Burkholderiales; family Oxalobacteraceae; genus Janthinobacterium; species Janthinobacterium sp. UMAB-60. Next base: position 200,668 of record NZ_LT607491.1, read on the forward strand.
AGCCTTCTTCATCTCGCACATGCTGCGCCAGATGCGTTCGGGCACGCGCGAGATGGCGGGCGAGGACAGCGTCTTCAAGGACCCCATCAACAGCGACATGCTGGAAATGGCCGACAACCTGGTGGCCGACAAGATGGCCGGCCAGCGCGCCTTCGGCATCGCCGACGCCATCCTGCGCCAGCTGCTGCCGGCGGCCAGCGCGCCCGTTTCGGCCAATGTCACTGGCAAAAGCGCTGTCAAGACCGACAATATTGCGGCGCCGCTTAATAAATCCGTCTGAAACGTCGCCTGTACCAGGTAACAACGATTCACTGCCTGCCCACCCGCACGCGCCACACTCTTCACGAAAGAAAATTGCCCAATGAGCATCATCAGCAATGCATTGTCAGGCAGCATCGCCGCCCAGGCCGCACTGAATGCGGCCAGCCAGAACATCGCCAACCTGCAAACGGCGGGCTATACCCGCCAGGGCGTGCTGTTGTCCTCGCTTGGCGCCGGCGTGGGCGTGCGCTCGGCCGGCAATGGCGTGGAAGTGTCGGCCCTGC
>NZ_LT607491.1:201245-236442 GCF_900095235.1 Janthinobacterium sp. UMAB-60
AGGGCGCCCGTGCGCAGACCCAGCCTTACCTGACGCAGCTCGAGCGCGTGATGGGTGACGACGCCTCCAGCATCAGCAACGGCATCGACGGTTTCTTCAAGGCCCTGAACGCGGCCGCCGTCGACCCGACGTCGACGCCGCTGCGCCAGCAGATCGTCACCTCCGCCGACGCCATGGCGCAACGCTTCAACAGCATCAGCACCGTCATGGGCAACCAGCTGCTGTCGGTGCAGCAGCAACGTACGGCGATCGTGCCGCAAGCCAATACCGCCCTGGCCAACATCGCCGTGCTGAACCAGCGCATCAGCACCTCCGCCGCCTCGGGCACGAATGTGTCGTCGCTGATGGATGCGCGCGACCAGCTGATCGATGGCCTGGCCGCGCAAATGGGCATCGACGTGCTTGACCAGCCGGACGGCTCGCGCAATATCGCGCTGAAATCGGGCCAGCCGCTGGTCATCGGCAACATGGCCGCTACCCTCAGCAGCAACATGACGAACACGGGCGACCAAACCCTGACCCTCGATTTCGCCAAATCGTCGTACACCCTCGATCCGGTCGCCATCGGCGGCCAGATGGGCGGCCTGGGCGACTTCGAACAAAATACCCTGAAACCGCTGCAGCAGTCGCTGCAAGACATGGCCACCCAATTAACCAGCAAGGTCAACACGCAGCTGGCCCTGGGCACGACCATGGCCCCGCCTCCTGGCAATAACGGCAGCCCCCTGCTGGTCTACGCAAATGGCAAGCTGGGCATTACTCCCGGCTTCAACGCGAAGGACCTGGCGCTGTCGCTGACGGGCGCCGCTGGCGATAGCGGCAACTTGCAGAAATTAATCGACATCAAGAATCAACCGATCAGCGTCAGCTGGGTGGGGAATGTCCTGATGAGCGATGCCGACACGCAGCTGGTCGGCAAGCTGGGTATCTACAGTCAGCAGAACCAGGCCCTGCTGAAGACCTCCAACACCGTGCGTGCGCAAGCCATCGACGACTGGAAATCCACCAGCGGCGTGAACAAGGACGAGGAAGCGATGAACCTGGTCGAATTCCAGAATATGTACCAGGCAAACATGAAAGTCATTTCCGTGGCGAAGACCTTGTTTGATGCCACTTTGCAAATGATGGGTTAAGGAGAAGAGCATGCGTGTCGCCAGCAGCCAGTACCAATCGCTGATTAATATTTCTCTTCAGCAAAATCAGGAACGCATCAATTACCTGACCCAGCAGATGTCCTCGGGCTTGCGCATCCAGCTGCCATCGGACGATCCGATCGGCAATGTGCGCATTTCGCGCCTGACGCGCGAGCAAGCCATGGTGAGCCAGTACCAGGACAATATCGCGACGGTGAAAGTGCGCCTGCTGAAAAACGAAAACTACCTGTCGAGCATGGTCACCGACATGGGCCAGGCGCGCGACCTGCTGGTATGGGCCGCAGACGGCAGCAATGCGCCGGACGACCTGAAGGCGATGACGCAATCGCTGATCGCCATGCGCGACAGCGTACTCTACACTGCCAACCTGAAGGACCAGGAAGGCCGCTACATGTTTTCCGGCACTGCTACCGACCAGCCCGCAATCAAATACGATGCGGCCGCAACTGCAGGTTCGCGCTACACCTACATCGGCAATACCGACACGCAGACCGTCGTGGTGGGCAATGGCGTGACGCAGACGGCCAACGTTGATGTGGACAAGCTGCAAGTATGGCTGAACAAGATCGACCAGGCCATCGACACGCTGGGCAAACCCGGCCTCAGCCCCAGCGATCCAGCCGTACGCGGCGTGGTGGTCGCCGCGCTCGATGGCACCGATGATGGCATGGAATTACTTTCAGGCAAGATCGCCATCTTCGGCGGTGCGCAAAACATCCTCTCCACGCTGTCCGGCAATCTGAGCAACGTCTCGCTGTCGAACGACATGGCCTTGTCCGATCTGAAGAAGACCGACATGGGCGCGGCCGCGATTGACCTGAACGGCTACCAGACGGCGCTGCAGGCCACGTACAAGGCCTATGCCAAGGTGGGTACCATTTCCCTGTTTGACCTTCTCTGACCATCATGCAAATCGTTCAGACCTCCTCCTCTTCCGGCGTTAATGCCAAAGGCGCCGGCACAGCCCGCGTGGTCGATGACGCGTCCGCTACCATCAATGGCAGCGCCAGCACGCGCAGCGAGGCGCCGGCGGCGAGGAGTTCGACGGTAAGCCTGAAGCGCGGCCTGAGCAACTGGGATCACCAGCTGCAGGGAGAAATTTCCAACGCGCAGCAAACGCTCGATTACCTGGAACGCAGCAGCAGCCAGCTGCAAGCGCTGAAAAGCGAGCTGGCGGCCAAGCTGGCCGCGCGCCAGGGCCGTGAGGGGCAAGTCGAAGCGCGCGTGCGCCAGTTCAGCAATACCTGGCGCCAGCGCGCCAGCGCCTCGGCCGGCACGCTCGACGCACAGCTCGGCTATACCAGCCCGCAATCGGCACAGCAGCAGTTCAGCATCCGCGGCCTGACCATGGCCAGCCTGCAGGAAGGTCCGCAGGAAGTGCTGGCGTTTTCCGTCGGCGGCGCGAACCAGGCCTTGCGCTCGGTGAATATCGAACCTGGCCTGAGCGAGAGCGAAATCGTGTCCCGCTTCGACCGCGCACTCATGCCGTCAGGCATCGGCGTCAAGCTGGGCGAGAATGGCGAGCTGGTGTTCAGCACGTCAGAAGCGGCCTGGGCCAACGTGCGCGACAGCCTGTCCGTGCGCGGCAGCGGCATCCGCTATCCGACCGGCCAGATGAGCCGCGTGCGCACGGATGCGGAACCGGCCGCCATCGCCCCGGAAGAATGGCATACCGGCGACGTGGAAGCCTTGCGCGCCACCTTGCAGCAAGTGGTGCAGGCGCTGGCGCAGTTGCAGGCGGCGCGCAGTTCCGTCAGCCTGGCGCTGGCGCAAGCGACGGGACGGGTGGCCCGCGCACAACCGGTGCAAGAGAGCGTCAGCATGGATACCCTGGCGGAAAACTTCACGCAAAAGGCCAGCCAGCCCGGCTATGAATCGCTGCTGGCCATCAGCTCGGCCCTGGTCGGCATCAGCCGCGAGCGCGTCGTCGCCCTGCTGGGCCTGAAGTAAGCTCTCCCCCGCGTGCGCTGCCTTGGCGCGCGCGACCGTTCAGGCAGCCGCCTGAGCCGCCAGCAGGCGATCCATCTGTCCTGCCGCTAACACACGGGAAAAGAAATATCCCTGCGCATAATCGCAGCCGGCGGCGCGCAGCAAATCGCGCTGCGATGCCGTTTCCACACCTTCGGCCACGACTTTCAGCCCCAGCCGCTGCGCCAGCGCAATGATCGCCTGGCACAGGCCCAATCCGGCATCGTCGCGTCCCAACTCGCCGATCAGGGAACGGTTGATCTTGAGCATGTCGATATCGGCCGTTTTCAGGCACGCAAGCGATACCTGGCCGCTGCCGAAATCGTCGAGCGCCAGCGCCAGGCCCATGGCGCGCAACTGGCGTAGCCGGTCGACCACCTGGCACGCCTCGTCGAGCAGCACCGCTTCCCTTGTTTCGATGACGATGGCGCCCGGAGCAAGCCCCTGGCGCGCCAGGTGCCCGCCCCAGTCCTGGTACAGCGCGGCGTCGCAACGAAATTCCACGGCCGACTTGTTGATGCTGATCTGGAACGCGGTGCCATGCTCGTCTTGCCACTGCCGTGCCTGGCGCACCACCTGGCGAAACACCCACTCGCCGATATCGATGATCAGACCGTTCGCCTCGGCAAAGGCGATGAAATCGGCGGGCAGCAGCAGGCCACGCAGCGGATGGCGCCAGCGCAGCAGCGCCTCGGCCCGCTCGATGACGCCATCGCACAGGCGGATGATGGGCTGGTAATGCACTTCGAACTGCTCCTGCGCCAGCGCCAGGCGCATCTCGCGCACCGTGCTGCGGCGCAACTCGGCCGCCTGCTGCAAGGCCGGCGTGAAATAGCTGTAGCCGTTGCGCCCCGCGCTCTTGGCCGCATACATGGCCTGGTCGGCATGCCGCAGCAAGCTGTCCGGCGCCTCGCCGTCAGCCGGATACAGGGCCACGCCCACGCTGGCCGACACTTGCGCCGTATCGCCATCGAGCAAGAAAGGCAGGGCCAGCGCGGCCGTCAGCTCCTGCAGCACGCGCTCGATGCCGCCCAGCTGCCCCACGCCGGCCAGGATGACGGTGAACTCGTCGCCGCCCAGGCGCGCTACCGTATCGGTGGCGCGCACGCGCTCGCTGATGCGGCGCGCCGCCTGGCGCAGCAGCATGTCGCCCCTCTCGTGGCCCAGGCGGTCATTCACCTGCTTGAAATGGTCGAGGTCGATGAACAGCAGGGCCAGGCACGCGCCCTCGCGTTTGGCATGGGCCGCCTCGTGCTGCAGGCGGTCGAGAAACATGTGGCGGTTTGGCAAGCCCGTCAGCTGATCGAAATTGGCTTGCCGCCAGATGCGCTCGGACGCCGCGCGCTGCGCCGTGATGTCGCTGACCAGCGCCAGCGCCCCCAGGTAGGCGCCGCCGGAGTCGAAGATGGGGTTGGTGGCCAGGGTGGCCCACAAGGTGCTGCCGTCACGCCGCAGGAACTTGAATTCATGGCGTTCGACGATGCCATCCTGGCGCCGCGCAATGTTGCGCTCCAGGATGGCGCGTCCCTCGTCATCCATGAAGGCCGCCAGCGGCTGGCCCAGCATCTCCTCGATATGGCAGCCCAGCATCTGCGCCATCTTCGGATTGACAAAGCTGGTCAGCGCCTGCGCATCGATTTCCCAGATGCCCTCCTCGGCGCTGTGCACGATGCGCCGGAAGCGCTCTTCGCTGCGTTCGAGCGCGGCCAGCTTGCCCTCGGCCTGCTCCAGCACCAGGCGCAGCGCCTGGCCGTTCGGGTCGGCGCTGCCCAGCAGGCTGACGGGCAAGCCGGCCGCGCGCGCGCCGGGACGCGGCGGCGGCGGCTGCACCTGCAGCTGGATGCGCTCGGGCTCGCTGCTATTGAGCACGCGCTCCACGAACTGCTCGTAATCGTGACGGAACGCCTCGTGGATATAAGAACGGAACAGCACGTGGCCGGGCCGCTCCCGTGGCAGACCGAACAGTTCGGCCGCCACCAGGTTCATCTGCACGATGACGCCATCGAGACCCAGCACGAAATAGGCGACGGGCGCCAGCAGGTACAAGTCGTTGAAATACGCTTGTTCGCGTTCAGCCTTCATCCGTTCCGGACTGAAGACACCATCGTCAAGCAGGGGCGCGACATGCCGCGGCACGTCGTCGTGACCGCGCGGGAAGGAATCCGGAGCAGGTACCGCTTGCGGTGGTGTGTCCATGGCTGTCCTTTGCACGGCCGCCTGGAAAACAGATGGGTGCTATAGCCAGACTAGCACGCGCCACGCGCAGTGTCGAGCGATGCCTGCCGCGGATAACGATTCTGCCACAAGGCCGATCAGCGGCCCTGCCGCATACTGCGCCGGCGCAAGCCGAAATCATGGCCCACCACCAGCAAGGTGCTGGCCACCAGGCTCGATAGCCCCACGATCAGCTGGATCAGCTTATCGTCAGGCAAGATCCACAGGGACGAGTCCGGCGTCTCGCAGCCCGTCGCAGAACTGATCAATGGAGCCACCCAGGCCGCGTCCGGCGTCACGTCGAGCACGACGGCGCCATCGGCGCTCGTCTGCATATAGATATCGCCGCCTTCGGCCAGGGTAAAGCAGATGCCCACGCCCGTTTCCGTGGCGCGGATATTGTCCTGCATGCTGCGGTTATGTTCCTCGATCCACACTTCCACGTCGTACGGCGTTTCCAGGTGCTGCCACGGAACGGGGCGAAAACGGGGACGTTCGTCCGCGCTGGCGGGGGAATCCGGGATATCGGGGATGTTGCTGTCTGCTGCGCCTTGCATGCTCGTTGACCTTTTCTGCGGTGATGTTCTGCGGTGATGCGCGGGACCGGTTGCCCGCCAGCCGCCATTATCCCTCGTTCGCAGGCAATATGCGATTACGCGCATCAATTCATCAGAAAAACTGATAGCTATCAACTTTTAACATCAGCATACCTGACTTAAAATACGCGCCATCTCTTCTTTACAGGCTTTACATGCAAGGCATCAAACGCAAAATCGTCTACGTCACCGCCTTTGAAATCATCGGCATGGCCATTTCCACGGCCTGGCTGACCCTGCTTTCGGGCGAGTCGCCCACCAGTACCGGGCCGCTGGCGATCATGATCACCACCATAGCCGTGATCTGGAACCTGCTCTACAACACGGCCTTCGAATACTGGGAAATCCGCCAGGTGTCGCGCACGCGCACCGTCTGGCGCCGCATCCTGCACGCGATCGGCTTCCAGATCACGCTGGTGATTTACCTGATCCCGCTGATCGCCTGGTGGCTCGATATCAGCTTGTGGCAAGCGTTCGTGCTGGACTTCGCGCTGATGCTGATCATCCCCTGCTACAGCTTCATCTTCAATTACTTCTTCGACGGCCTGTTCGGCGTGCCCCTGTCGGCGCAGCAGCCCAAGGAAGAGCCCGGCAACGTTCAGGCCGCTTCGCTGAGCAACTGAAGAAAGGACCGCGCCGCCATGCCCAGCGGCCGGTCCTTCCTCCACACCAGGTGGATGGGCACGACCAGGCCATTGCCCGTATTCTTGAACGCCACGCGGCGCACCCGCCCCGCCGCCAGCGAGTCCTTGATGGCCGAGGCGGCAAAATTGCCCCAGCCCAGTCCCGCCTCCACCATCGCCAGCGCCATCGGCAAGCTGTCCGTGCGCCAGTAAGACAAGCCCACCACGGGGCGCGCATCGGCCAGGTCGAGTTCGCGGCTGGCGACGATGATCTGGCGCAAATTCACCAACTCCTCGATATACAGGGGCCGGCCCGCCACGTCGGGCGGATGCTGGGTGGAAATAATTGCCAGCAAGGCATCGCTGCCCACCAGCTGGAACTGTTCCTCGTGATTGATGCGCCCGCCGGCGAAGGCCATGCAGGCGCTGATGCGGCCCCGGTGCAGCATGTCGAGCACATCGTCCTGCGGCGCCGTCAGCACTTCGATGTCGAGCAAGGGATGGCGCTGCGACAGCGCGCGCACGGCCGCCAGGAACGGCGTATGGTCGAGCTCGGCCGCGATGCCCAGCGAAATGCGGCTTTCCAGGCCCTGCGACAATTCCTGTACGTGCAGGTGCAACTGTTTCAACTGTTCGGCGATCAGGCGCGCATGCGGCAGCAGCGCCAGCGCGGCCGGCGTGGGCACGGCTTTGCGCGCGCCGCGGTCGAACAGGGCGATGCCCAGTTCCGCCTCGATATTGGCCATCGCCATGCTGACGGCCGACGGCGCCCGGCGCAGGGCGCGCGCGGCGGCCGAAAACGAACCGCCGTCGACGACGGCCAGGAACAGTTCGATGTTATGGCTGGAGAGTTTCATGGAAGAGAGCGCGGCACTTTTGCGTGCGCCAGAGGTCAAAAGCCAGGCAAGGCAAGAAAGGAGCAGCCATGCCGCGTCGACTTCCCTACCGCCGCAGCGGTTATGTATCGGACTTTACCCGCTTTATCGACGGCTATCTGCAAGCGCATCCCGCAGTGCGGGAAAGCCAGCGCCAGGGCTGGCGCATCTGGTGGGAGCGCCCCGCCAACCTGCACGAACTGGAACTGATCCAAGCCGACAGCGTGCCCGAGCCGCCCTACCACTACGACTAAAAAGTCTTAGCCTTTCCAGACGCGCTGCAAGCCCGTATCGGCATGAATCCAGCCGCCACGCGGGCCGGAGCGGTAATAAAAGCCCACGCCGCCCTGCTTGAAGCTGCGTACCAGCGAACCGAGCACTTCCGCGTTCAGGTTCGCCACGCGGATGTCGGCGGCGCGGCCCGAGATGTGCAGCGACTGCCGCGCGGCGGGCACACCCGCTTCGCGCAGGCGGCTGTTCGACTCGGCCGTGCGGTAGCCCGACAGGATTTCCAGCGGCTGCTCGATGCCGTAGCGGGCCACGAACGCTTGCGTGCCCCACAGGGTTTCCAGCAGTTTCGGGTCGATGGGGGCCGTCTTCTTGCCGTTCACGTCGCGCAGCAAATGGCACAGTTCCTGGTAGGCCGAATCGATGACTTCGCCATCTTTCCAGTACAGCAATTTCGCCTTTTCATTGCTGGCCGGGCGCACCACTTCCAGGGTGCGGGGCTTGAGCCAGAATTCCAGATCCAGCGCCTGCGCATCGAAGATGTCGGGAGGGGGTTCCATCTCCGTGATCGCCTGGCGCGACTGCGATGTGATCGAACGGTCGACGCTGGCCAGTTGCGTCGGCTGGGACGGCACGCCCGTGCGCGGTGCGCGCGGCTTGGCGCTGGCCGAAGCCGAGGCGGGAGCGGCCGTGCGCGAAGCGCAGCCGATGAGAGGGGTGGCTACCAGGCCCAGCGCGGCCAGGCCCATACCGTGATGTAGAAAATTTCTGCGCGATGCCATAGTCAGTCCAATGTAACGATGGGAATACTATAGCGTATTGTGCTGCGAAGAAAAACCCTCAATGCCTATCGTGTCGCCCTCATTTCAGCATTGGATGCCTTAGGCGGCGGCCACGCTGGCCGCGACGTCGCGGTTTGCCTGCGCCAGCGCCGTCAGGGGCTTGTCCAATAAATATCCCTGGGCGACGATGGGCAAGCCCGTGAGCGTGGCGACGCGCTGCAGCGCGGCCAGCGCGGCCGGCGTGTCGAGGCGCTTGAAGATGACGCGGATTTTCGCCGCATGGCACACGGTGACGAAGCTGGCGACGGCCCCCTCGTCGCTGAGGTTGCCAGCGTCGAGCTTGAACGCATGCGGGTGCAAACGCTCCAGCATGCCCGTGGCCTCCTGCACGCTGGCCACGTTGATGGCCAGGCGGAAACCGTTGCGCCGGTAATTGTCGGCCACGTAGTTGAGCAGCCAGCCCTGGTTCGGCGTCACCGTCGGCAATTGCAGCACGATGCGCTCGATGGGCAAGCCCAGCGCGTCGAGGATGCGCTGGAAGGCGTGGCCGTGATTGCTGCTGACGGCGCTCAGCAGGCGGTCATGCACGTTCAGGTACAGATCGGACTGCTCCGCTTCGCCCTGGCGAAAAAAATTGATGGCGTGCAGCATGCGGCACAGCCGGTCCAGCTCCACCGATTCGTCGTCGCTGGCCGCGTGATCGAGCAAACGCCACAGCGACAAGCCCTCGTCCGCCTTCGACACGCTGCGCGCCAGCCCCTCGAACGCCACCAGCTTGCCGCTGTCCAGTTCGCGCAGCGGCTGGAAGGCGCTGGTCATGGTGCAATTGAAAAAGCGCCCCAGCGCCCTGCCCTCGTCGTCGAGCCAGACGCTGGTGCCGGCCTGGGTTTGGTGCGACAGACGGGCCAGGTAGTTTTTCAGGACGGGAAATGGCATACGTGCTCCTTCATCGGGCCGCGCCGGCATCCCGCATGGGGAGGACGGCGCCAAAGTGTGCAGAGTAAGGCAGCGCCAAGCAAAGAAGAACGAATGGTTTCGCCATTTGATATGCGCCCAGCACATAAGAGATGCGACGGCCAGCGCATAACGATAGATGGAAACATTCGTTCCCGCCCCTGGCGAGCGCCCTTACTGTGGGCGTGTACAGATACCATCAGGAAGGGCCGCCATGTGCCAGTTACTCGCAATGAACAGCAGCAAGCCGGCCGCGCTGGGATTTTCCTTTGCCGGCTTTGCCGAGCGGGGCGGACGCACGGACGAGCACCGCGACGGCTGGGGCATCGCCTATCATTCCAGTAGCGGCTGCACCTTGCTGACGGATCACCTGGCGGCCGTCGATTCGCCGCTGGCGGCCATCGTGCAGCAGCATCCCGTGAAGGCGAAAAACATCGTCGCGCACATCCGCAAGGCCACGCAGGGCCGCATCGCGCCGGAAAACACGCACCCGTTCGCCCGCGAACTGTGGGGCAAGACCTGGTCCTTCGCCCACAATGGCGACTTGAAAACGTGGCGCCCGCCCGCCAATGCCTGCTACCGCGCCAGCGGCGACACGGACAGCGAACAGGCGTTTTGCCACCTGCTGGCCCGCTTGCGCACGCAGTTTCCCGCAGGTGAACCGGCGCGCGCCGCGCTACGCGCCGCCATCGCCGAGGTGGCGCGCGAGATTGCCGCGCACGGCAGCTTCAATTTCATCCTGTCGGACGGCGAACTGCTGTTTGCCCACTGTTCCACGCATTTGCACTACGTGATACGCGAATACCCGTTTTCCGTGGCGCAACTGATCGACTGCGAGCGCAGCATCGACTTTCGCCAGCACAACCACCTGGACGACCGCATCGCCGTCATCGCCACGCATCCGCTGACGCAAAACGAAGACTGGCTGGCGTTCGCGCCCGGCGAACTGAAACTGTTTGCCGGCGGCACCTTGCTGCCAGCAAACGATAACGCGCAACAAGGCATGCAACAAGGCGTGTATATCCAGATCAGTTACTGAAGGGAAATATGCAAAGTGAGGGAAAGGCCCGCCGCCGGATGGGCGGGCTGAAGTGCGGGATAGCCGTCAGGCCGAATTGCAGTTGCAAAAACGCTTGCGCTTGGGGTCGCCGCTAGCGATGCCTGCGGAGTCAATCTGTTTCCAACAAAAAATCGTTTCCACACCATAGGGCGAGCGCACATTGCCCGCCTCGATATAGCCCCGCTTGACAAAAAAGGCCTGGCTGCTGGCCGTGCTGTGCAGTTGCAGGGCCTTGATGCCCCACTCGCGCGCCTGCGCTTCCAGCTGTTCCACCAGGGCCTTGCCGCCCCCCTGGCCTTGCGCCTCGGGCAGCAGGTAGCACAGGGCCAGCTTGCCGGCGCGCGTCAGCAAGCCGACGCCGACGACGGCGCCCTGCTCGACTGCGACCAGCGAAAAATTGGTAGGCGACGCAAACCAGCACGCCACCATCTGCGGTGTTTTATTGCCCAGCCAGGCTTCCAGGATGGCCGGATCGTCCCGATGATCGAGGCTGCAGCATTCGACGATGGAGCGTCGTAATACGTTGCACGCCTCGAAAGCGTCGGTCGATGTTGCAATACGAATTTCAAGACTCATGTACGCTCACAAAATATTCCAGTTGCCGATGCAGACGGTTTTACCCCTGTATCGCGCCATTCGACTATACACCAAGCGGCGCGATCGGGTTTTTTCGCGCCACGCCACAGACCGGTTTTGCCTTTGACGGAACCCTTGCAGGCTAAGCCTTGACTGTCGTCTTGCCCACGAATCATTTCAAAAATCGATATCTGTTTTTCAGCAAAAACGGGAATCGGATCTAAGCATATTACGAAAAATTCGTTTCTTTTCCGGCCGGAATTTTAGACTATGACTGTCTATTCTCACAACAAGAGTTCAACATGACCCATTCCAACGCCGTATCGACTGCCGCAGCGACACTCACCCGACGCTCGCGCCGCTGGTTCCTGGCCAGCGCCCTGGCCGCTTCCGCTGCCGCCATGAGCCTGCCGATGGCCGCCAGCGCCGCCGAACCCGTGGTTTTGCTGAACGCCTCGTACGACGTGATGCGCGAATTGTTCAAGGATGTGAATCCCGCGTTTATTGCTGATTGGAAAGCCAAAACGGGTGAAACCATCACCATCAAGCAGTCGCACGGCGGCTCGAGCAAGCAGGCGCGCTCGGTCGCCGATGGCCTGGAAGCGTCCGTCGTGACCATGAACCAGGCGAATGACATCGATATCCTCGTCGATCGCGGCCTGGTGGTGGCCGACTGGGCCAAGAAATTCCCGAACAATGCGGCGCCGTTCTATTCCACCATGGTGTATCTGGTGCGCAAAGGCAATCCGAAACACATCAAGGATTGGGACGACCTGGCCAAGCCCGGCATCAAGGTCATCGTGCCGAACCCGAAAACCTCGGGCAACGGCCGCTACACGTATCTGGCCGCCTGGGGCTATGCCGTGAAAAAAGGCGGCAGCGAAGCGCAGGCGCGCGAACTGGTGACCAAGCTGTTCAAGAACGTGCCCGTGCTTGACGGCGGCGGCCGCGGCGCCACCACCACGTTTACCCAGCGTGAAATCGGCGACGTGCTGGTGACGTTTGAAAATGAAGTGCAACTGGTGCGCGCCGAATTCGGCGACAACTTCGAAGTGGTGTATCCAAGCATCTCCATCCTGGCCGAGTCGCCCGTGGCCGTCGTCGACAAGGTGGTCGACCGCCGCGGCGTGCGCAAGGAAGCCACGGCCTACCTGCAATACCTGTACTCGGAGCCGGGCCAGGAACTGGTCGCCAAGCACTACCTGCGCCCCCGTTCGGCAGCGGTAGCGAAGAAGTACGCGGCCAGTTTCAAGCCGATCAGCCTGTTTACCATCGATGACGTCTTTGGCGGCTGGAAACAGGCACAAAAGAAACATTTTGACGATGGTGGCGAGTTCGACAAGATTTATCAGAAGTAAGTTTGCGCCACATCAATAAAAACCGGGACTTGTTCCCGGTTTTTTCATGTGCGCGCCTGTTTGCGCATATCGATATGCGCATCGATTCGTGGTCAAAACCGCGTGCGCGCCGTACTCTGGCCTTGTCGCGCCACATGGCGTATTACGGGTTCAAAGGAAATATCATGGCTATCTCGGAAGTGAATGTACGCAACCAGTTTCGCGGCAAGATCAAGGAAATCATCTTTGGCCCCGTGGTCTCGGAAGTCGACGTGGAAACGCCGCACGGCATCGTCACGTCGGTGATCACCTCGCGCTCGATCAAGGACCTGGACTTGAAAGTGGGCAGCGAAGTCATCGCCCTGGTGAAATCGACGGAAGTGTCGATCGCCAAGATCCAGTAAGCCCCCGCTTCCCATGCGCCGCGCCCTTGCCATCCGGCAGCGGCGCGTGCGTCAGGGCTTGATATACACATAGCCTTCCTGCCACTGCAAGCGGCTCAGCTCGGCCACGCCCGAGGGCACGATGACGGCTTCGGGCAGCACGCGCTGGCGGTCGATGTTGCGTCCTTGCAAGGTGTTATTGCAGACGCGAAAACTCACGCCCCGCTTGGCCAGCTCGCGCACCGCCACTTCATACGCAGTGCCATTCTTGTCGATGGCGCCGTCGAGCAGAAAATCGATGCCGGGGCCATGCGCGACGAGCACGATGGTGGCCTGGGGGCTGGCGTCCAGGTGATTGCGGATATTTTTCAGCGCAGCCGTGGCATTGCTGGCGTCATTGACGTGATACACCACCTTTTCCTCCTTCTGCGCTGCCGTGGCAGCCGTGCAAGCGAGCAAGGAAAGAAGGATGGCGGAGAACCAGCGGCGCAAGATTGTCATGAGATGTCCATTTCAGTGGCAGATTAAAAATATTGCCATCATATCAATCCCTGAACAAATACGTAAACGTGCGGCTGACGGGCAGCTTTTCCTTGCTGCCACGCACCAGCACCTGCATGCGCTCGGCGTCGATGCGCTCGGCTGCCTCGATGGCTTTCACGTTGACCATGGTGCCGCGGTGGATTTGCCAGAACTGTTCCGGATCGAGTCCGCCCAGCAAATCCTTCAGCGGCGTGCGCACCAGCGCTTCCGAGCCGGCCAGCACCACGCGCGTGTACTTGGTGTCGGCCTGGAAGAACAGCACGTCGTCGATGTCGATCAGGCGGATCTGCTTGCCCACGCTGGCCTTGATCCATTTCAACTTGTCACGCGGCGGCGCCGGCAAGGCGGCGCGCAGCGACTGCAATAAATTGGCCATGTCGGCCGGCTGCGCACCGAGCTTGTCGCGCAGCCGGGCCAGCGCGCGCTGCAGCCGCTCGGCCTGCACGGGTTTCAACAGATAGTCGACGGCGCCCGCGTCGAACGCATCGACGGCGTACTGGTCGTAGGCGGTGACGAACACGACGTGGGCGCGCTTGCCGATGCGCTCGGCCACTTCCAGGCCCGACAGGCCAGGCATGCGGATGTCGAGGAAAACCACGTCCGGCTCATGCTCAAGGAAACCGTCCCAGGCGTCGTTGCCGTTTTCCGCCACCAGCACGACTTGCGCCTCGGGCCAGGCTTGCGCCAGCAGCATTTGCAGGCGCTCGCGCATCAGGGGTTCGTCTTCGGCGATCAGGATGGTGGTGTTCATGCGACAGGTTCTTTCAGGTTGGATGCAATTTTAATGGGCAGCACTATTTCAGCGATCATGCCGCCCTCTTCGCCGTCGCGCAGGCTCAGGCTGGCGGACGGATCGGACAGCAACAGCCGGCTGCGCACGTTTTCCAGGCCCAGGCCGCCTCCGGGCACGCTGCCCGCACCGCTTTCCGGCAAGCCCATGCCCGTGTCCTGCACGCGCAGGCGCAGCATGCCGTCCACCCGCAGCGCCGAGAGGCGGATCTCGCCACCGCGCAACGATGGTTCAATACCATGCTTGATGGCATTTTCCGCCAGGGTCAGCAAGATCATGCTGGGTATCGTCGCGTGCGCAAACTCGGCCGGCAAGTCCAGCGCATAGCGCAGGCGCGAGCCCAGGCGCGCCTGCATCACGCGCAAATACGCGGCCACCATGTCGAACTCGCTTTGCAAGGGCACTTGCTCGCTGCGCATCTCCGCCAGACTGGCGCGCAGGAAGGCGATCAGATCGGCCGTCAATGCCGCTGCCTTGGCTGCGCCTTGCGCGCCCTGCTCGGCCAGTTGCTGCACGGCGCCCAGGGTATTGAACAGGAAATGCGGTTCGATCTGCGCGCGCAGCAGACGCAGCTGCGATTCGCTCAGTTCGCGCGCCAGTCGGTCGCGCTCGGCATCCTGCTGCAGCTGCAGGGTCAGCGCTTCGTACTGGCGGTTGCGCCAGCTGGTGACGATCGCCAGCGGCACCATATAAAACAGGCCAGCCACCAGCAAGGCGATGCCGCCCACGCGCAGCAAGCGCTCGAAGGCCATGTCCATGGAGCCGGTATCGCTCCAACCGGCCAGCAGCACGCCGACGGCTACCCCTGCCGCGCAGGTCGAGACGATCAGCAAGAGTTTCTTGAACTTGTGGCGCACGGAACTGCGGTAATTGAACCAGACGCCCACCAGGCCCCACGCCAGCGCAAAACCCAGGCCGTTGCTGAAGACCAGGGCCTTGAGCAATTCGAACCTGGCCGGCAGCAGCAGGTGCAGGGCGACGCCGATGGCGCTGAACAACAGCATCAGCTTGAACGCGGCAATGTAAAAACCGGCACCACGATACTTGAGCAGGAAAGCGTGCAACTGCTGGCGCTCGATCGGCGTCAGTTTCACCAGCTTCATGGCGACGTAGCGACGCACCCGTCCCTGGACCTGCTCCGCCATCTCGGGATGTTGCAGCACGCGCAGCGATTCTTCGTCGATGCCGCGATACCATTGCATATATTTTTTTAACACGATGCGTTCTCCGTGGTCCGTGATTCAGGCATGAACGCAGTCTACGGTACCCCTGTTGCAGGGCATAGCGCGGGGCGACGAAGCACGAAGCGGCGGGCATCAACGACGAAGCGCGCGGCGCCTGCCGGATCAAGTCTGCCAATATTGCTGAAATAATATGAAGTTTCCATAGCGAAATTAATAATTGCGTAACAATTTTCACTACGGCAAGAATAACCGTTTTTATTCGCCAAATTGGCCGCAGCGCCGCCTGTGGCGCCCTTATTCCGTAGACATCGCTTGATCTTTAATGGTATTGTTTAAGCTTGGCAAATATTGCCTCCGAGATACACGCCGCGTCCCCGCGCGGCCCCGTTCCGGATTTGCGCGCAGCGCCCCTGATGGCGCCCCAAAACTGCTTTCCCATTACAATCCCATGCTCAAAAAAATGTTCGCCGCGGTGCTGATGACGCTTTCGACAGCGGCCATCGCCGTGCCCTTCGGTTCCCAGTCGATCCTGGTAGTCGAAGACGGCACAGGCAAAATCTTGCTTGAAAAAAATTCCAACGTGGTGGTGCCGATCGCCTCGCTGACCAAGCTCATGACGGCCATGGTCGTGCTCGACTCCAAGGCGAATATGCAGGAAGAGATCAGCATCGACCGCGAGGATGTCGACACTTTGAAACACAGCACCTCGCGCGTGCCCGTGGGCGCCACCCTGAGCCGCCATGACGTGCTGCAACTTGCGCTGATGTCGTCCGACAACCGCGCCGCCGCCTCGCTGGCGCGCACCTTCCCCGGCGGCCCGACCGCGTTCGCCGTGGCCGTCAACGCCAAGATCAAGGCCCTGGGCATGCGCCAGACCGTGATCGAAGAGCCGACGGGCTTGTCGCCGAACAACCAGTCGACGGCGGCGGACCTCGTCAAGATGGCCGTGGCCGCCTCGCGCTACCCGGAAATCAGCCGCATCACCACCGATTCGAAGGACGTGATCCAGATCAAGGGCCGCGACGTGGAATACCACAACACGAACCGCCTGGTGGGCGCCAAGGGCTGGGACATCGGCCTGTCGAAGACCGGCTACACGAATGAAGCGGGGCGTTGCCTGATCATGCGCATCAAGTCGGCCGGCAAATTCGCCACCATGATCCTGCTCAACGCGCGCGCCAATTCCGTGCGCGCCATGGACGCCGTCAACATCCGCCGCATGCTGGCGGCCGAGAACGGCATCGAAGAGCCGAAGGTGATGCGCGCTTCCGTCAGCCGGCACAAGAAGGCGCCGGCGAAACCATCGAAGCGCCGCCGCGCCAAATAATTATTTCGCTTGCCGGTTGGTCATCACCACGCCGGCAATCGTCACCGCGCCGCCCACCAGCATCGAGGCGAGCACAGGCTCGCCCAAGAGCCCCGCCGCCAGCACGATGCCGAACACGGGCACGAGGTTGTTGAACACGGCCGTGCGCGACGGTCCCAGCGCCTTGACGCCCTCGTAATACCAGACAAAGCCGATCACCGTGCCGAACACGCCCAGGTAGCCGATGGCGGTCCAGACTTGCCAGCCGAAGCTGTGCCACGGCACCGTCGGGAACTCCACCACCGCCCCCACGAGCAAAAAGGCCAGGCCCCACATCGAGGCATACGTGGTGGCGGCAATCGGCGAGAGGCCCTTCAGCGCGACCCGGCCGATCAGGGTATAGGCGGCCCAGCTGGAAATGCCGCAAAACATGAATACTTCGCCCATGCCGATGCCGCCGCCCGCGCCGTGCAGCACGCCGGCCAGATCGCCGCGCGTGATGACGATGGCCGTGCCGCAAAACGCCAGCATGATGCCCAGCCACTTGAACGATCCCAGCCGTTCGCGAAACAGCATGGCCGAGGCCAGCGCCGTGACGATGGGGTTCAGCGCCACGAACAGCGCCGTGCGCCCGGCTGGCATGCGCGACAGGGCCGCCAGGAAACACAGGTTGTACAGAAAGATGCCCGTCAGGCCCAGCGCCGCCGTCGTCGCCAGCTGCTTGCGGTCCAGGCGCGGCAAGCCGCCTTCCAGTTTCCACGCCAACACGAGCAGCAGGATCACGGCGACGCCGAAGCGCCCGCTGGCCGCCGTCATCGGCGGCATCTGCTGCGCCAGCACGCGGCCCGCGATAAAGGTGCCGCCCCAGAACAGGGCGACGAAAATCAGTTTAAGGTAGACGAGCGGCGATTGCGCGGCAGGCAAGGCGGCAGAGGGCAAGGCGGATGAAGACATGGGAGTTCCTGTGAGGCCGCTTGCGCGGCGGGTGGTGTACACTTATATATTAATACTAATATCAACTCATGAAATAATGAGTAAATACTCATAGCACAGGAAAACCACAGCCATGACCTTCACGCAACTGGAAATTTTTACCCTGGTGGCCGAACTGCACGGCTTTTCCGCCGCCGCCGCGCAGCTGGGCATCAGCCAGTCGGCCGTCTCGCATGCGCTAAAAGCGCTGGAAAGGGAAATGGGCGTGGACCTGATCGTGCGCCACCAGGCCTCGGCCGAGCTGACGGACGTGGGCCGCCAGCTGCTGGTTCGCGCGCGTGAAATCCTCGGCCTGTCGGAAGCCATGCGCCAGGAAGCGGCCGATGTGCTGGGCCAGCGCCAGGGCAGCTTGCGCATCGGTTCCTTCGGCCCCACCTCGTCCTTGAATTTGCTGCCGGCCATCACGGCGCAGTTCCGCCTGCGCTATCCCGGCATCACCCTGCGCATCGACGAGGGCGCCGACCATGAAGTGGTGCAGTGGATACGCGAACGCCGCGTCGATGTGGGCTTCGTCGTGCTGCCCGACGAGCGCTTCGATACGGCGCCGCTGGTGGAAGACCAGATGATGGCGCTGGTGCCGCGCAGCCACCCGCTGGCCAGCGAAACGGCCATCACCCTGGCGCAGCTGTGCGAAGGGCCGTTCATCATGTCCGAGGCGGGCTGCGCCTGCCTGATCGAACCGCTGTTCGCCAAC
The DNA here is from genome assembly GCF_900095235.1 of Janthinobacterium sp. UMAB-60. Taxonomy (NCBI): domain Bacteria; kingdom Pseudomonadati; phylum Pseudomonadota; class Betaproteobacteria; order Burkholderiales; family Oxalobacteraceae; genus Janthinobacterium; species Janthinobacterium sp. UMAB-60. The sequence continues at coordinate 219,506 of NZ_LT607491.1, forward strand.
GCGGGCCTGCAGCCGAATGTCCCCTACCGCATCAGCCAGGTGATTACCATCCTCGACATGGTCAGCCGCGGCGATGGCGTCTCCATCGTGGCCGAACTGGCCCTGCCGCAGCGCCTGCGGGAACAATATCCGGAGCTGGTCGCCCTGCCATTACATCCGCCCGTCAGCCGCAAGGTGGGCCTGGCCGTGCGCGACCGGCGTCAGAACACGCCCGCCACCAACGCTTTTTTCGAGGTGGCGAAGCAGATGGCGCCGACCCTGGCGCCCCGGCGCGCCTAGAACGTTTCCCACTCGTCGCTGCGCTCGGGCTTGGCGACGGGCGTTTTTGCGGGACGGCTGGCGATGCGCGGCGCGATGGGCGCGCGCACCACGGGCCTGGCTGGCTGCGGCTGCGGTTTCTGCTGCTGCGGCGCTTGCCCGTCATCGAGCTTGAACACGCCCACCACCTGCGCCAGGGTGCCGGCCTGGTCTTGCAGGCTTTCCGCCGCAGCCGCAGCCTCTTCCACCAGGGCCGCATTCTGCTGCGTCACCTGGTCCATTTGCGCGATGGCCTGGTTCACCTGCTCGATGCCGGAACTCTGTTCGACGCTGGCGGCCGTGATCTCGCCCATGATGTCGGTCACGCGGCGCACGCTGTCGACGATTTCCTGCATCGTCGTGCCGGCCTCGTCGACCAGGCGCGCGCCCGAATCGACCTTGCCCACCGAATCGTCGATCAGCAGCTTGATTTCCTTCGCTGCGCCAGCGGATCGTTGGGCCAGATTACGCACTTCCGTCGCCACCACGGCAAAGCCGCGTCCCTGCTCGCCCGCGCGCGCCGCTTCGACGGCCGCGTTCAGGGCCAGGATGTTCGTCTGAAAGGCGATGCCGTCGATGACGCTGATGATGTCGACGATCTTCTTCGACGAATCGTTGATCGAGGCCATGGTCTCGACCACCTGCGCCACCACTTGCCCGCCCTTGCTGGCCACGCCGGACGCCGATTGCGCCATCTGGTTGGCCTGGCGCGCATTGTCGGCATTCTGTTTCACGGTGCTGGTCAGCTCCTCCATCGAGGCGGCCGTTTCTTCCAGCGAGCTGGCTTGCTGTTCCGTGCGCGACGACAAATCCTGGTTGCCGGCGGCGATTTCCATTGATGACACCTTGACCGATTCGCTGGCCGTGCGGATTTTCACCAGCACGGCGGCGATCTTGTCGATGAAGCGGTTGAAGGCGTCTGCGATCTGCGCCAGTTCATCCACGCCGGAAGCGTCGAGGCGGCGCGTCAGGTCGCCTTCGCCCGAGGCGATGTCGTCAAGCGCATCGCGCACCAGCTCCAGGCGCTTGAGCATTTTAAAGACCAGCAGCGACAGCAGCACCGCCGCCGCGCCGGCCAGCAGCACGGCCGTGACGGTGGCCGTCGTCAGCATCGTCTGCAAGGCTTGCATGGCTTCCTGCTGGTCGAGCACCACGGCCAGCAGCCAGCTTGTCCCCGCCACGCGCGTGACGTACAGCATGCCGTCGCGGTCGTTCAGGCGGACGGCGTCGCTCTGGCGCGCGCTTTCCAGCCGGTTGATCTGCGCGGCCGACAGCGCCGCGTCGAGTTTCGCCACCGGCTGCAGGCTCAGTTCCTTGTTCGCATGGGCGATGATGGTGCCGCTCTGGTCGACAAGGAAGGCAAAACTGTGCGGCGTCGGCTTGATCGCCACCACGTTGGCGATGACCGTATCGAGCAGCACGTCGGCCCCCGCCACGCCCAGCAACGCCTCTTTCGGGCCGACGGGCGCCGTAAACGACACCACCAGCTTGTGGCTGGCCGCATCCACGTACGGCGGCGTCAGCATCGGCACGCCCGCCTTGACGGTGTCCGTGTACCAGGCGCGCGCGGTGGGATCAAAATCGGCCGGGCGGCCCGGATGGGTAAACACGGAGCGCTTGTCCGCATAGCCGATGAACACTTCGGCAAAATCGCCGGCCTTTTCCGCGATCTGGAAGGCGCGCAGCGGATCGGGCGTCTCGGCCGACATGACGACGGACGCCATCACCTTTTTCTTGCCATCGACCCATTGCGCCAGCACGGCCGACTGGCTGTGCAGCAGTTGCTGCATCTGCTGGTCAGCCGAGGCCAGCATGCTGCTCCGCGTCGTGATGTAATTGGCGACCGACAAGGCCAGCATGGACAGCACGACGATGGAAACGCAAATGAGTACCAGACGCGTGCGAAGGGAAGACAACATGATGGACTCCTCGTTTCGATTTTAGTGGTGAGAAATAGTGGCAAAAAACAGTGCTTTTGCACCACTTTCTCTACGAAAGTATTCTCACACAAAAATCGGAACAATTATCATCAATATTCGGAATACAACACATATATTTCTATGTGGAAACCTGCAGAGCCCGGTCAAACCGTCAGCCGATCAGCCCTCTCAAGCCGCTGGCGCGCTGCGTGCGGCGCAGAATCGCGTCGAACAGCACGGCCTGCGTGGGCGAGACGAGGGTAAAGAAGTCGCGCGCGCGCGTGATGCCCGTGTAGACCAGTTCGCGCGCCAGCATGGCGCCGCCCTCCTGCGGCAGCACCAGCACCGTGTGGCGAAATTCCGAGCCCTGCGACTTGTGCACCGTCATGGCGAACGCCGTTTCCACGTGGCGCAAGCGCGTGGCCAGCACGCTGCGCACGTTCTCGCCTTCCAAAAAATACACGCGCAATGACCCCGGCCGCGCCGGGTCGCGCAGGGTCAGGCCGATGTCGCCATTGAACACGCCCGTGCCGTAGTCGTTACGCGTGACCATCACGGGACGGCCCACATACCATTCGCTGCGGCGTATCCAGCCTTCCTTTTCCAGCCGCAGCTCGATGGCCGTGTTCAAGCCGGCCACGCCCCACTCGCCTTCGCGCACGGCGCACAGGATGCGGAACGCTTCAAAGGCGTGCAACACGGCGCGCACCCAGTCGTCATGCCGCGCGTACGCCGCCTCGCCCGCGTTCACCAGCGCCAGGTAGGGCTGATAGCCGCCGGGCGCTTCCGCGCGCCCGCGCAAGGCCAGGCGCAGCACGTCTTCCTGCTGCGCCGGCACGCTCCACGCCAGCTGGCCGCCGCTGTCGCCGGCGAAACACGCCCTGGCCAGATCGGGCCTGCCGCCATTCACGGCCAGCGCCAGCTCGCCGATCGGGCCGCTGAAACGGTGACTGTGGCGCAGCATCACCGTCTGCTGCGCCAGCGCGCCGGCGCCACCTGCAAAGTCAGGCGGAATGGCCACGCCGCTGGCCGCCTGCGCATACGCGATGGTGTCCGCCGTGTAGCCGCCCGCCTGCGCATCGTGGCACAAGTCGCCCAGCACGGCGCCCGCTTCCACCGACGCCAATTGATCCTTGTCGCCCAGCAGGATCAGAATCGCCGTGGGCGGCAAGGCATCGAGCACCGAGGCCATCATCTCCAGGTGCACCATCGACGCTTCGTCGACGATCAGCACGTCGACGTCGAGCGGATTGCCCGCATGGTGGGCAAAGGCGCGCGTATCGGGCCGCGCGCCCAGCAAACTATGCAGGGTGCGCGCCGCGCCCATGCGCCGCGCCAGTTCCAGCAGCGGCAAGGCTTCCCCGACCTTGTCCGCCAGGCCGCTCAAGGCCTTGTCGATCGACTGTTTCAAGCGCGCGGCCGCCTTGCCCGTCGGCGCGGCCAGCGCGATGCGCAGCTGCTCCGGCTGCGGCGAGACGGCAAACAGCAAGGTAAGCAAACTGGCCACCGTGTACGTCTTGCCCGTGCCCGGACCGCCCGTGATGATGGCCACCTTGCCGCGCAGGGCGATGGCGCACGCCACCTTTTGCCAGTCCGGGCCAGCGTCCTGCGTGGGCTGGTCGAACAGGATGTCGAGCCAATGCCGCACCTGCGCCAGCGGCGGATCAGTCAAATCCTGCGCGCGCACGGCGATCTTTTCACCGACCAGTGTCTCGTCGCGCCAGTAACGGCGCAGATACAGGCGGTCGCCGTCGAGCACCAGCGGCTGTTTCACATCGGGCGCACCGACCCGCCACACCTGCGGCGCGCCGGCCAGCAGCGCGCGCCAGCCGTCAAGCGATGCGGGCAGCGGGCCGGCAACGGCCAGCACGGCATGCCACAGCTCCTCGCTCCAGCCCAGCAGCTGCGACGGTTCGCTGGCCAGGTCCGCCAGCATCAGGCAGCTGTGGCCCCGCCCCTCCAGCTCGGACAGCACGACGCACGCGACGGCCACGGCGGGCGCATGCGGCGCCTGCTCGTCCAGGCTGGCGATGAAGCGGGCAAAGGCGGCGCTCAGGCGGCGCAGATGGCCCGCCCCGGCAACGCCGTCGATGTGGCTGAACAAGGCATTCATTTGCTCACTATGCTGCATGATGTTCCGCTTCTTCTGATAATAATTGATCGAGGCCGTCCAGCAGTTCCAGCTGCGGCGCCAGCCAGTAGCAGCCGTGCGTGTCCGCATTCGCTATGCCGCGCAGGAACAGGAAGATGGCGCCGCCCAGGTGCTCGGCCGGGTCGTAGGCGTCGCCGAGCCGGCTTTTCAGCAGCCGGTGCAGGGCCAGCATGTAGATCGCGCCCTGGATATCGTAGCGGTGCTGCGCCATGCCGGCCGCCAGCGCGGCCGTGTGATAGGCGCCGTCGTTGGCGCCCAGCGCATTCGACTTGTAGTCGAGCACCCAGTAGCGGCCCTCCCGTTCGATGACCAGGTCGGCAAAGCCTTTGAGCATGCCGTGCAGCTGGCGCCGCGGCAGCGCGGGACGCGGCGCGCCGCCCAACAGCAAGCGCGTGCACAACTGGTCGAGCGCTGCGGTGGACAAATGCTCGCTGGGGAACCAGAACTCCATCTCGGACAGGGTGCTATCGAGCTGCGACAGCGACGCATCGAGCAGCGGCAGCGGCGTGACGGCGATTTCCCTGAGCCAGGCGATGGCGTCGTCCTGGCGGTGGCCCCAGCCCGCCCGCTCGCAGCGCGCCGCCAGGCGCGTGTCGAAATTGGCCTCGTGGACGCTGTCAAAACCTTCGCCGCCCATCCACTCGAGCTGCTCGTGCAGGAAGTTTCCGGGCACGGAACCGCGCGGGAAGCGGTGCCATGGCGCGTCGCCCGTCTGCAGCGGCGACGCGGCCGGCACGCCCGTACCATCTTCCAGCAAGGTCTCTTCCAGCGCCCGCTGCGGCACGTGCGCGGCCGCCACGGCGCCGATCTGGCGCGTCAGCGAGGTAAAGCTGCCCACCGACCAGTCGCGCTCGAACTCGCCCGCGAACACGGGCGCGGGACGCAGTTCGGGACGACGCTCGACCCGGTCGAGCACCGTGCAGGCGTCGGGCTGCGCCAGGGAGCTCACGTAGATGGCGTCGCAATCGCCCGCCACCTGCTGCCAGCGCAGCAGCAGCTGCTCCGCCGGCAGCTTGTCGCCGCCCGTCAGCAGGTAGCCGAGCGCCGATTCGTGCAGGGTATTCTCGCCCGCCTTGCGCGCCGCCTGGGCGGCCACGCCCAGCCACAGGAAATGGCGCGCGCGCGTCAGCGCCACGTACAGCAGGCGCAAGTCTTCCTCGATGCGCGCTTCCTCGACCGCCGCCATGGCCTCGTCGGACAAGGACAGGTCGAGGCGGCGTTCGCCTTTTTCATCCGCATAGTCGAAGAAGCTGCGGTTGCGTTTATCCACCTTGCGCGCCGTCACGGCAAACGGCAAATACACGAGCGCGTATTCGAGGCCCTTGGACTTGTGCACGGTGATGACTTTCACCAGCTCCGCATCGCTTTCCAGGCGCAGCACGCGCTCGTCGCCGCCCTCGCCTTCGCCGGCGATCTGCTCGGCCAGCCAGCGTATCAGCGCCTGCTCGCCATCGAGCTGGCGGCTGGCCGATTGCAGCAGTTCGGCCAGGTGCAGCAGATTCGTCAAGCGCCGCTCGCCGCCCGTCTGCTGCAGCAGCATGGCGGGCAATTGCAGTTCGTGGATGAAGCGGCGCAGCATGGCCAGCACGCCCTGGCGCTGCCAGATCAAATGCAGGGCCTTCAGTTGCTCGACCCGGCGCTCCCATTCCAGTTCGTCGCTCGACAGGCGCGCCAGCTCGCCCAGCGACAGGCCGATGGTGCGCGTGGCAAGCGCGGCGCGCGCCAGTCCGCCGTCAAGCGGGTTGGCCAGCGCCGCCAGCCAGCGCAGCACGTCTTGCGCCTCTTCGCTGTCGACGACGGAATCCTTGTCGGACAAATACACGCTGGCGACCCGGCGGCGCGCCAGCGCGCGGCGGATGGCCGCCGCTTCCTTGCGGTCGCGCACGAGCACGGCGACATCGGCCGGCTGCAGGCGCATGAAACCGTCGGGACCGGCAAAACCGGCTTGCGCATCGCCCAGCATGGCGACGATGTGCTCGGCGCAATGCTGCGCAAAGTACTCGCGGTAGCTGTCGCCGCGCAGCCCTGCATCGCTGGCGCAGGCGGCCAGCAGCGCCGGCAGCGGGCCGCCGGCGTTCACCAGATACTCGTCGCGGCCCTTGGCGTCGACGGCTTCGAACGGCAGCGGATTCTCGCCGTTTTTGCGGTAGCGGAAGGCGCCGGCCGGCACTTCGTCGCGCTCGGCGTGCAGGAACAGCTGGTTGACGGCCGCCACCAGCTGCGCCGTCGAGCGGTAGTTGGTGCCCAGCTGGTAGTGGCGGCCCGTGGTGGCGCGCCGTGCCGCCAGGTAGCTCTGGATATCGGCGCCGCGAAAGCCATAGATCGACTGTTTCGGGTCGCCGATCAGGAACAGGCCCAGCGCCGGATCGTTGTCGGCAATCCGGTACAGCGAATTGAAGATCTGGTACTGCGCCGGCGCCGTATCCTGGAATTCGTCGACCATCGCCAGCGGATACTGGTCGATGATGCGCTGGCGCAGGGCCGCGCCGTTTTCGCCGGCCAGCGCGTCGTGCAATCGCTGCAGCATGTCGGCAAAGCCGAACTGGCGCGACTGGCGTTTTAGCTGATCCATGCGCCGCGCGATGGCCGCCGCCGCATGCAGGTGCAGCTTGTGCCCCAGCGGTGTAATTCCCGCCAGGGCGATTCCCAGCGCCTCGGTATGCTCGAAGCACTCGGGCACCTGGGCCGTGAAACTCTTGGCAAACGCATCCTCGATGCCGAACGGCGTCAAACGCTCCCACGCCTTGGCCGTGATGGCCGGCAGCAGCAACAGCGGGTCCTGTGCCCAGCGCCGCAAGCCGTCGAACCACTTCGCCAGGTTCTCCGGCTTCATCTTGACGCCGTTAAAACACTTGGGATTGGCGGCGCGGTGGTCGTTGATCCAGGTCGCCATCTGCTCCGTGCGCTCGACCCAGCCCGCCTTCAGGGTGGCCAGCTGCGCGGCCAGCGCCCGCTGTTCGCGCGCGATCAGGGTCGATAAAGGTTCTTCGTCCGCCATGCGCATGATGTCCGCGCGGCGCGCCAGCTCGCGCGCGCCTTTCTTCAGCGCCCCCACGTCGGGCCAGCAGGCCAGCAGCACGTCGAGCGCCTGCGGCGGCAAGGGATAGACTTGCTGGCGCCAGTAATCGTGGGCCGCATCCTCGAACAGGGCTTGCTCGTCGCTGACCAGTTCTTCGTCGAACAGGCTGCCGCTGTCGAACGCGTGCTCGCGCAGCATGCGCTGGCACCAGGCGTCGATGGTGAAAATCGCCGCTTCATCCATCGTCTCGGCGGCCAGCATCAAGCGGTGCGCGGCCTTTTGCCGCTCGCTCTCGTCAGGATAGGATTCCAGCAAGGCGTCGAGGAAAGGATCGCCGCCGCCGGATTCAATGCCAGATTCGTGGCGGAAATATGCGGCGGCCTCGATCAGGCGCTCGCGCACGCGGTTCGACAATTCGCGCGTGGCCGCGCGGGTAAACGTCATCACCAAAATGTCGGCCGGCAGCAGGGGACGCGTAAAGCGGCTGTCGTCGTCGCCGTGTCCCAGCACGAGGCGCACGTACAGCGCGGCGATGGTCCAGGTCTTGCCCGTGCCGGCCGAGGCTTCGATCAGGCGCGAGCCGTGCAGCGGGAACGCCAGGGGGTTGAGCAGATGGCTCGTCATTGTTCTTCTCCCGCGCCGTCATCGGGCGCGCTGATCGGGTCGATCGTAATGTGTTGTTGCAGCCAGTCGGCCAGCGGGCCATACAATTCGCGCGTGCAGTCTTCCCATGCTTCCTCAAGCGCCAGCGCGGAAAACTCGGGCCACAGGCGCGCCAGGCACAGTTCATCGCGCTCGCCAGACAGTTCAAAACCGCCATCGTAGACGGCGCGCGGGTCGCCCTGCTGCACCAGCGCCAGGCCCGTCTTGCACGCCGTGGGCAACGGATGGTTCATGCCTTCGCGCCACAGCGCCAGCAAGGTGGCCAGCGCATCGCGCGACGTGGCCGGGTCGAGTGGCGCCATGCTGACGATGGCGTCGCGCGCCACCAGATAGCCGGTGACGGGAAAGCCGAGGGCGGCGGCGGCCAGCTGGCGCAGCCACATCAGCATCAGCTTGTCGCCGCGCGCCTGACCGCCCTTGTCCGTCACCTTCGAGGAAATCTGCATCAGCCAGGCCGTCTCCTGCCCGTTGCTGCACAATTTATCGAGCCAGTCGTCGATCTGCACTTCGCCGAACGGCAAATTGATGGCGCGCTTGTCGGCCGCCAGCGGGAACGAGGCGCGCAGCGACAGCCACGCGCTGCGCACGGGCACCAGCGCCTCGACCAGCTGCGCCTGCACCTGCCGGCCGATCAGGCCGATGGGCAGCACGCCTTCGCGCGCCAGTTTCTGCGCGCGCGCTTCCAGGCTGGCGCGCACGTCGTCCAGCGCTTCGACGGCGCCGCCGTCGTCCAGCATGGTGTCTTCCAGCAGATAGCGTTCGAGCGCGTTCAGGCCGAACGGCTCTTCATCCTCGCCCAGCATGGCCGCATCGGCGAAATACACGCTCAGGCGGCGGCGGAAAAAGTACTTGACGGGCTGGCGCAGGAAGCTGGCCAGCTCGCCCAGCTTCAGGCGCGTGCCGGGATCGAGCTCGTAGGGGCCCAGCGGCAGCACGGCGGCCTGCGCGTCCGCGTCCGCCGCATCGGCATCAGTATGGACTACGCGCCATTCGCGCGCGTAGGTCAGCAAGCCATCGGCCTCGAAATAGCGGCGGCTGAACGGCTGCAGCGCATGCTCGGTGGTCAGCGATACAAGGTGCCGGTCCAGCGACCAGCCGGCGGCCAGGTAGTCGCGCAGCTGCGACACCAGCACGGACGGCGGCTGCTCGGAATTGTCGCGCACATTGCGCCCCACCCAGCTCACATACAGCTTGTCGCGCGCGGCCAGCAAGGCTTCGAGCATCAGGTAGCGGTCATCGTCGCGGCGCGAGCGGTCGCCCGGGCGCGCCATGCCGGGCAGCGCCAGCAAGTCGAAATCGGCCTTTTGCGCGCGGCGTGGAAAATCGCCATCGTTCATGCCCAGCAGGCACACGACGCGGAACGGCACGGCGCGCATCGGCATCAGCGTGCAGAAAGTCACGCCGCCGGAGACGAATTGATGGTTCAGGGTCGGCTCGTCGAGCGCGCCCAGCCACGCCACGCGCAGCACGGACAGCGGCACCTGCTCGACAAAACCCGCATGCTCGCAGGTTTCCAGCCAGCCCTGCAAGGCGCCTTCCAGCTGCGCCAGGGTCAGGCGGTCGCCTTCGTCGTCGGCATCAAAGAAGGCGGCCAGCAGCGCGCGCGCCTGCACGCCCCATTCGGCGGGCGTGTGCGCGCCGGCCAGCACGCTGCGCCAGTGCAGCAACGCCTCGACCAGCTGCGCCAGCGAGCCCGCCAGCGCCGCATCGAGGCCGCCCACTTCCGCATACGGCTCGATGCCGCCAAAGCTGGCGCCACTGCCGCTGGCATAGCCGAGCAGCATGCGCCGCACACCGAAAATCCACGCATTCTGTTCCCCGGCCGCGCCCAGCCCCAGGCCGGCGCGGTGCGCCTGGTCCAGGCCCCAGCGCACGCCCGCCCCTTCGATCCAGGCACCCAGGGTGGCCAGGTCGTCCGGCTGCAGGCCGAAACGTGCCGCCAGCGCCGGCACGTCGAGCAGGTCGCGCACTTCGCTCTGGCGGCAGCGCTGCTGCGGCAGCTGCAGCAGCCACTCGAGCGCGACGAGCAGCGGATTGACGCTGCGGTCCTTCACGTCGCCGATCTCGAACGGGATGAAACGCTCGTCGTTGCGCCGGTACTGGCCGAAGACGGCGTGGATGGCGGCCGTAAACGTGTCGATGTCGGGCACCATCACCACCACGTCGCGCGGACGCAAGCCCGTTACGGCGCTGTGCGCGAACATGGCCAGCAGCTGGTCGTGCAGCACTTCCACTTCGCGCTGCACGCTGTGCGCCACGTGAAATTCGATCGAGCGGTCGCCTGCATCGGGCGGTGTCTGTTCGTGTTCGGCCAGCGGGCGCAGTTCGCGGATGGCCACCTGCACCTGCTGCAGCAGGGTTTCGCCCGTTTCCTCGCCAAACAGGTCGATGCGCAGGCTGTCGTCGCGCCCCTCGGCTTGCGCGTGTTCGTCGAATTCGTCGAGCATGCTGATGAAGTCGCGCCCTTGCCTGCCCCAGCTGGCCAGCAGCGGATGGCTGTGCGCATGCAGTTCTTCCAGCGGAATTTGCGCCAGGTCGGTGCCGTTGCGCTGCCGCTGGCGCTTGTTTTCCGCGCGCAGCAAGTCGCGCCCGTCGATGATGTCGCCCCAGTAAAACTGGCACGGATTGGGCACGGCCAGCACCACCTGCGTGTGGCGCGCCAGCGCGGCCAGCGCCTGCAAGGTCTGGTATGGCAGGGCCGACACGCCAAACAGCACCACCCTGCGCGGCAGCTTGCCGACAGGCGCATCGCCGGCGGCGATCGCCGCCAAAAAGGCGTCGTGGATGTCGGCGCGGCCCGTGTCGCGCTCAAACGGTTCCACGTCGGCCGCCACGGCGCGCCACAACTGCGCCTGCCAGCGCTGGTCTTCCTTCAGGACGATAGCTTCACCGCGCGCCGTGCGGAGCATGTCGCGCCCGGCAGCCCAGTCGGCCAGCCAGTCGGCGCGGTAGACCTGGTACTGGTCGAACAGATCGGCCAGGCGCTCGGCCAGCTGCAGCCGACGTTCACAATCGCCATCGGCAAGGAAGTAGCGCAGCGGCGCAAACACCGGATCGGCCAGCAGCGACGGCAATAGACGCATCAAACGCCAGGTCAGCGGCGATTTATCGAACGGCGACACGCGCGGCACCCGTTCGCGCCCCAGCATGCCGCGGTAGCTTTCCCACAGCAGGCGCGCCGGCAGAGCGATGCGCGTGGCGGCGCACACCCCCATCTCCTCGGCCAGGGCGATCTTCAGCCATTCGGCCACGCCGTTCGACTGCACCAGAAAGATATCCGTTTCCAGCGGTGCCAGCGGATGCTGGCGCAGCCACTGGAAGACGGCGGCGCGCAGCTGTTCCAGCTGGTTGCCATGCAGGATGAGAAGGCCGGGCGTGACGGGAGTATGCATGCTGATCCGATGGGTTGCCGCGTCTCTGGCCGGGTGACCAGGGACGTCAAAGGCATATTATCGCCGCTGCCTGCGTCAGGGGGCGTCGCTGGCGGCAAATTCCACAGAAATTTGTTCTGCCACCTGCGCCAGCGCCGGCCGCAGGGCCGCCAGCAAGGCGCGCGCCTGCTGCAGGTCGCCGCCCAGGCGCAAGCCTTCGATCGACATGCACAGGCTGGCGAAGGCATGGGCACCCACGGCCAGCGCCGACGATTTGCTACGGTGCCCCAGGTCGGCCAGGCGCCCCAGGTCTTCCAGCGCCATGGCCTGCTCCATTTCGGCGATGCCGTCACGCGCCGTATCGAGAAACAGCTGGGTGTATTTGCGCATCTTCACGGCGTCATTGCTGAACGTGAGCGCCAGGGTGGCCAGATCGAGGATGGCCATGTCGCGCAAGTCCGGCGAGGCGGCCGACGGCGGCGCTTTCGGCAGCGCCGCCAGCCTGTCGCCCACGCGCGCATGGCCATGGCTGCCGATGCCGCCACGTACGCGGAACCATTTCGCCAGCAGGTGAAACAGCAGATTCGGGGCGATCGGCTTGGTCACGAATTCATCCATGCCGGCCGCCAGGCAACGGGCGCGGTCTTCGCTGCCCGCATTGGCCGTCATGGCGATCACCAGCAGGCCGCTGAGCCTGGGGTCGGCGCGGATGCGGCGCGTCGCCTCGAAGCCATCCATCTCCGGCATCTGCACGTCCATCAGCACGCAGTCATAGCGCTGGTGGGACAACAATTCCAGCGCTTCGCGGCCATTGCAGGCGACGCAGACGGTGGCGCCGGCATCTTCCAGCAATTCGCAGCCCACCTGCTGGCTGAAGACGTTATCTTCCACCAGCAGGATGGATGCGCCACGGATCACGCCCAGGACTTCGGGCTCGATTTCGGCGATGCGCTCATCGCCCGCTTGCGCGCTTTTCTCCAGGCGCGCCGTGAACCAGAAGGTGCTGCCCAGGCCCGGCTGGCTGTACACGCCCACCTTGCCGCCCATGAGTTCGACCAGCTGCTTGCTGATCACCAGCCCCAGGCCGCTGCCGCCATACTTGCGCGTGGTCGACGGGTCGGCCTGATGGAAGGAGCGGAACAGCTGCGCCACCTCTTCCTGCTTCATGCCGATGCCCCGGTCCTGCACCTCGAAGCGCAGCATGCTGTGGCTGCCGCGCTCCTCGGACTGGCGCACGCGCACGAAGATGCTGCCATTGTCGGAAAACTTGATGGCGTTGCTGGTCAGGTTCAGCAAGACCTGTTCCAGGCGCAGCGGGTCGCCGCGCCAGCGCTGCGGCAGCTCGGCCGCGATATCGAACTGCAGCGCCAGGCCCTTGACGGCGGCCGCGTCGCCGAGCTGGCTGGCGATGTTCGCCAGCAGGGTGTCGAGGCGGAAGTCCAGCACTTCCAGTTCCAGCTTGCCCGCCTCGATCTTGGAGAAATCGAGGATGTCGTTGATCAGGCCCAGCAAATGCTGGCCCGAATGGAAGATTTTTTGCAGATAATCGCGCTGGCGCGCATCGGCCACCGATTTCAGCGCAAGGTGCGCCATGCCGATGATGCTGTTCATCGGCGTGCGGATTTCATGGCTCATGTTCGACAGGAAGTCGCTCTTGGCCTGGCTGGCCGCGTCGGCCTGCTCCTTCAGGCGGTGCAGTTCCGTCACGTCGGTGGACAGGCCGATCAGGCCCGTGACGGGACCGGGCAAGCCCAGCGGCACCTTCACGCTCCACAGGTGATGCACCTGGCCCTGCGCATCGACGAAGCGCTCTTCGCCGACGAACTTGGCGCCGCTGTCGAACACCTGGCGTTCGGTCAGCTGGGCGGCGGCGGCCGCATCGCCGAGCATCAACTCGCCATCCTGGCGGCCGATCAACTGCTCCGCCGAGCGGCCCAGTATCTTCGCCGTGCGCGCATTCACGTAGCGGTAGCGCAGGTCGGCATCCTTCATGTAGACGTAGGCATCGACGCTGTCGAGCACCGTATCGAGCAGGGTGCGCTGCGCCACCGCGTTGCGGCGCGAACGGTACAGGGTAAAGATGTAGCCATAAACGAGCAGGGTGCCGGCCACGCCGACGGCCAGCGCCAGCCACGGGAAATAGCGGTCAAAGGGACTGTACAGCTCCGCCTTGCGCACGCGGAAATGGGCTTTCCATACGCCCCCCTGATACACGATGGGCAGCACCTGGTCGAAATACGCGGCATCGCCGCCCGCTTGCGGCGGCGTTGCCGCCAGGTCGCCGTCATCGTTGAACAGCAGACGGTCCTGCGGCGCGATGCGCAGGACGCCTTGAGCCGGCAGAGGTTCGACCGCGCTGTACAGGATCAGGTGCAGCGGTTCCAGGGCGCTGCGTTCGAGCGCGCTGTGCACCAGCTGTGTCACGCCAAAGCCGATGCCCACGGAGCCCTGGTAGGCGGCGCGGCGCTCGGCCACGCTGCCTTGCGGCATGCCATTGCGGTACACGGGCAAGCGCATGCCCAGGCCCACATGCGCGGGCGGTCCCTTGATCATGATCACCTGCCCCGAGGCGCTGACTTCGCCGCTGTCGCGCGCCTGCGCCAGGGCCTGTGCCACCAGCGGGCTAGCGCCGATATCGACGCCCATGCGTTCAGACAGCAGCGAATCGGGCTCCAGGTAAGTGAGCACCGTGTATTCGGGCCGCTCGCCGGGCGGGCGGATGGTGAAAGCGGGATAGCCGCGAGGCGCCAGGCTGGTGTCTTTGCGCACGGCCTCGATGAAGGCGGCGCGCTGCGCCGACGGGACGGCCGCCGCGTAGTTGACCGATTCGATGGCGGGGAACTGGCGCGCGATATCGAGGCCGGCCACGTAATCGTGGAACTGGCGGCGCGTCAGCTGCTCGCTGGTGCGAAACAGCGCTTCGAGCCCGCGCAGCAGATCGGAATAGCTTTTTACGCGCGTGGCCAGGCTATGCTGGGCACCGTGCGTGAGGTTGTCGAAACGCTGTTCGGCGTCGTCATTGACCGTGCGCACCGCGCCCGCATACAGGGCGCCGCCCACCGCCAAGGCCAGCAGCAGGCCGCCCGCCCAGATTCTGATGCCTGATCCCGCCCCGCCCTTGCTCAAAGTGTGCATTGTCGATCGCTTATTCCGGTTTCCTCGAATGTGCGGCACTCCGGCCACCCAGCAAGCACGAGGATACTATCAAAGCTCACGCCCGACGCGCTTGTGCAAGAAAAAAAGCGCGCATGATGGTTGCACTGGAAAACACCTGGTGCTTAAGCCAGCAAGGCGCTGGCACCATGCTCATCCCAGGCATCGGCGCAGCGCACCACCTCGCCCACGACGATGATGCTGGGACTGCCCAGGCCGCTGGCCTGCAAGTCGGCGGGCACATCCTGCAAAGTGCTCAGCAACTGGCGCTGGGCCGGCAAGCTGGCCGATTGCACCACGGCCACAGGCGTGCCGGGCGCCATGCCGCCGGCCAGCAAGCCGGCCTGGATGGCCGCCACCCTGGCCACGCCCATGTAGATGACGAGGGTGAGCTTGCTTTGCGCCAATGCCGTCCAGTTCGGCTCGGACGCGCTATCCTTGCCGTGGCCCGTGACGAAAATCGCACCCTGGCTCCAGCCGCGGTGCGTCAGCGGCACGCCGATGCTGGCCGGCGCGGCCAGGCCGCTGCTGATGCCGGGTATGACCTCGACGGCCACGCCGTGGCTGCGCAAATAGGCGCGCTCTTCGCCGCCGCGTCCGAACAGGCAGGGATCGCCCCCTTTCAGGCGCACCACGTGCAGGCCGGCGCGCGCTTCGGCCAGCATCAGGCGCTCGATGAACGCTTGCGGCGTGGACGCGCAGCCGCCCCGCTTGCCCACCTCGACCACGCGCACGCCAGGCGCCGCATGCGCGAGGATGGCCGGGTTGACGAGGTCGTCGATCAGCACTACATCGGCCCGCGCGATGGCCTTCACCGCTTTCAGGGTCAACAGGTCCGGGTCGCCGGGACCGGCGCCCACCAGGGTCACGCTTCCACATTGCGCCATGATGCACTCTCCAATCAGAAAAAATGGCCGATGGCAAACGATGCCGCGTACGCTTCCGGCGCGCTGCCGTCCCACACGACGCCGTCGCACAGGGTCGAGCTGCGCATGGGGGCCTTTGGTACGGGCGTGGCCGTCATTTCCGCCGCCTGCCGGTACAGGTCGATGCGGTTGACTTGCCTTGCCACCACCAGGTAATCGGGTTCGTCACGCAGCAAGCCCCAGCGCCGGTGCTGGGTCATGAACCACATGCCGTCGGACAGATACGGAAAATTGACGGTGCCAGCGCCGTAGAACTTCAAGCCGTGCGCCTCGTCCCAGGTCTTGCCCAGGCCATCCTGATAATGGCCGAGGATGCGCGGCGCCAGCATTTCCTGCGGCGTGTTCAGGTAAGCAGGCTCGGCCAGGGTGGCCGCCATGGCCAGCCGGTTGCTATCGCTGGCGTCGATCCAGCGGCCCGCCTCGAGCACAGCGGCGATCAGGGCGCGACAGCTGTTCGGATGCTGGCGCGCAAACGCGGCGCTGGTGCCCAGCACCTTGCCCGGATGATCGGGCCAGATGGCGCCGCTGCTGGCGGCCGTCACGCCCACGCCATCGACGATGGCCTTGTAGCCCCACGGTTCGCCCGCGCAAAAGCCATCCATCTGGCCCGCACGCAAGGCCGCCACCATCTGCGACGGCGGCACCGTCATCACGCGCGCGTCGCGCAGCGGATCGATGCCATGCGCGGCCAGCCAGTATTGCAGCAGCATCGCGTGGTTGCCGGTCGGGAAAGTATGCGCGAACGCAAACGGCCGCGATGCAGCCCGGATATGCCGCGCCAGCGAATCGCCATCGTGGGCGCCCTCGCGCGCCAACGCCGCCGACAGGGTCACGGCCTGGCCGCTGTGATTCAGGTTCATCAGCACGGCCATGTCGCGCTGTTGCCCGCCGATGCCCATCTGCACGCCATACACGAGACCATACAACACGTGGGCCGCGTCGAGTTCGCCGTTATGCAATTTGTCGCGCACGCCGGCCCACGACATCTCGCGGCTCAGTTCGATCTTGATACCGTATTTTTCATCGAGACCCAGCTTCGACGCCATCACCAGCGAGGCGCAATCGGCCAGCGGCAGGTAGCCGATGCGTATCGTCTGTTTTTCCGGATGTACTGATCGCATCACCTGGGCGCTTGCGCCCTTTCCCTCTGTCATACCCGCATCCTTGCTTAACTTTGCGAAATACCGCTGACCATTCCCTGCGCAAGCCGCGCGCCCCTGTCCTTTAGCCAGCAAGAGCCGTGCCAGACGCACGGGTAAAAAATGCACCAAAAGCGTGCCGCGGCTGGCCGGAATGGATGGACTAGCCAAGGCCTCATTGCACAAAACATCCTTCCTCGCTAAAATGAGAACAATTCCCATTTAGATTCAAGACTTCTCCATTCACGACCGTCACGCCCCCCATGCCCGCCCCGCTCCCCTTTCCCCCCCACCCTGT
>NZ_LT607492.1:0-11202 GCF_900095235.1 Janthinobacterium sp. UMAB-60
GCGGATGGCCGGTGGCGCCTTCGGCAACTGGGGCGCGACGGGAATCTGCTGCAGCTGGCTACCGGCGCTGGGGGGATCGACGGCCCAGGCGGCCTGGATCGCCAGTAACAAGGTCAGGGGGAGTAATTTGGTGTTCAAGGTTATCCTTTCTAGCGGCGCGCCCGCGCCAGGCACACCGCTTTTGGCTGCACCAACGGGGGAATACAAGAGCTGAAATGGCAGTATCTTTTTAATATTAATGTTAAATTCAATGGCAACTGAAAAATCAAGTTCTGCTCAGCAACATTAATCCATTTTAGCCCTTCGTCAGGCAGGAGAATACCTATCGGATGACCTCGTTCACCACATTGGTGCGACCTTAATGGCGATAGCCCTAAAATGCGAAAACTCCCGTGAAAATGTGCGTTTCAACTGAAAAATTCGTTGTCTCAACGCAACAATATTGCAATACCACCACTATCAATATGCTATTCCTCGCACGCACCACAACTGGAAATTAGGCAAGGCATTGGCATTACTTCAACACAAAACAATGTTATTTTTTCCATACACGGATACGACTCCGATGACACACTTTCTTTTGGCGTATTGGTATGTCACATACTTGTAAAAATAAATTTTTAATATGTGAATATTGATATAAATATTATTTCTGGCGGTGCGGAACGGGGATGGGCGGCGGGTTAAATTTCCGCGAGGAACACTGGCGTGGCAGGCATGCAACACCTCAGCCAGGGGGTGAGGTGTTGCATGCACGTGGAGAGGAAGAAGAGCGGAAGTGCGCTACTGCATTGGTGTGGCCAGGCGCTACCTGGACAGCACGTATTTCGCCAGGGTCACCGCATCGGCTTCGCTGAGCTGGCTGAATGGCGGCATGGGCACGGGACCCCATTTGCCGGCGCCGCCACTGCGGATGTTCGCCGCCACGGCAGCGACGCCGTCCTTGCCCTTGTATCTGGCGGCCACTTCCGCAAAGCCCGGACCGACCACCTTCTGGTCGAGGGCGTGGCATGCCATGCAGCCATTCGCCGCCAGCAAGGTTTTGACATCCTTGCCGCTGGCGGCCGGGACAGCCGCTGCGGCTGGCCTGGCCACGACCGCGGCAGGTGCGGCGGCGCCCCGCTCCGCGCCATAGGTTTTCACCAGGTAGTCGACCATGGCGGGCATGTCCGCGTCGTCAAACTGGGCGCCGAACGGCTTTTTCATCTTCTTGACGGTGGCTTCCCAGTAGGCGCGCGGCGAGGCAGGCGGCTGGCTCGATGCATACTGGGCCGCGTGGCAGGTCATGCAGTTGCGCTGCACCAGCTGGTAGCCGGGCAATTCGCTAGGTTTGTAGGTCGCCGTTTCCGGTGGCAAATGGATTTCCAGCGCGCATGCGCTGCCCGCCGCCGACAGTGCCAGCGCGGCAAACAAGATCTTCATAGGGTTCTCCTTACACTGCCTGGATGCGCGTGGTTTCCACCACGTTGCGCATATAACCCATGGGATTCCACAGGGCTTTCATCGGTTGGCTCTGGCCGATGCGGTTGACGGCGCGCACCATCAGCACGTGCTTGCCCTTGCGCGGCGCCTTCATGACCATGCTCCACTCGCGGAACGAGAAGCGCCCCAGGTCCTTGCCCAGTGTTGCTTCCTGCCACGTCTGGCCGCCGTCCACCGACACTGTCACCTCGCTGATGCCCTGCCCGCCATCGAAGGCGATGCCGCGCAAGGCCAGGTCGCGCCCGGCCTTCACTTGCGCGCCATCTTGCACGCTGGTAATAAAGGAGCGCACGTTGAGGCGGCTGATGGGGGTCGTCTTGCCCACCGGTGTACCCGGCTCAATGAAACCGGAACCGTTGTCGGGGATGCGGTAGCCCGTGCTCATCCAGAAGCCGTCGAAGGGCTTGTCGAGCACGGTGATGTCGCTCAGGTGCTTGACCCAGTAAGTGCCGTAATAGCCGGGAACGATCAGGCGCAGCGGATAGCCGTTGAGGAAGGGAATGTCTTCGCCATTCATGGCCCAGGCCAGCAGCACGTCGCCGGCCATGATGTGCTCGACGGACAAGGCTTTCTGAAAGTCGGGACCGTCGCCCACGGGCGGCGTTTCCAGGCCATTGAAGGCCACTTGCACGGCGCCGGCGCTGATGCCGGCCTTTTCCAGCACGGCTTTCAGGGGGATACCGGTCCAGCGGGCATTGCCCATGGCGCCATTGCCCAGCTGCCCGCCATTCGCGCGCGGGGCGAAGAAGCCGCGGCTGTTACCCGAGCATTGCGTCACGGCCACAACGTCGACGGGTTCTGCCAGCTGTTTCAGTTGCGCCAGCGACAGTTCCAAAGGCGTTTTGACGAGGCCGGCGATGCGCAAACGATAGCTGTCGCCATCTATGCTGGTGGGCAAGCCGCTCCAGTGATAGCGCACGAAAAACGCGTCGTTGGGGGTAATCGCGCCTTCATTGAAGACGCTGAACGGCGTTTCCAGCTGGGGCGGACGGCTGGTCAGCAGGATCAGCGGGCGCTTTTGCGGGAAGGCCACCAGTTCGCGCTCGCCATTTTCAAACGGCAAAGTGACGGACTCCGCCAAGGCTGGGCCGGCCACGGCGGCGGCGCCCAGGGTGGCCGTGGTGCGCAGGAAGCGGCGCCGGCTTGCAGGCAACAAGGTCGCATCAGACATGTTTGAGCTCCACTTTGGTGTCGGCGGAGGCACCGCCGTTGCGGTCATCGTTGACCAGTTTCTTGATGTAGTACATGACGCTCATGATGGCCACGCTCAGCAGGCCGAACCAGAACGACACGCGCTGCTCCGTATCGGACGACACGCTCATGGCGCCCAGGATCACCAGCATGGCGATGATGGTGAAATACGTCAGATAGGGGAAAAGCCACATGCGCACTTTGATGCGTTCCGGGCACTCACGTTCCAGGCGGCGGCGCAGGCGCAATTGAGATATCGCAATGAGCAGGTAGACAAACAGGATCAGGATGCCGTAGGAATTGACGATGAAGGGGAAGACCAGGTCGGCCGACACATACGATACGGCAATGGCGAAATAGGCGAACAGAGTGCTGAACAGGATGGCGCGAATGGGCACGCCGTTCTTGCTCAGCTTGACCAGGCCCGTGGGCGCGTCGCCGCGGCGCGTCAATGCAAAGATCATGCGCGACGAGGCGTACAGGCTGGAATTGAGGGCCGACAGCACGGCCGTCAGGATGATGGCGTTCATGATGTGGGCCGCGTACGGAATGTTCATGACGGTCAGGGCGCTGACGAAGGGCGTGGCGATGGCCGGCGAATCCCAGGGCACGATGCAGACCACGACAAACATGGAGCCCACATAAAACATCAGCACGCGCGTGATGACGGAATTGGTGGCGCGGGCGATGGCCTTGGCCGGGTCCGACGTTTCGGCGGCGGCGATGGTGACGATCTCGGCGCCCGAATAAAAGGCCGTGGCGGCGACGGCGCCGCTCAATACAGGACCCCAGCCGTGCGGCATGAAGCCGCCGTTGCTGGTCAAAAAGCCCAGGCTCGGAATGCTATTGGGCAAGCTGCCCGTGATGAACAGGGCGCCCACAAACAGGAAGACGACGATGGCGACCACCTTGATCGAGGCGAACCAGAATTCGAACTCGCCAAACGCTTTCACCGAGAACAGGTTGAGCACCGTCATCGACACGAGCAAGACCAGACTGATGGACCACGATGGCACGTCGGGCAGCCAGAAATTGACCAGCTTGGCCCCGGCGATGGCTTCCAGCGCCACGACGACGACCCAGAAATACCAGTACATCCAGCCGCTCATGAAGCCGAGGAATTTCGATACTTTCGGCTTGTCGTCGAAGGCCAGGCGCGCATATTCGTAAAAGGAACCGACCACGGGCAGGGACGAGGCCAGCTCGCCCAGCATGCGCATGATCAGGACGACCAGGCCGCCCGTGAGCAGGAAGGAAAGGATGGCGGCCGGGCCGGCGGCCTTGGCGATGACGCCGCTGCCGACAAAGAGGCCGGCGCCGATCACGCCGCCGATGGCGATCATGCTCATGTGCCGTTGCTTCAGCGAGTGCTGCAAGCCGGTATTATTGTGGTTGTCGCTAATCATTTTTGTCTCCTAGTAATATCTGAAGCTCGGTGCGCCCTGGCCTGCTGCGGCCTGTTCCTGCCGCGCGGCTTTGTTTTATTTGGGCAACACCGTCAAGCAGCATCGATACATCATCAAATCAGTCTGGTTGGCTGCATGCCATAAGTCAATCTGGAAATGCAGCGGCCCGGCGCGGCGCCCAAGGGGCTGGCGCGCTGGAGGATACGTACGGGGTATGGCTGAGTTATTGCTGGTTAAAAAAAGGGAGCGGCGGCAACACTTGTGGCATTGGCGCCACTCCCCGGGAACGTCTTACACCTTGCCCTTCCATGGCACGAGGGTACGTTCGAGGTAGCGCATCATCAAATCAAACAGGAAAGCAAAGAAGCCGATCACGATGATGCCCATGATCACCACGTCGCTGGCGAGAAACTCGGAGGCACTCAGCACCATGTAGCCGAGGCCGCGCGTGGCCGCCACCATCTCGCCCGCCACCAAGGTGGTCCAACCCACGCCGATGCCGATGCGCATGCCGGTGAGGATTTCCGGAATCGCGGCACGCAGAATCACGTGCACGATGACCTGGAAGCGGGTGGCACCCATCGAATAGGCCGCGTGGATTTGCTCCAGCGACACGGAGCTGACGCCGGCGCGGGCGGCGATGGCCATCGGCGCGAAGATGGCCAGGAAGATCAGGTAGACCTTCGAGAATTCGCCGATGCCGAACCAGATGATGACCAGTGGCAAGTAAGCGAGCGGCGGCAACGGACGGTAGAACTCGATCAAGGGATCGAAGATGCCGCGTGCCACGCGATTGACGCCCATCATCACGCCGATGGGAATGGCCAGCACGCAAGCCAGGCCAAAGGCGCCGAACACGCGCACCAGGCTGGCGACCGTGTGTTCCCACAGGGTGGCGCCGCCGAAACCGGTGGTGGCCGCCATGATGAATTTCTCGTACACGGCTTGCGGCGAAGGTAAAAACAAGGGTTTCACCATGCCGCTGGCCGTCACGCCAAACCACAGCAACAGCACGACGATGACCGTGACGCTGGCGATGCGGCTGGAATTGCCCTGCCCCGGCGCGCCGAACGCTTCGCCTGGCATGGCGCAGCGGGGGGCGAACAGGCGGCCAAAAAAGCCGGCGCGCTTGGCGGTGGCGGGAGGAAATCCCACGACGGATGGGCTATGCATGGGACACCTCCAGCTCTTTGTTGACGGCGCGCTCATCGCCATAAATGATGTTGAGCACTGTTTCGCGCATCTTGATGAAGTCCGGGCTCGATTTCACGGCGCGCGCATCGCGGCATTCGAGGAAGCGCTTGTTGAAATCGAGTTCATACGTGTGCGTGATGCGGCCCGGACGGGGCGACATGACGATCAGCCGGTTCGCCAGGAACAGCGCCTCGTCGACGCTGTGGGTAATGAAGAAAAACATGGTGCTGGACTTGGCCCAGATATCGAGCAGCAATTCCTGGATGGTTTCGCGGGTCAGCGCGTCGAGCGCCGCCATCGGTTCATCCATCAGCAACATGGCGGGATTGCTGGTCAGGGCGCGGGCGATGCCCACCCTTTGCTGCATGCCGCCCGACAATTGATAAATCATATTGTCGTGAAAGTCCTTCAAGCCGACCAGCGCCAGGTTTTTCGCCGCCTGTTCGCGCCGCACGGCTTTCGCCACGCCTTGCAGCTTGAGGCCAAATTCCACGTTTTCCATCACATTCAGCCACGGCAGCAAGGCGTGTTTCTGGAATACGACGCCACGGTCGGCGCCCGGTCCTTCGACTTTATTCTCCCCGAGCATGATTTCGCCCTTGGACGGGGCGATAAAGCCCGCCATCAGACTCAGCAAGGTTGTCTTGCCGCAACCGGAAGCACCGAGCGCGACGACGAAGTCGCCGCTATTGATGGTGAGATTGATATTATTTAAAGCATGTACGCGTTCACCGGCCGTCTTGCCCGGATAAATCACGCTGACATCCTTGACGTACAGATTTTCCATGATGTCCCCGCATAGGTAGTACTTCAGTTCAACGCATTCTGTTCAGTCAGCGCGCCCGCAGACGCGCCATCGCACAACGTTTACTTCAGCAGGCCGGCGGCCTGTGCATATTTGGGTGTCACATATTTGGCGTAGTCAGGGGCCAGCGTATCGATCTTGCCTTCCGTCTTCAAAAACTGTGCCGTGGCCAGCAAGGCTTGCGCCACGCCGCCCTTCGCGCCACCACCGAGCCAGGCGGGCGAGGCCTGCTCCTGCAGCGATGGATAGGCGTACAGGGCCACGGAAGCGGCCACGTCCTTGGCAGCCGCGCCCGAATGCTTGACATTGGCTTTGACTTGCGGAGAGTCAATGGTCCATGCCTTCGGATTGGCGCGGTAGTCGGCGTCGGCAGCGGCCATCACCTTGACGAACTTGGCCATGAAGTCGGCGTTCGCTTCGCCCCAGGCGCGCTCGACGGCCATGCCGTCAAACGTGGCCTTGCCCTTTTTGCTCAGTTCGCCGGAGGTCACCAGCACCTTGCCGTTTTGCTTGAGCTTGCTCAAGGCCGGGTCCCACACGAAGGCGGCATCGATGTCACCGCGTTCCCAGGCGGCGGCGATCTGGTTCGGCTGCATGTTGAGCAATTTCACTTCCGTGGGCTTGATGCCCCACGTTTCCAGCGCGAACATGGTGTGGAAGTGCGTGGTGGAAACGAACGGCACGGCGATCTTCTTGCCGCGCAAGTCGGTCGGCTTGCTGATGCCGGCGCCGTTGCGGGCCACCATCGCTTCGGCTTCATTGATGTCGTCGATGATCCAGAACAGTTGCAGATCGACGCCGCGGCTGACGGCCGCCGTCAGCGGGCTGGAACCGATGACGCCGATCTGCACGTCGCCAGACGCCATGCCGGTGGCTACCTTGGCGCCCGAATCGAACTTGCGCCAGTTGATTTTATAGCCGGTGGTTTTTTCCACTTCGCCGCTGGCGATGGCCACCAGGAAGGGACCGTTGATTTCCTGATAGGCAATCGTCACTTCCTTGCCTTGCGCGAAGGCCGTGCCGCTTGATGCGACCGCCACGCCCAGCACCAGGGTGCCGAGGACGGCGCGGCGCAGCGTTGAAAATACCGTTTTGCTCGGGGTTTTGCTCGTATTTGTGTTCATGTCTCACTCCAAGTTATTGTTATGTGTGAACGTTCGGGCAATCTCATCCCTTTCGGGAGGCGCCGCTGTTTGCTCTTTGTCAACCATGCGGCGGCTTAGTACGGCTACTGCTATTACTATTTAAAACACCTCATCCTTCAAGTGATACCAGCGGTACAGGAAGCGCTGGCCCAGGCGGCGGAACGGGGCGAACGCTTGCGACTCGACCAGTTCCATCATGTTCGGGTACGGCAGTTTCGAATTGAAGATCGGCAAGCCCGTGTCGCTGGCCTTGCCCGCGATGCGCTCGGCCATGCGCCGCCCCGCCTGCGCCGAGTACATGACGCCGTTGCCGCCGTAACCGAGCGAATAGAAGATCGATTGCTTCGGGTCCGGTTGCACGATGCGCGGCATCATGTCGTGGCTGACGTCGACCCAGCCCCACCACGAATAATCGATGCCGATCCCGGTCAGCGCGGGGAACTTGCGGTGCAAATCGTTGATCAAAAACTGTTTGTATTTGTCGTCCGGCGCGTCGGCGCCCGTGATGGCGCTGCGGCTGCCGATCTGCACGCGGTTGTCCGGCATCAGGCGGTAGTAGTGACGCAAGATGCGCGTATCCGTGATCACCTGGTGGGTACGGAAGTTGCACGCCTCGATTTCCGCCGGGGTCAACGGGCGCGTGACGAGCGAGTTCGACAGGATAGGCAGCAAGCGGTTTTTCACTTGCGCATGCAAATGGGGCGAGGTGTAGCCGCCCGTGGCCACGGCCACGGCACGGGCACGCACCACGCCGCCTGGCGTTTGCAGATAATGCACGCCATTGCGCGTTTCCCAGCCCATCACGGGGCTGGACGGATGCACCTTGGCGCCCAGCGCGCGCGCCTTGCGCAGGTAGCCGAACGCCAGCTTGCCCGCGTGGATGCCGATGCCTTCCGGCTCGTGCAGCGCGCCGGCCGCTTCCTTGTCGTCGACAAATTCGCGCTTGACGGTGTCGGCGTCGAGGATGCGCGCGTCATACTTGAAGACCTCGCGCATGAGCTTGGCTTCTTTTTCCAGCGCAGGCATGGCTTTCGCCTTGTGCGCGATGTACAGGTGACCGCCCGGCTGCGGCTCGCAATCGATGTCGGCCGTGATCTTCTTGAATGTTTCCATCGCATCGCACACTTCCGCGTGCAATTTCAGGGCCGTATCCATGCCATAGCGGTCTATCCACTGCGAGCGTTTCAGGCGCCCCGTCGTGCATTGCGCCTGGCCGCCGTTGCGCGTGCTGCAGCCCCAGCTGACGCGGTTCGCTTCCAGCACGGTGGCCTTGATGCCGTGTTCCTGGGCCAGGAAGATGGCGCAGGAGAGACCGGTAAAACCCGAGCCGATGATGGCCACGTCGACGTCGATGTCATGCGTGATGGGGCCGTCGTCGGCGGGCGGCTCGCCGGCCGTACCGATCCAGTAGGTGGGCGCGTAGGCATTGCCGTGGCCGGGACGCTGGGCCACCAGCGGATCGAAGGCGGGATCGTAGGGCGTGCGGGCGGCGGTGCTGTTGCCCAGTACGTCAGATGGGGTGTCGACAGGTTTGTTCATGATCATTCCTGGTGAACGTACTGGCTTAAGCTTTGACGACAGGTGGGCGATCCTTGCGGAAGGCGTTCTTCACGGCGATCTTGCCATCGCGGAAAGTGAAGATGTCGACCATGCGCGCCTCGATGCGCGTACCGTCCGCCTTGGTGCCGGCAAAGGTCGACTCCGTCACGCCGCGCTCGCCGCTGACGAAGTGTTCGGGGTTGAGCCAGGCGGCGTCGGGAAAGGTTTGCCAGGCCAACTCGAAGCCGGCGCGCACGGCGTCGCGGCCGATGAAGCTCTTGCCCAGCAAGTCAGGGCCGGCCACGGCGTGGAATTCGCAATCGTCAGCCATGGCGGCCATCAGGGCCTCGATATCGTGGCGGTTCCAGGCATCGCCGAACGCTTGCAGGAAATCCGTAGTAACAGCGGTGGTGACGGCGTCGGTGTGCGGTACAGGGTGGTTCATGGTGGTCTCCGTAAATCGTTTTTGATACGCTACGTTCCGTTTTTTGTCTTTTATTGAATTTAAGCCTTAAGCATGGCCTTGTCAAATCAAATAATTCAAAAAACGGGACGCCTTGTATTCTTTAATGAAACTGTGATGTTTTGGTGACAATCTGTGAGAATTTGGTCACAAGGCTTTGTCGGATTACGCCGGGCCGAGGCCCGGCTAATCCGACCTACGCCAGCACCACGCGTAGGTTGGGTAGGTTGGGTAGGTTGGATTAGCCTGAAAGGCGTAATCCAACACTCCAGCAGCAAATCAAACGTAGTCTTTGTACTTGTCCAAATGCCGCACAGGTTTGCTCAGCGCATCGCGGCGGAACGGGTCGCCCAGTTCGCGCGTGCACATGATTTCGATGATGGTGGTCTTGCCTTCATTCATCTGCATGGCTATCGCTTTCTTCAGGGCCGGCCCCACGTCTTCCAGCTTGTCGACCGTGATGCCTTCGGCGCCCATGGCCCGCGCAATCTCGGCGAAGCTCTGGTTGTCGAGTTCACCGGCGACGAAGCGGCGGTTGTAGAAATCGACCTGGTTTTTCTTTTCCGCGCCCCACTGGCGGTTGTGGAACACCACCGCCGTCACGGGAATGTTGTGGCGCACGCAGGTCATCGTTTCCATCAGGCTCATGCCCCAGGCGCCGTCGCCCGCATACGACACGGCCGGACGGTGCGGTGCGGCCACCTTGGCGCCGATGATGGTCGGGAACGCGTAGCCGCAGTTGCCAAAGCTCATCGCCGCAAAGAAGCTGCGCGGCTTTTCAAAGCGCAGGTAGCTGTTCGCCACCGAGTTGATGTTGCCGATGTCGGTCGACACCATCACGTCTTCCGGCATGGCTTTTTCCAGCTCACGCAAGACCTGGCGCGGGTGCAGATAATTGCCCGGCTCTTTCTTCTGCTCTTCGATCATGTCCAGGCTGTACGCATCTTTTTCGTGCGTCCAGTTGTCCAGTTCGTTTTCCCACGCGGCTTTTTCTGCTTGCACGGTGGCAAAGCGCTCCTCGCGCGTCGCATCGCAGTCGAGCGTCTTGCCGTCCAGGCGAGACAGGATGGCTTTGGCGGCCGCCTTGGCGTCGCCGCAGATGCCCACTGAAATTTTCTTGACCAGCCCGAGCATCTTGTTGTCGGCGTCGATCTGGATGATCTTGGCGTTTTTCGGCCAGTAATCCATGCCGTGCTGCGGCAAGGTGCCGAACGGTCCCAAACGCGAACCGAGGGCCACGACGACGTCGGCCTGGGCGATCAGTTTCATCGCCGCTTTCGAACCCTGGTAACCGAGCGGACCGCACCACAGCGGATGGCTGGCGGGAAACGAGTCGTTGTGCAGATAGCTGTTCACCACGGGCGCGCCGAGGCGCTCGGCCAGCGCCTTGCACTCGTCGATCGCGTCGCCCATGACCACGCCGCCGCCCGAGATGATGACGGGGAACTTGGCCTTGGCCAGCAGTTCGGCCGCCTCATTGAGGCTGTGTTCGCCGCCGGCGCCACGGTCCAGGCGGTTCGGCTTGGGAATCTCGGCCTTGATTTCGCCATAGAAATAGTCGCGCGGGATGTTCAGTTGGGTCGGGCCCATTTCCGACATGGCGCGGTCAAAACAACGGCCCGTGAACTCGGCCATGCGGGCCGGATTGGTGACGTGACCTTGATATTTCGTAAATTCCTCGAACATGGGCAGCTGGTTCGCTTCCTGGAAGCCGCCCAGGCCCATGCTCATCGTGCCCGTTTCCGGCGTGATGATGACCACCGGAGTATGCGCCCAGTAGGCGGCGGCGATGGCCGTGACGCAATTGCTGATGCCGGGGCCGTTCTGGCCGATGACGACACCGTGGCGGCCCGAAACGCGGGCATAGCCGTCGGCCATGTGGCCGGCGCCCTGTTCGTGCACGACGGGAATCAGCCGGATGCCGGCGGGGGCAAAAATGTCCATCGGATCCATGAAGGCCGAGCCCATGATGCCGAA
>NZ_LT607492.1:11232-22088 GCF_900095235.1 Janthinobacterium sp. UMAB-60
TCATTCATGGGTGTCTCCTGGTCTGTGGTAATGAACTGCACTGAAATTATCAAAAAACGGTATATTTTGTTCCGAAATTTGATATACAATTCAATTTAAGCGCTCGGCAATCAAAAGTCAAACAGAATTTCGAGGAAACGGTACAATTTGAGTTCGAAAATGAAATAACACGACAGACACCACACCGAGGCCACCATGGACATGATTTCATCCCCAAAACTTGAGCCGGAAAAACTGGAAGGCGACACGCCCACGATGCGTTTGTTTGCCTTGCTGGAAGTGATTGCCGAAAAAGACCAGTTGCTGTCGCTGCAAGCGCTGGTGGAAGAAACGGGGCTGCCGAAACCCACCCTGCACCGCATGCTGCAACAGCTGGAAAGCGTGGGCGTGCTGCAGCGCGAAAGCGATGGCCGCCACTACAGCACGGGCGTGCGCCTGCGCCGCCTGGCGTCGAACTTGCTAATTAACAACACGTTCCATGGCGCCCGCCGCATGGTCTTGCGCCAGCTGGTCGAGGAAGTGGGCGAAAGCTGCAACCTGACGGCCTTCAGCGGCAGCGAAGTGGTGTACCTGGACCGGGTGGAAACGGCGGCGCCGCTGCGCTTCTACCTGCATCCCGGTTCACGGGTGCCGGCCCACTGCTCGTCGAGCGGCAAGCTGTTCCTGGCGCAGATGACGCCCGTGCAACGGCGCCGCCTGCTGGGCCACATGGAATTGACGCGCTTTACGGACAAGACGGAAACGGACCCCGTCAAGCTGGAACGCGAACTGGAACTGGTGCGCCGCAACGGCTATGCGCTGGACGACGAGGAATTCCTGCCCGGCCTGCTGTGCGTGGCCGTGCTGGTGCCGAACCCGAACGGCCGCTCGAACCTGGCCGTGGCGATCCAGGCGCCCATCATCCGTTTGACGCACGACAAGGCTTTACATTTCTTGCCAGCATTGCAACGCGCCGCGCAAGCCCTGGCCGCCATCGAATCGGAAACCATGCCGACGACGGGCGGGGACGACGACGCACTGCAGGCAGGTAATTCATAACCGCTGCGGCACCCATGCTGCGGCTAGACCAGGAGAACAAGGTGCCAGATTCACGCCAACATCCCCCCGCCGCAGCGGCGCAAACCATGCAGTCCGTGCGCGGCCTGTTCCATATCGACAGCGACCTGCTCGTGCCCGTCTTCACGGAGCGCGACCCGCACGTGCCCGACATCGATCCCGCCTACCGCTTCAACAAGGACGTGACCCTGGCGATTTTGGCCGGTTTCACGCATAACCGCCGCGTGATGGTGCAAGGCTTGCACGGCACGGGCAAGTCCACGCACATCGAGCAAGTGGCGGCGCGCCTGAACTGGCCTTGCGTGCGCGTCAACCTGGACGGCCACATCAGCCGCCTGGACCTGGTCGGCAAGGACGCCATCGTGCTGCGCGAGCAGCAGCAAGTGACCGAATTCCAGGAAGGCATCGTGCCCTGGTCATTGCAGCGTCCCGTGGCCCTGATCTTCGACGAGTACGACGCGGGCCGCCCCGACGTGATGTTCGTCATCCAGCGCATTCTGGAACGCGACGGCAAGTTTACTTTGCTCGACCAAAACCGCGTCATCACGCCGCATCCCCACTTCCGTTTGTTCGCCACCTCGAACACGGTGGGCCTGGGCAACCTGAACGGCATGTACCACGGCACGCAGGTGCTCAATCACGCGCAGATCGACCGCTGGAACATCGTTGCCACCTTGAACTATTTGCCGCAGGACGAAGAAACGGCAATCGTGCTGGCGCGTGTCCCTGCCATGAACGACGCGGCGGGCCGCCAGCTGGCGGCCTCCATGGTGGCCGTGGCCAGCCTCACGCGCCAAGGCTATGCGGCGGGCGACCTGGCGTGCCTGATGTCGCCGCGCACGGTGATTACCTGGGCCGAGAATTGCCAGATCTTCCGCGACCCGGCGCTGGCGTTTCGCCTGTCCTTCCTCAACAAATGCGACGAGGCCGAACGGCCCATGGTGGCAGAGTATTACCAGCGCTGTTTCAATGAGGAATTGCTGGCGAGCCAGGCATGAGTACGGACGCGACCGCGCCTGCCGCCTACACGCGCGAGCAGCAGGAAACGGATGAGCTGTGCGCGGGCGCCA
This sequence comes from Janthinobacterium sp. UMAB-60, assembly GCF_900095235.1. Lineage (NCBI taxonomy): Bacteria > Pseudomonadati > Pseudomonadota > Betaproteobacteria > Burkholderiales > Oxalobacteraceae > Janthinobacterium > Janthinobacterium sp. UMAB-60. Next base: position 13,359 of record NZ_LT607492.1, read on the forward strand.
TCCGCGCCCTCAGTGGCTCTCCCTCGATACGCTACCGGGGCCGGCGCCTGCACGACGGTCACCGCCCCCTGCCCATCCACGCGGCCCATCTGCAGCCCGATGCGGCGCTGCAGGATTTGCCCTCGCTGCGCGGCGCGGCCGACAGCGTGGCCCTGCGCCTGCTGCATACGGATGCGGCCCTGCACAAAACGCTGTGCCCGCCCGAGCCCGTGGCGCGTCTGGTGTTTGAATTGCTGGAACAGTTAAGGGTGGAAACGCTGGCGCCCGATCAACATGCCGGCGTCATCGCCAACCTGCGCCACCGTTTTACGGCATGGTCGCACGCGTTCTACGATTCCGGCCTGGCCGAAGGCGCGTCGGGCTTGCTCTTGTATACAGTGTTCCAGATGTGCTGGTCGCGCCTGACGGCCAGGCCCGTGCTGGAAAAGACGGAAGATTTTATCGAGGCCACGCGCTGGTCCGTGTCGTCACAGCTGAGCGGCGACCTGGCGGGCTTGCGCCGCCACCGCGCCGACCAGGCGGCCTTTGCGCGCCACGCGCTGGCCATCGCCCATGCCGTCGACGCCATGCTGAAACAGGCGCAAACGGCGCGCGACGGCAGCCAGGACGACGGGGGCGACGCCAAGGCGCAGGCGGCGTTCAAGCTGCTGCTCGATTTCGACAGCGACAACGACCACCTTCCTGATGCCGCCCCGCTGGGCGACAGCCGCGCCTTCAGCGATGGCGACGGCGGCTACAAGGTTTACTGCACGGCCTATGACCGCGAAGACAAGGCGGGCGAACTGGTGCGCCGCGCCCTGCTGCTCGACTACCGCGAACGCATGGATGGTCGCATCGCCAGCCTCGGCATCAACACGGCGCGCCTGGCACGGCGCTTCACGCAATTGCTGGCCGTGCCCCAACGCGACGGCTGGTCGTTCGGCGAGGAAGAGGGATACATCGACGGCCGCCGCCTGGCGCAGCTGATCAGCTCGCCGTCCGAGCGCAGGCTGTTTCGCAAGGAACAGTTTTTGCCGCAAGCCGATTGCCTGGTGACCTTTCTTGTCGATTGCTCCGGCTCCATGAAGACCCACGCGGAATCGGTGGCCGTGCTGCTCGACATTCTGCTGCGCGCGCTGGACCAGGCAGGCATCGCCACGGAATTGCTGGGCTTTACGACGGGCGCGTGGAACGGGGGAAGAGTCAGGCGCGACTGGATGCGCGCCCGCTCGCCGGCGAATCCGGGCCGCTTGAACGAACTCGTGCACATGGTGTTCAAGGATGGCGACACGCGCTGGCGCCGCGCGCGGCCCGACATCGCCGCCCTGCTGAAAGCGGACCTGTACCGCGAAGGCGTCGATGGCGAAGCGGTGGATTGGGCCTGCACGCGCATGCTGGCGCGCCCGGAACGGCGGCGCATCCTGCTCGTCGTGTCAGATGGTTGCCCGATGGATACGGCCACGAATCTGGCCAACGACGAGTTTTACCTGGCCCAGCATCTGAAACAGGTGGTGGCGCGCCGCGAAGCGCAGGGCGCCGTGGAAATCTGCGGACTGGGCCTGGGCCTGGACCTGGGCGCCTACTACAGCCGCAGCCTGGCCACCACCCTGCCCGCCTCGCTGAACAATGAACTGTTCAGCGAGATCGCGCAGTTGCTCGGTGGACGGAAAAAGTGATCGTTATGCCGGCGCAAGCGCCTGCAGGAAGGCTTGCACGGGCGACGCTTGCCTACCCGTCAACGCGCCATAGTCGTCACTGACGATGTGCATTGCATCGGTGGCCAGCCAGCGCTCGATGCCTGCCAGCATCTGCGCCATCGGCGCCGGCATGCCGCCGGCAATGAAATGGCGCACGCACTCTTCCGCATCGAGAGCCACGACCTGAATGGACCTGCCAAATACCTGGGCAGCGATGGCCGCCAGCGCTTGCGCATCAATGGCGGCGGGACCGGTAATGTCCAGGATGCGGCTGTCAAGGTAGCCATCCGCCAGGGCCGCCGCGGCCGCATGGGCGCAATCCTCGCGCGCCACGTACGACACATGGCCTTGTCCCATTGCCGTGCGCAACTGGCCATCCACGGCCGCAGTGCCGAGCACCACCAGCAGCAAGTCCTGGTAAAACGCATTGCGCAAGATCGTGTGGCCGATGCCACTCCCTTTCAGCAACGCTTCCGTGGCCCGGTGGTCATCGTTCAGCAGCGACCTCTTGCCCTCTTCCGGCTGCAGGAACGAGGTGTAGACGATATGCCCGACGCCGGCCTGGCGCGCCGCTTCGATGGCATGGCGGTGCTGCGCCAGCCGCCGTCCCGTTCCGTCGATGGTATTCGTACTGATCAACAGCAGGCGCTCGACGCCGTGAAAGGCTGCGGCCAAACCCTGCGGTTGGTCGTAATCGCCGAAGCGCACGCCGATGTCCTGCTCCAGCCAAGCCTGGTGGCGGTCGGGTGTGCGGGTGATGGCCGTGAGCGTGATGCCCGGATGGCGGGCGCGCAGCTCGATGAGTTCATTGACGACGAGGGTGCCCAGTTGGCCGGAAGCGCCGGCGACGGCGAGATGCATTGTTTTCATATTCTTTTCCTTGTGGCGAGCGCAGGCGCGCCCCATGCCGGCGCGGCAAAGCTCGCAGATGATGTGATGAGATCAAAGAAGGCCATGCGGCGGCCCGCCCCCAGCGGGGCGGCACTGCGGCTGGCTTACAGGAAAGAAGGGAAAACAAGTGTCATGCGCCCAGCATGGCGCGTGGCGCCCGCCCGGTCAAGCCCTTTCGACGGCGCTTGAGCGCTGCAGGGCTAGTCCACACAGTAACGCACGGCATGCGCTTCCATCGGCAACGGGATTTCCCAGTTCCACAGCATCGCTTGCAACTTCTTGTTGCTCAGCGAAGTGTCGCGCTGGCCGTTGCGCCGCAGTAATTCCTTGCGCGGCTGCTCCAGGTACACGAGCTCCACCTGCGCGTTGTACTTGTACAGCAGGTTGAGCGTCTTTTCGCGCATCAGCCGGGACAGATGCGTGGCGTTCCACACGAACGGTTCTCCCTTGCGCAACAGTTCGCGCGCGCGCTCTTCCGCGTAGTCGCCCACCTGGCCTTCGTTCTTGCCGTGCTTCAAGCCCAGGGCCGTGCGCGCATCGTCGAAGGACACGACGGGCAGGCGCGGATAGTGCTTGTCCACCCACGTATTCTTGCCCGATGCGGGCAAACCCGACATGACGATCACGTGCGAACCCGGCTCCTGGAACAGCGAATAATCGGGATGCGCCTCGGCGCCGCGAAAGTATTTGACGCGCGTGTGGTCGTCGACAAAGGCGCGCCGCTGGCCGTAGCAAGCCTCCTCGCGCGCCAGTTCGCGGAACAGCTCGATGGCATCGAGGATGCGCTGCGGGTCCGGGCAGATGCGGCCGCGAATATCGGCCTCGGCCAGCATGGCCAGCAAGCGGATATCGACCTGCCACGACAGTTCGCGCACGGTGAACTCGGGCGTGATGCCGCGCCGCGATTGTTCCAGCGCAAAGAACGGCACTTGATGCACGTTAATCAGGCGGCAGATTTCCTCGCGCACGGCAAACGGCACGTCGCCATCCCACAGGGCGATGCGCGCATCGAGCGCGCCCTTGCGCGAATGGCCCGGCTGGCCGATGGCGCCCGTGACCGGGTCGATCACCGTGGTGCTGCACTTGGCCACGTCGTGCAGCAAGGCGGCCAGGAAGACGATTTCCTGCTCCGCCCGCGTGGCTTGCTGATACTCAGGCATGCCCAGCAGGGATTCCACCACCATCATGGTATGCGTCCACACATCGCCTTCCGCGTGATACACGGGATTTTGCGGCGTCGTTTTCGCCAGTTCCAGCTGCGGGAAAGCGGCCAGGCAGGCGCTGAAGTCGGGCAACTGGCCCGCTGGCGGCACCAGCTGTTGCAGGGTTTTCCAGTGCATCATGTTGTACTCCTTGAGTAGGCAGCCAATTCATCGAGCGACTGGCAGGTATGTAAACCCAGGCTCTCCCACGTGACCAGCGGCTGCGGCGCGTACAGGTCCACGCCGTCGGCCAGCTGGTTGGGGATCAATGGCCGCGTGCTATGGTGCGAGCCGCTGTCGAGGATGGTTTGCGTAAAGTCATGGCGCACCAGCTTATAGCGGGCCAGCACTTGCTCGTCGTCTTCCACTTTCAGGTACAGCCCTTCCGCGTGGTCGGACTTGTCCGTCTGCTTCCAGCACAGGTCCAGCGGCAGGCGTTCGCGCGCCACCACGTTTTCAAAGGCGTCGCGCCACAGGCGGGACTTGGCCAGCGAATGGCGCAGCAGTTGCCACAGCTGCTTGGGCGTCGTGGGCATCAGGCCCGCATACAGCACGGGGACCGACAGCACGGGCGAGCCGGCCAGCATGGCGTGGCGGCGCGCCGTCGACAAAAACATCTGACTGCGCCGGCAATACACGTCGAATTCGTTGAAGTAATGGGGCAGCCGGTCGTAAAACACGGAATGCTTGCTGTAAGACCATTCGCCAAACAGCACAAGCTGGTCTTCCAGCAAGCCCAGCAAGGCGTGTTCGTGCGCATGGGCCCACGGTTTGAGCAGGTTGAACTGGTGTTCGCTGCCGCCGCCCGCCAGGTAGTGGCCGCGCGACTGCAGCAGCACCTCGCCCGCATCGCTGAACGACACGGCGGAGTTGGCGCCATCGATTTTTTCCTCGATGACGACGTACTGGCCGGCCAGCTTTTTCAGGGGCATCTGGTCCGAGCCGTCGTCGCCGTCCTGCAGGCGCGAGCCTTCCAGGTGCGGCGTGCGCGGGTATTTGAATAAGGGCAAAGATTGTAAAAACATAGCGTCCCACGCCGCGTTCACCGGGGCGTGTCCATACAGGGTCAGGGGTGCTGACGACGTGTTCGGCGTGGACGATCGAGACTAGCGTCACGGATACGTGTGCGGAAAGAGCAGTGCCGCAGCAATCGGGGGCGTCAACGCGCCGAACGATGCTGCAAAGAGCATTTCGTCAGCGTTAGCAGGTGATGGCGAAGAAGCGAGGCACTTTTGGCTCCAATAAGGAAGAGGTTCGAGAAAGAGCAGGGAATATAAAGGCTGTTTGCATATTTTGCAAGCGCCGCACGCTTAGCCCAGCAACTGCGGCACGGCTGCCGCCATCAAGGAGAGGCCGATGGCGGTCAGCACGGCAAACGCGATGCGGCGCATGCCGCGCTGGGCGATCGGCGGCGGGTAGCGCTTGCCGGCCATGGTGGCCAGCACGCCGACGGGCAGGGCCAACAGGCACAACAGCAAGACTTTCGCGTCCAGCTGGCCCTGGCTGCCCGCCATCAGCGAACGTCCGCCCGCGCTGATGGCAAACAAAAAGATCAGGCTGTAGCGGATGGTGGTTAAACTCATTTCCTGGCGGTAGAACTGGTACACGAGGGGCGGGCCAGCCAGCGAAAACAGGCCCGAGAACAGGCCGCCGCACACGCCGCTGATGAAGAAACTGCGCTTGTCCGCCGCGCCCGGTCCCGGCGGCGCCTGCAGCAGAATGCTGACGCCGCCATACACGATGGCCGCGCCCAATAACAGTTTCAGGACGGGCGCATACGCCTGATCCAAATATCCCAATAGCAATACGCCGGCCGCCATGGCCGGCAACAAGCCGATGCTGGCCGCGCGGATGGCGCGCCAGTCCAGGTGGTGCAAGGCGCCCGGCAAGGCCACCAGGCAATTGGCCAGCGACAACAAGCTGACGAGGGCCGCCAGCACGGGCACGGGCGCCAGGCCGAGGCCGCTGGCCACGCCCATGACGATCATGCCCAGGCCAAAGCCCGTGACGGTCTGGAAATACGTGCCCGCCGCCACCACGCCCAGCAGCGCCAGCACGGGCAAGCTGAACAACTCAGCGTCCACCCTGGGCCTGCACGGCCGTGACCGCAATCACGTTGTAGACATCGTCGGCGCTGCAGCCGCGCGACAAATCGTTGGCCGGCTTGTTCAAGCCTTGCAGCAGCGGGCCGATGGCGACGGCGCCGCCCATGCGCTCGGCCAGCTTGTAGCCGATGTTGCCCGCATCGAGGTTCGGAAATACCAGCACATTCGCGCGACCATTCACCACGGAATCCTTGACTTTTCTCTGGGAAATCTCGGCCACGATGGCCGCGTCGAGCTGCACGTCGCCATCGATGGCCAGCAGCGGACGCTGGGCCTTGACCCGGTCCGTGGCCGCATGCACCTTGTCGACGGCCGCGTGATGGGCGCTGCCGCTGGTGGAAAACGACAGCATGGCGACCCTCGGCTCTTCCATCAGCAAGGCTTGCGCGCTGTCGGCGGCGGCCATGGCGATGTCGGCCAGTTCCTCGGCCTTAGGGTCAACGACGAGGGCGCAGTCGGAAAAGATAAAACCGCCCTTCAGGCTGTGGAACGGTTCGCACAGCATCATCAGGAAAAAGCTCGACACGAGCTTGAAGGCCGGATCGACGCCGATGATCTGGATGGCGCTGCGCACCACGTCGGCCGTCGTGTGCACGGCCCCCGCCACGCAGCCGTCCGCGTCGCCCAGGCGCACCATCAGGTTGGCGTAGCACAGCGGGTCTTGCACGGCGATACGCGCCTGCTCCACCGTCATGCCCTTGGCCTGGCGCAGCACAAACAATTGTTGGGCATAGTGTTCCGACTCGTCGGACGTTGCCGGGTCGACCAGGCGCACGGCATCGAGGTCCAGCGCGTGTTCGCGCGCCAGGGCCAGGATGGCGGCCGGCTGGCCGACGAGGGTGATATGCGCCAAGCCTTCGGCGGCTGCGCGCGCCGCCGCCTGCAGCACGCGCGCATCGTCGCCCTCGCACAACACGATGTTTTTCGGCACGGCGCGGGCTTGGGCGATGATGCGGTGCAGGGCTTTCATGGGTACTCCAATTCGGTAAAAAAAGTGCCGGAACCATGGAAGCATGCAGATAGTTCCGGCACATAAAACCCGGCAAGCCGGGGTCATACAAGGATCGGTCAGGGTGGTGTCGGATTACGCCAGCGCCACGCGTAGGTTGGGTAGGTTGGATTAGCCCGCCAGGGCGTAATCCAACAACACCCGCTACATCAAACGTAATCTTTATATTTATCCAGATGACGGATTGGTTTACTCAGCGCATCGCGGCGGAACGGGTCGCCCAGTTCGCGCGTGCACATGATTTCGATGATGGTGGTCTTGCCTTCATTCATCTGCATGGCTATCGCTTTCTTCAGGGCCGGCCCCACGTCTTCCAGCTTGTCGACCGTGATGCCTTCGGCGCCCATGGCCCGCGCAATCTCGGCGAAGCTCTGGTTGTCGAGTTCACCGGCGACGAAGCGGCGGTTGTAGAAATCGACCTGGTTTTTCTTTTCCGCGCCCCACTGGCGGTTGTGGAACACCACCGCCGTCACGGGAATGTTGTGGCGCACGCAGGTCATCGTTTCCATCAGGCTCATGCCCCAGGCGCCGTCGCCCGCATACGACACGGCCGGACGGTGCGGTGCCGCCACTTTCGCGCCGATGATGGTCGGGAACGCATAGCCGCAATTGCCAAAGCTCATCGCCGCAAAGAAGCTGCGCGGCTTTTCAAAGCGCAGATAGCTGTTCGCCACCGAGTTGATGTTGCCGATGTCGGTCGACACCATCACGTCTTCCGGCATGGCTTTTTCCAGCTCACGCAAGACCTGGCGCGGGTGCAGATAATTGCCCGGCTCTTTCTTTTGCTCTTCGATCATATCCAGGCTGTACGCATCTTTTTCGTGCGTCCAGTTGTCCAGTTCATCTTCCCACGCGGCTTTTTCCGCCTCGATGGTGGCCTTGCGCGCGTCGCGTGTGGCGTCGCAGTCGAGCGTCTTGCCATCCAGGCGGGCAAGAATCGCCTTGGCGGCCGCCTTGGCGTCACCGCAGATGCCCACCGAAATCTTTTTCACCAAACCGAGCATCTTGTTGTCGGCGTCGATCTGGATGATCCTGGCGTTTTTCGGCCAGTAATCCATGCCGTGCTGCGGCAAGGTGCCGAACGGTCCCAAACGCGAACCGAGGGCCACGACGACGTCGGCCTGGGCGATCAGTTTCATCGCCGCTTTCGAGCCTTGATAACCGAGCGGACCGCACCACAGCGGGTGGCTGGCGGGAAACGAGTCGTTGTGCAGATAGCTGTTCACCACTGGCGCGCCGAGGCGTTCGGCCAGCGCCTTGCACTCGTCGATCGCTTCGCCCATGACGACGCCGCCGCCCGAGATGATGACGGGGAACTTGGCCTTGGCCAGCAGTTCGGCCGCCTCATTGAGGCTGTGTTCGCCGCCGGCGCCGCGGTCGAGGCGGTTCGGCTTCGGGATTTCCGCCTTGATTTCGCCATAAAAATAGTCGCGCGGGATGTTCAATTGCGTCGGCCCCATTTCCGACATGGCGCGGTCAAAACAACGGCCCGTGAACTCGGCCATGCGGGCCGGATTGGTGACGTGGCCTTGATATTTCGTAAATTCCTCGAACATCGGCAATTGATTGGCTTCCTGGAAGCCGCCCAGGCCCATGCTCATGGTGCCCGTTTCCGGCGTGATGATGACGACGGGGGTGTGCGCCCAGTAGGCGGCGGCGATGGCCGTGACGCAATTGCTGATGCCGGGGCCGTTCTGGCCAATGACCACGCCATGGCGGCCCGAGACGCGGGCATAGCCGTCGGCCATGTGGCCGGCGCCCTGCTCGTGCACGACGGGAATCAGGCGGATGCCGGCCGGGGCAAAAATGTCCATCGGATCCATGAAGGCCGAGCCCATGATGCCGAA
>NZ_LT607492.1:22118-147911 GCF_900095235.1 Janthinobacterium sp. UMAB-60
TCAGTCATGGCTCAGTCTCCTTACAGTTTTATGAAAAATCGGTATATTTTGTTCCGATATTTGAAATACGTATTCAATTTAACTGTTGCGAAATGCGCTGTCAATGAAAATTCATGAAAAATTGGACTGTTTCATTCCTGAATCCGGAATCCGTGACTTTGCCCCACTCCTGAAACAACAATGGCGGGCTATCCGCAACAGATAGCCCGCCATCGATACCTGCCGCGCTACGCCTTAGAACTTCAGGCGCATGCCCGCCGTGAAGGCGCTGGAATTATGCCCAGGCAAGGGCACGCTGCCGCCACTGGAAGCGTCGCCAACGAAGTTGGTGCCCGCGCCATCGTTGCTGATGCGCCCGTACGACGTGTACAGATTGGTGCGCTTGGACAAGGCATACGTGTAGCCGATGGCCAGCTGGCGTCCGCCGCGGCGCGCGCTGGTGCGGTCATCCTTCTTGATGTACGACGCCATCACGCTGCCCGCCGCGCTGACCGGCGCGGACACGCCCAGCATGACGTTGCGGAAATCCGTGCCCGCATCGTCCTTGTCCGTTTCATACGCGGCGTGCAGTTTGGCGGGGCCGAAGTCGTAGGTACCGCCCAGCAAAGTCACCTTGGCTGTGTTCAGCTCACTATCCTTGCGGTTGTCGTGCGCCAGGGTCAGCACCACCGGACCGTTGGCGTAGTCGATGGAAAAGTCGATGGTGCGGCCCAGGCTGGCGCTGTCCGGCTTTTCGCCGAGGCCAACCATGATGGCGGCCGACAAGCCGTTCACCTTCGGCGTTTCGTACATGATGGAGTTTTTCGTGCGCAGGCTGGCCACACTCATCAGGTTAAGCGAGGCGCCCGTCAGACCCGTCTCGAAGGGATCGATATTGTCCAGTGCGGTGAACAGCGGGTTGTGCTGCAAGCCGATATTCACGGCGCCGAAGCTGCCGGACAAGCCCACATAGGCCTTGCGCCCGAACAAGGCGCCCTGGCGGTACGCACCAGTATCGAGGTCGAGGCCATTTTCCAGCAAGAAATTAGCCTTCAGATTGTTGCCCAAGTCTTCCGTGCCCTTGAAGCCGATGCGGCTGCCCGACTGCACGCCGGTGGCCAGCTTGGTGACGGAACCTTCCGCGCCGCCGTGTTCGGACGTCAGGCCCGCGTCGAGCAAGCCGTACACGGTGACGGACGATTGGGCGCTGGCGCCGCCGGCAAAGAGTGCGGCCAGGACGGCCGCCGCTACGAGTGTGTGTTTCATGTCATCTCCAGGTATTGTGGTTTTTATAAACGCTTGAAACGATAATCAACTACCTTGCTACAAATCTGGCTCAGGCGATCAGCCCGGCCATCGGCGACGAGGGCGCAGCGCTCATGGCGCCCGCTCTCCGAGGCATGCGTCCGGCCAGGTAAGCCTCGCGTCCGCCCTGCACTGCCAATTTCATGGCGCGCGCCATGCGGATCGGCTCGCGCGCCGCCGCGATGGCGGTATTCATCAGGATGCCGTCACAGCCGAGTTCCATGGCGATGGCCGCGTCAGACGCCGTGCCCACGCCGGCGTCGACCAGCACGGGCACGCGGGCTTGCTCGATGATCAAGGATAGATTCCACGGATTCAGAATGCCCATGCCCGAGCCGATCAGGGACGCCAGCGGCATGACGGCGATGCAACCAAGGTCTTCCAGCATGCGCGCCTGGATGGGGTCGTCACTGCAATACACCATCACCTGGAAGCCGTCGCGCACCAGCTCCCCTGCCGCTTTCAGCGTTTCCGGCATGTTCGGAAACAGGGTCTTTTCATCGCCGAGCACTTCCAGCTTGCACAGCGGGTGCCCGCCCAGCAGTTCGCGCGCCAGTTGCAAGGTGTAGACGGCGTCGCGCGCGTTGTAGCAGCCGCCCGTGTTGGGCAAGATCGTGTATTTCGACGGTGGAATGAAGTCGAGCAGATTCGGCTCGCCCTTCTCCTGGCCAATGTTGACCCTGCGGATAGTGACGGTGACGATCTCGGCGCCGCTCTCCTCGATGGCCAGGCGCGTTTCCTCGAAATCCTTGTATTTCCCGGTGCCCACCAACAGGCGCGACTGATAGGTGGTGCCGGCCAGGGTCAGGCCGCCGGGTGATTGGCTGGGGGTGGTGGCGTCTCTCATCGTGATCTCCTGTGCAATTCATTTAAACCAGAAGCAAAATCCGGGGTCGGACCCTGAGGGGGAACGTGGCCCAATGGGCCACATTCCGCTCCCGGTGGGACCGACCCCAGCCTTTTTCCTTGGGTTTCCCCGCAAAACGCAAAATCGACGTCGGGCCGCCGTCCCGACACCAGGTCGGCGATCGCCCTGCCCGCGCCGCAGCCCATGGTCCAGCCCAGGGTGCCGTGGCCCGTGTTGAGGAACAGCTGGCGGTAGCGCGTGGCGCCGATGTAGGGCACATTCGACGGTGTGAGGGGGCGCAGGCCGGCCCAGTAGACGGGGGCGCCGTAATCGCAGGCATGGGGAAACAGCGCTTGTACCCGGCGCGTGATGGCGGCGCAGCGCACGGGGTTCAATTCGCGCGTGTAGCCGTTCAGCTCGCACGTGCCCGCCACGCGCAGGCGCTCGCCCAGGCGCGAAAACACCAGTTTATGGCCGTCGTCCGTCAGCGATACGGACGGCGCGCTGACGGGGTCGATGATCGGATAGGTGGCCGAATAACCCTTGCCTGGATACAGCATCAAGCGGATGCCCAGCGGCTGCAACAGCGGTGCGGAAAAGCTGCCCATGGCCACCACCACGGCGTCCGCGTGCTCGAGGCGGTGGCGGCCCTGCGCGTCGATGCATTCCACGCCCGTGATGCGCTCGCCCTCCGCCAGCAGCCGCGTCACGGTCGTGCCGTACTGAAAATCCACGCCAGCCTTGGCGGCGCGCGCGGCCAGCGCCGTGGTAAACAAATGCACATCGCCCGATTCGTCGCTGGCCGTAAAATCGCCGCCCACGATGCGGCTGCGCGCGTGGCGCAGGGCCGGTTCCAGCCGTATCACTTCATCGGCGCTGACGGTATTGCGCGGGCAGCCCAGTTCGCGCAACAGCGCGGCGCCCGCTTGCGATTTGTCGAACTCCTGCTGGTCCGTATAGAAATGCAAAATGCCCCGTTCCAGATGGTCATAGGCGATGCCCGTCTCGCGGCGCAAGGCTTGCAGACTCTGGCGGCTGTACTCGGCCAGGGCGACGATCTGGCGCATATTGCGCGCTACCCGCGACGGCAAACATTCGCGCAGGTAATGCAAGGCCCACTGCCATTGCAGCGGGTCCAGGCGGGGACGGAACAGCAGCGGCGCGTCGTCCTTGCCCAGCCAAGTCAGGACTTTGCGCAGGGTGGCGGGATTGGCCCACGGCTCCGCATGCGAAACGGAAATCTGCCCACCGTTGCCGAAACTGGTTTCCTGCGCGGCGCCCGCCTGGCGCTCGAGCACGCGCACGTCGTGGCCCGCCTGGCGCAAATACCAGGCCGATGCCGTGCCGACCACGCCGGCGCCGAGGACAAGGATCTTCATGGCGAATGCCCAGCGCTCAGCGCGTCAGCAGCACGGCGATGGCGACGAAGGCGGCGATCCACACCGTTTCCATCACCAGCATGATGACGGGACGCCAGCCCAGCGAGGCCAGCGACTGGAACGACGTCTTCACGCCCAGGGCGGCAATGGCAATGACGAGGCAGGCGCGCGAGGCATTATTGATCCAGCCATTCACTTCCTGCGGGATCAGGCCCAGGCTGTTGGTAATCACCAGCCAGACAAAGCCGATCAGGAAGAACGGTACTAACGGCGGCGCATCGACTTCACTCTTGCCATCCTTGCGCTTGAACATGATCGACAGGCCCAGCACGACGGGCACGAGACAAGCGACGCGCGTCAGTTTCACGAAGGTGGCCACGTCGCCCGTATGGTTGCTCACCAGATAGCCGGCGCCCACCACTTGCGCCACGTCGTGGATGGTGCCGCCGATGAACACGCCCGCCTCGGTCGGGTCAAAGCCCAGCAGCTTGACCAGCAGCGGGTAGACGATCATGGCCAGGGTGGACAGCGAGGTCACGCCCACCACCGTCAGCAAGGTGAACTTTTCGTTTTCCTTGGTTTGCGGCAGCACGGCCGAGATGGCCAGCGCGGCCGAGGCGCCGCAGATGGCCACGGAGCCGCCCGACAGAATGCCTTCCGTGATGGGGCGTTTCAGCCATTTGGCCAGCAGGTAGCCGAAGCCCAAGGTGGCCACCAGGCCGCCCACGACGATCAATAACGGCGTCACGCCCACCGAAGCGATCTGGTTGAAAGTGATGCGCGCGCCCAGCAGGGCCACGCCCGTGCGCAGCAGCACCTTGCTGCAAAACTCGATGCCGGGCTTGCAGGTGGGGTCGGAAGCGAGGAAGTGGAAAGCCAGGCCGAAGAACAGCGCGTACAGCAGTTGGGGGCCGCCGTAATTGCTGGAAATAAAGGTCGCCGACAGGGCGATCACCAGCGCGATGGCCACGCCGGGCCAGCTGCGCAGCACGGCGCGGGGGCGCCAGATGGCAACGGCGGAAGACAGGTAGGGAATGTTCTTGTCGACAACGCGCGTTATCGCTGAGGAGTTAGTTTTCATGCTGGTCCGCTCATAATGTTTTAAAAATTGGGACATTTCATCTCGTTTTTTAATAATACACGATGATCTAGCGAAGTCCATGCTTTTCCATGAAAATCGAAACCGGATGTTCCGGAAACTGACGGTTTTTATTTTGCACCCCCCGCAAACGACGAGCGGCGCGGCCCTGGGCAGGGACGCGCCGCTGTTTGTTTGCGAGTTAAAGAGTTACTTTTTGTTCAGGCGGGTGATCAGGCTGGACGTGTCGTAGCGGCTGCCGCCCGCCTGCTGCACTTCGCCATAGAACTGGTCCGTCAAGGTTGTCACGGGCAAGTCGCTGCCGTTGCGCTTGGCTTCGGCGAGGCAGATGCCCAGGTCCTTGCGCATCAGGTCGACGGCGAAACCGAAGTCAAACTTGCGCTCGATCATGGTCTTGCCCCGGTTTTCCAGCTGCCACGACTGCGCCGCGCCCTTGGAAATGACATCCACCACCAGCGCCGCATCGAGGCCCGCGTTTTCCGCAAAGGCGATGCCTTCGCTCAAGGCTTGCACCAGGCCCGCGATGCAGATCTGGTTGACCATCTTCGTCAGTTGCCCCGAACCGGAGGCGCCCATGTAGGTGACGGCGCGCGCGAACAGGGCGATGACGGGTTCGGCGCGCGCATACGCTTCGGCGTCGCCGCCCACCATCACCGTCAGCTTGCCGTTTTCCGCGCCCGCCTGGCCGCCGGACACGGGTGCGTCGAGGAAGAACACGCCCTGCTCTTGCGCCGCCGCGTGGATCGTGCGCGCCGCTTCGGCGGACGCCGTCGTATGGTCGATCAGGATGCTGCCCGGCGCCATGGCGGACAGCAAGCCGCCCTCTTCCAGGATGACTTGATACAGATCATTGTCGTTGCCGATGCAGGTAAACACGAACTCGGCACCCGCTGCCGCGGCGGCAGGCGTGGCGGCGCTGCTGCCCTTGTGTTGCTCCAGCCAGGCGGCCGCGCGGGCCGGATTGCGGTTGTACACGGTGACGTCATGCCCGCCCGCCGCCAGATGACCTGCCATGGGGAAACCCATGACGCCCAAGCCGATGAATGCCACTTTTGCCATATTGTCCGTCCTGTCGATGTGTGAATCCGATTATTGTTGCATTACCTTACGCAAGATCAAAGCACTTCGCGCAATGCGGCCATCAAGGCCGCACACTCGGCCGGGTTGCCTATGCTGATGCGCAAATACTGGCTGATGCGCGGTATATTGAAATGGCGCACGATCACGGAGCGCGTGCGCAAGCCGGCCGCCAGTTGCGCCGCGTCATGCTGCGGGTGGCGGGCAAAGACGAAGTTGGCCACCGAAGGCAGCACCTCGAAGCCCAGCACAGTCAAATCCGCCATCAGCTGTTCGCGGCTGGTGATGACAGCCTGGCGCGTGTGCTGAAAATACGCTTCGTCGTGCAGCGACGCGACGGCGCCAGCCAGCGCCAGCCGGTCCAGCGGATACGAGTTGAAACTGTTCTTCACCCTTTCCAGCGCTTCGATCAGGTCCGCATGCCCGAAGGCGCAACCGACGCGCAAGCCCGCCAGCGAACGCGATTTCGAGAACGTCTGTACCACCAGCAAGTTTGGATAACGCTCGACCAGGGCCACGGCGCTCTCGCCGCCGAAATCCACATACGCTTCATCGACTACGACCACGGCGTCGGGATGGGCGCGCAGCAGGGTTTCCACGCCGGCCAGCGGCAAGTCCACTCCGGTCGGCGCGTTGGGATTCGGAAAGATGATGGCGCCGCACGGCCCCCGGTAGTCTTCCGGGCGGATGCGCATGGTGTCGTCGAGCGCTACCGTGCGGTAATCGATGCCGTACAGCTTGCAATACACGGGATAGAAGCTGTAGCTGATGTCGGGGAACAGCAGCGGCGCATCGTGCTTGAGCAAGGCCATGAAGGCCAGCGCCAGCACTTCGTCGGAACCATTGCCGACGAACACTTGCGCGCTATTCAAGCCGTGGTAGTCGGCCAGGGTTTGCTTCAGTTCGCTGGCCGTGGGATCGGGATACAGGCGCAGGCTGTCGTTGCTGGCGTCGTGCAGCGCGGCCAGCACCTGCGGCGATGGGCCGTAGGGATTTTCGTTGGTGTTGAGTTTGACCAGGTCGGGCAGTTTCGGCTGCTCGCCGGGGACGTAGGGGGTCAGCTCGCTGACGATGTTGCTCCAGAATCGGCTCATTGCTTTGCTTTGGTATGGGGGCAGGATGGGAGGGGGTAGATTACCATAGGCTGAGCGGGGTCAAGGTGGGCGGCGGTGTCGAAGGCAGATATGCAACAGCGCAATAGCCGGACCGTGCACGATACCCTCGGGACACGGTTTGACAGCACTGAAAAAAGCGCGGAGCATGGAGTGCGCAACGAGGAGATGCGGTCATGAGCGGACGGGGCGACACACAGGAGCGGAATACGGCGGATATGAAAATGGAGCATGCCGATTACGCGACCAAAAGCGACGTGGCTGCGGCCAGATCGGTCATGATTTTATGGTGCGTGGGGACGATGATTGCCATGTCGGTCGTGGCGTTTGCGGTGGCACGGCTGGTGCACTAGCTTGCGTTAATGGCGGCGCTGGCTTTCAAGGCCTGAATGGAGGAAAAAACGCCTTGCGCTGCGCGCTTTGGGCGGTTTTTTTTCTACCTGGGCTTGATGCGCTGGTGGTTTTTTGACCTTGCGGGAATAAAAAAAGCTCCCTTGCGGGAGCTTCCTTTATATATTCTGGCGGAGAGGGTGGGATTCGAACCCACGGTACGATTTAACGTACGCTTGATTTCGAGTCAAGTACATTCGACCACTCTGCCACCTCTCCGTTTACTGCGGTCTATTCATTCAAACTGGCGTGCCGGTTTGAACGAGGCGCTATTTTAGCATGGGTGTTGTTGGGTTGGGTAGGGGTTTATTGGCGATTTGCAACTCAATGCTGGCCGCCAAACCGAAAAACCAATTGGGCGATTCGGGGAGCCTCGCGCGAGTACGCGCTCGTCTTCGAATCCCACACGCAAGGCGCGCAGGCG
This sequence comes from Janthinobacterium sp. UMAB-60, assembly GCF_900095235.1. Lineage (NCBI taxonomy): Bacteria > Pseudomonadati > Pseudomonadota > Betaproteobacteria > Burkholderiales > Oxalobacteraceae > Janthinobacterium > Janthinobacterium sp. UMAB-60. The sequence continues at coordinate 29,731 of NZ_LT607492.1, forward strand.
CCTTGCTCCTTTCCGCCGCCACAAATAAAAAAAGCTCCCTTGCGGGAGCTTTTTCTATTTGTTCTGGCGGAGAGGGTGGGATTCGAACCCACGGTACGATTTAACGTACGCTTGATTTCGAGTCAAGTACATTCGACCACTCTGCCACCTCTCCATTTACTGCGGTCTTTTCCCGCATTGCTGCGAGAAGGCAAGATTATAGCAGCCCGCAACAAAAAGAAAAGGACTATTTTTAAGCCTTCAGATGCGTCAGGCCACCCATATACGGTCGCAGCACGGCCGGAATCTCGACGCTGCCGTCTGCTTGCTGGTAGTTTTCCAGCACGGCAACCAGGGTGCGGCCCACTGCCAGGCCGGAGCCGTTCAGGGTGTGCGCCAGTTCCGGCTTGCCGGCGGCGTTGCGGAAACGCGCCTGCATGCGGCGGGCCTGGAAGGCTTCCGTATTCGACAGGGACGAAATTTCGCGGTAAGTGTTTTGCGCCGGCAGCCACACTTCCAGGTCGAAGGTCTTGCTGGCCGTAAAGCCCATGTCGCCCGTGCACAGCGACATCACGCGGTATGGCAAACCAAGGCGTTGCAAAATCGTTTCCGCGTGGCCGACCATTTCTTCCAGCACCTGGTACGACGTGTCCGGGTGCACCACTTGCACCATTTCCACCTTGTCGAACTGGTGCTGGCGGATCATGCCGCGCGTGTCGCGGCCGTAGCTGCCCGCTTCCGAGCGGAAGCATGGCGTGTGGGCCGTCATTTTCAGGGGCAATTGATCGAGCGCCAGGATTTCATCGCGCGCGATGTTGGTCAGCGACACTTCCGACGTCGGGATCAGGTAGAAGGTCTCGCCCTCGCCTTCCACGCCGCCTTTTTTCACCGAGAACAGATCGGCTTCGAATTTCGGCAGCTGGCCCGTGCCGCGCAGCGAATCGGCGTTGACCATGTACGGCGTATAGCATTCCGTGTAACCGTGCTCGTCCACGTGCGTGTTGAGCATGAACTGCGCCAGCGCGCGGTGCAGACGGGCGATGCCGCCCTTCATGACGGAAAAGCGCGAACCGGTCAGCTTGGTGGCCACTTCGAAATCGAGGCCCAGCGGAGCGCCCACGTCGACGTGATCCTTGACCTCGAAATCAAACGTGCGCGGCGTGCCGACCTTGCGCACTTCCACGTTGCCCGACTCGTCCGTGCCTACAGGCGACGATTCGTGCGGCAAGTTTGGCACAGCCATGATGAAGTCGCTCAGCTTGGCTTGCACTACGCTCAGCGCCGCTTCATCGGCTTTCAGTTCATCGCCCAGGCCGGCCACTTGCGCCATCACGGCCGAGGTGTCTTCCCCCTTGCCTTTCAACATGCCGATTTGCTTGGACAGCGCGTTGCGCTTGCCCTGCAGTTCCTCGGTGCGCGTCTGGATCGCCTTGCGTTCGGCTTCGAGGGCATTGAAACCTGCCACGTCGAGCTGGAATTTGCGCGTCGCCAGGCGTTCTGCGACGTTGGCGATGTCTTTACGGAGAAGTTGGATATCTATCATGGGTGGATGGCGGTGCCGATGTATCGAAAGCACTCATTGTACCAAGACCCTGTTCACTTCGATGAGTTTTGCGCACGGTCCACCATCGTCATGGCGGCATGGCCGGGCACTCGCGCCCGCTTTATGGCTGATGCTTAAATAAAGGCGGCTTTTTCAGCAGCGGTCAGGCGGCGGGCGCTGACGGTGACGACGGGCATCGTGCTGTCGGCAGCCTGGGCGATCACGGTGCTGCTGGCGCTCACTTCCACGGTATTCGCGCCGGCGCTGGCGAAACTGGCGCCGATAGCGATGATGGCGGCGGCGACAAAGGTGATTTCCATGTTTTTCAGTGCGTGCATGATGTAACTCCTGGTTGGTTTGTGTAGTTGACTGCTGCTGGTATGGTGGTACTTTAGCCAACGGCGACAAACAACGCCACCGGCTTGCGACCAGCGGCGAAAAACAGGGAGCGAACGGTGAAAAACAGGGACTGAGACGCAGACAATAATTACAAGGCCTCATGCACCAGGCGGCCCAGGCGTCCAATCGCCTGCTCGATGCGCGGCGTCCACGCATTGCCGCAATTGAGGCGCAGATAGTTGCCGAACTTGCCCGAGGCCGAGAACAGCTGGCCCGGCATATACGCCACGCCTTCCGCGATGGCCTGGCCGTGCAGGGCCAGCGCATCGACTTGCGACGGCATCTGCACCCACAGCACAAAACCGCCCTGCGGCTCGGACAGCATGCAGTCCGCCGGAAAGCTCGCCGCCACGGCGTCGGACATGCGGGCGATGCGCTGCACCAGGGTGCGCCGCATCTTGCGCAGCTGCTGGTCGTAGCTGCTGCCTTCCAAAAAGTCGGCCAGCACGGCCTGGAAGAAATGGCTGGTGGCGCCGCTCGACACGGTTTTCAGCAACGCCACTTCCTGCGCGAAGCGCCCGGCCAGCACATAGCCCACGCGCGAGGCGGGCGTAATCGCCTTGGAAAACGAGGAACACAATAAAACGTTGCCGCTCGTGTCGTAAGCCTTCACGGGCCACGGACGCTGCGGTGCAAAGCACAGGTCGCCATACACATCGTCTTCCACCAGCGGAATATTGAATTCCGACAGCAGGCCCGCCAGCCGCTTCTTGTTGGCTTCCGGCATAACGCAACCGAGCGGATTGTTCGCATTCGGCACGAACAGACACGCTTGCACGAGGCCGGCGCGCAGGGCCAGCTCCAACGCGTCGAGCGACGGCCCCGTCTTCGGGTCGGTGGGGATTTCCAGCGCCTTCATGCCCAGGCTTTCTATCATCTGCAGCAGCACGAAATACGTGGCCGATTCGATGGCGATGGTGTCGCCCGGCTTGGCCACGGCGCGCAGGCACAGGCTGATCGCTTCCGTGCAGGAATTCGTCACGACGATTTCGTACGGGTCCAGCTTGCCCCAATCCAGCGCGCGGCGCGTCACCTGGCGCAGGAAATTGCCTTCACTGACGTCGTAGCAGCTGACCTTGCTCAACAAGGCGGGTTCGCGCCGCGCCACCGCGCTGATGGTGCGCTGCATGCGCTTGATGGGCAATATTTCATCGGGCGGCCAGGCTGTGCCCAGCTGCACGATATCGGATGTTTCGTTGTCCTTCAGCACGCGCATCAACAGATTGTTGATGCCGACAAAGGCCGGCTCCTTCAAATGCTGGGCGTCGGCACTGCACGCGCGGCGCGGCGCCCGGTGGCGCACGAAATAGCCGGACTGGGGCCGCGCATCGACCTGTCCCCGGTCTTCCATCAGGCGCAAGGCTTGCATCACCGTGCTGACGGAAATGCGCTTTTGCTGCGCCAGGTGGCGGATCGACGGCAGGCGGTCGCCGGGTGCAAACACGCGCGCGTCGATCAAGGCGCCCAGCTCGTTGGCCAGGTGCTCGTACAGATTCAAATGCGCGCTCATGTTCATCCCTTCAGTATGCGGCCGCCGCGCGCGGCACGCACAGATACAGTTGCCCGATTTTTTGACAAGCACAGTGTACGACAAGGGACACTGTATACATCACAATTTCGTTTTCCTGCATCTGTCATGGTTCAAGCCAAGCGCCTAAGCTATTCCTGTCAGCACAACAGGAGCGATGCCATGCATACCGACCACGAATTACGCACCGAACGGCCTTTGCGCCTGGAAAAAGCGCACGCCAGGGTCATCGAATGCCTGTCCGGCACGGCGTGGATCACGGCCTACGCCCAGTTCGACGATTGCGTGCTGCGCAGCGGCGAACGCTACACGATACCGAATGACGGCCTGGTGCTGGTCGAAGCCGTGGGTAGCGGACGCATCCGCGTGCATGGGACGGCCGCACCGCGCCCCGCCCTGCTGCGCTGGCTGCATCGGCACCGCCCCCAAACATTAATCACAAGGAATACATGATTCAGTCACCACCTTTGCGCGTCCTCGTCACGGGCGCCGCCGGCATCATCGGCACCGCTTTCTGGAAGCGCCGGCACGGGGAATTCTCCCTGCGCCTGGCCGACCTGCACACAGGCAAGCTGGCTGAAGCGCCCTGCCCGTCCATGCAACTCGACGTGAGCGACTACGCCGCCTGCCTGGCCGCCTGCATGGACATCGACGTGGTGCTGCACCTGGCCGGCGTGCCGCACGCCAGCGCCGATTTCGATGCGCAACTGCTGCAGCCGAACATCATCGGCACGCACAACATCTTCCGCGCGGCACAGGCGCAGGGAGTGAACAGAGTGGTGTTTGCCAGCAGCGCGCAAGCCATCGAAGGCTATCCGCTGGACGTGCAAGTGCACGAAAGCATGCCGGTGCGTCCGGCGAACATGTATGGCGCCAGCAAGGCCTTTGGCGAAGGCGTGGCCTCAGCATTCGCGCACCAACATGGCATGACGGCGATCGCCGTGCGCATCGCCAACGTGGCCCACTTTGCGCCAGGTCAACAGCACAGCGCGCGCGACATCGCCGCCTTCATCAGCGAGCGCGACGTGGTGCAGCTGCTGGCCTGCTGCGTGGCGGCGGACGTGCCGGCCGGCTACCACGTCGTGCATGGGGTGTCGGACAACCGCTACAAGCGGCTATCCATCGAAGCGACGCGCCGGCTGGTCGGTTACGCGCCGCAGGACGACGGTTTTAGCTTGCTGGGCCTGTAGCCTCAGCCCTTGCCGGCCTTGCGGTCAAGCTCGCGCAGCCAGGCCAGCTTGTCGGCGATCTTGCTTTCCAGGCCACGCGGCACGGGCTGGTACCAGCCCGGCTCCGCCATGCCGTCCGGGAAGTAGGTTTCACCGGCCGCGTACGCATCGGGTTCGTCGTGCGCGTAGCGGTAGGCGTGGCCGTAGCCGAGTTCCTTCATCAGTTTGGTCGGTGCATTGCGCAAGTGCACGGGCACTTCCTTCGATTTATCTTTCTTGACGAACGCCATGGCCGTGTTGAAGGCGTTGTAGCCGGCATTGCTTTTCGCGGCGATGGCCAGGTAGATCACGGCTTGCCCCAGCGCCAGCTCGCCTTCGGGCGAACCCAGGCGCTCATAGGTTGCCGCCGCGTCGTTGGCCATGGTCAGCGCGCGCGGGTCAGCCAGGCCGATGTCTTCCCAGGCCATGCGCACGATGCGCCGCGACAAGTAGCGCGGGTCGGCACCGCCATCGATCATGCGGCAAAACCAGTACAGGGCAGCATCCGGGTTCGAGCCGCGCACGGATTTATGCAACGCGGAAATCTGGTCATAGAAATTATCGCCACCCTTGTCGAAGCGGCGCGAATTGAGGGTCAGCGCATTGTCGACGAAGGCCGCGTCGATCTTCGTCGTCCCCGTCGAGCTGGCGGCCGTATCGGCCTGTTCCAGCAAGTTCAGGAAACGCCGCGCATCGCCGTCCGCGTAGCCGATCAGGGTATCGGCCGCCGCCTCGTCAAACGTCAGATGCGTCAGGGCCGTGGACTGCGCCTTGGCCAGCAGCAGCTTCATCTCGTCTTCGTTGAGCGATTTCAATACATACACTTGCGCGCGCGACAGCAGCGCCGAATTGACTTCGAAGCTGGGGTTTTCCGTCGTGGCGCCAATGAACGTCACCAGGCCCGACTCGACGAAGGGCAGCAAGGCGTCCTGTTGCGATTTATTAAACCTGTGGATCTCATCGACGAACAATAAAGTGTGCTTGCCGAACTGGTCCAGGCTGTGACGGGCCTGGTCCATGGCTGCGCGGATATCTTTCACGCCGGCAAACACGGCCGACAAGGCGATGAATTCGCTGTCGAAGGCGTTCGCCATCAGGCGCGCCAAGGTCGTCTTGCCCACGCCGGGCGGCCCCCACAAGATCATCGAATGGGCCTTGCCCGCCTCGAACGCCAGGCGCAGCGGCTTGCCCACGCCCAGCAGATGCGTCTGGCCAATGACTTCGTTGAGGGTAGCAGGCCGCAAGGCTTCGGCCAGCGGCTGGCGCGGTGCGGTGGAAAAGAGATCCGCCATAATGAGGTACCTAATAAGAATGCAAAAGCCCCGCATTGCTGCGAGGCCGGCTCATACGCAAGGCGCGACAGTCTTAATTATTAATGACGTCGGCGCCCTTGGGCATGACAAATTTAAAGTGATTGGCGGACAAGGCCGGATTCTTCTGGAAATTCTTGAACGCCAGCACCGAGGTCTGGCCGAACGAGTCGCGCAATTCCATCGCTTCCGGCACGCCGTTGCGCAGGCCGATGGTGATTTCGTCGAACGTCGTGTCCTTGGCTTTCGGCGTGGCTTTCAGCCACTCCAGACCGTCGCGCGTGCCCGCTTCGGCCAACGTAAAATTCTTTTCCAGGTCGTTGCTGCCGAACAAGATGGCGGCTGGCGAGGAACCGAGTGCGTCGCCCAGTTTCTTGACCGTCACCTGGCTCAAATCCTTGTCGTAGATATACAGCTTGTCGCCATCCGCCTGCAGCAATTGCTCGTATGGCTTCAGATAGGTCCAGATGAATTTGCCCGGACGGGCGAATTCAAACGTGCCGCTGGCTGGCGTCGACACTTTCGCCTTGCCGCTGGCGTCCGCCTTCTTGACTTGCCGCTGCACGAACTCGCCCTTGGCCGACTTGGTGCCGGCGGCAAAGCTCTTGAACTGTTCCAGCGCGCTGGCCGAGGCGCTGGCGGCGAACAGCAGGCTGCAGGCGACGCTGGCCGCGCCGATGATCATTTTTGTTGCGAAAGTCGTGTTCTTCATGCTGTTTACCCTTGTTCACTACTCGCCGCCGGCACCAGGATTTCCCGGTTGCCATTGGATTGCATGGTTGATACCACCCCGCTCTGCTCCATCTGCTCGAGCAGACGGGCGGCGCGGTTGTAGCCGATGCGCAAATGACGCTGCACCAGCGAAATCGAGGCGCGGCGGTTTTTCAGCACCACCGCCACCGCCTGGTCGTACAGGGCATCGGCCTCGCCGCCACCCTCGCCCGGCGCGCCGCCTTCGGCGCCATCGCCTTCCAGGGTGCCGCCTTCGAGGATGCCCTCGATGTAATTCGGTTCGCCCTGCAGCTTCAAATAGCTGACAACACGGTGCACTTCCTCATCGGACACAAACGCGCCGTGCACGCGCATCGGCAAGCCGGTGCCGGGCGGCATGTACAGCATGTCACCCATGCCCAGCAGCGCTTCCGCGCCCATCTGGTCGAGAATCGTGCGCGAGTCGATCTTCGACGAGACCTGGAAGGCGATACGCGTGGGGATGTTCGCTTTGATCAGCCCCGTGATCACGTCTACAGATGGGCGCTGCGTGGCCAGAATCAAGTGCAGACCGGCGGCGCGCGCCTTTTGCGCGATACGCGCGATCAATTCCTCGACTTTTTTGCCCACCACCATCATCAGGTCGGCCAGCTCGTCGATGATGATGACGATGGTCGGCAGTTTCTCCAGCGGCTCGGGCGAATCGGGGGTCAGGCTGAACGGATTCGGGATGTGCTCTTCGCGCTTTTTCGCGTCGGCGATCTTCGCGTTGTAGCCGGCCAGGTTACGCACGCCCATCTTGCTCATCAACTTGTAGCGGCGCTCCATCTCGTTCACGGCCCAGTTCAGCGCGTGGCCCGCCTGGCGCATGTCGGTCACGACGGGCGCCAGCAAGTGCGGAATGCCTTCGTAGACGGACATTTCCAGCATCTTCGGATCGATCAGGATCAGCCGTACGTCGAGCGGGTCGGATTTGTACAGCAGCGACAAAATCGTCGCATTGATGCCCACGGATTTACCGGAACCGGTCGTGCCGGCCACCAGCAAGTGGGGCATCTTGGCCAGATCGGCCACGACGGGCTTGCCGGCGATATCCTTGCCCAGCGCAATCGTCAGGCTGGACACGCCATCGTTGTAGACCTTGGAGCCGAGGATTTCCGTCAGGCGCACGATCTGGCGTTTGCTATTCGGCAGTTCCAGCGCCATGTAATTCTTGCCGGGAATGGTTTCCACCACCCGGATCGAGGTCAGCGACAGCGAACGGGCCAGGTCGCGCGCCAGGCCCACGATCTGGCTGCCCTTGACGCCCGTGGCCGGCTCGATTTCATAGCGCGTCACCACAGGGCCGGGGTAAGCGACCACTACCTTGGCATCGACGCCAAAGTCGGACAATTTCTTTTCGATCAGGCGGCTCGTGAATTCCAGCGTTTCCACCGAGACCGTTTCCACCACGGGCGGCGCCTCGTCGAGCAGCGACAGCGGCGGCAGCTTGCCGTCGCCGGGGGTTTCAAACAGATGCGCCTGGCGCTCCTTTTCCACGCGCTCCGATTTCACCACCGTCACAACCTGCGGCTCGATTTTGACGGGCGGCGCGGCCACATGCTTTTCCACATGCTTGGCCCGTTCGATGACCACCACTTCGTCGCGGCGCACGGCAGCCACTTCGCCCTGGCGGCGGTCTTCACGATCCTGGTAGCGCAGCACGAACCAGTTGAACGCATCTTCGATGGCGCCGCCGATGCGTTCAGCCACTTGCAGCCAGGAAACGTGGAAGAACAGGCTGAAACCGAGGCCAAACAGCAGCAACAGTAATAAAGTAGCGCCCGTGAAGCCGAAGGCCACGTGGGCCGAGTGCCCCACCAGCTGGCCCAGCACGCCGCCCGGCTCGCGCGGCAGCTGCACGTGCAGGCTCTTGGCCATGCGCAGATATTCCAGGCCCATGCTGCCGATCAGCATGATGGAGAAGCCGACGATGCGGATCAGCATCTCGACATGGTGCTCGCGCTCCACGTCCTCTTCTTCCAGCAGGAAGCGCTTGCTCAGGCGGCGATAGCCATTCCATACCGTGCGCAGCAGCCAGACGCACCACCACCAGGCGGAAAAGCCGAAGATATACAGCAACAAATCGGAGAAGGTCGCACCCAGCTTGCCGCCCAGGTTGGCCACCTTGTCGACGGAGGTCGCATGCGACCAGCCCGGGTCGAGCTTGTTGAAGCTGGCCAGTATCAGCACAAAATACAGGGCAAACGCGGCCAGCGCGAACCAGCGCGCCTCGGACAGCAGCCGTACCAGCCGGTTCGGCAGAGGCCGGCGTTCGACCGGTTTACGGGTGTAGCTATTTTGATTGGCCTGGGCTGGTTTAGTCATTCTGGGAAGCGCTGCAAGGTGATAAATGTTTCTGAAAGGGAATTTCCCATAATAAGGAAGTATTCTAAGCCATATATGCCCCGGACGGCCCCACGATTCGTCGCTACAGGCGGCTTGGTCTATAATCGTGGATTGCTTGCGCAAGCGCAATACGCCCTTGTTCTTCGCGCGTATGCCCCCAATTCGGACAGACCCCACTCATAGAGAAGCCTCCCATGACCACTACCAAACACGCCCGCGTTTTGATCCTCGGCTCCGGCCCAGCCGGCTACAGCGCCGCCGTCTACGCCGCCCGCGCCAACCTGAACCCGATGCTGGTCACCGGCGTGGAACAAGGCGGCCAGTTGATGACCACCACGGACGTGGAAAACTGGCCCGGCGACCCGATGGGCGTGCAAGGCCCCGACCTGATGCAGCGTTTGCTGCAGCACGCCGAGCGTTTCAATACGGAAATCGTGTTTGACCACATCCACACCACCTTCCTCAACGAAAAGCCGATCCGCCTGAAGGGCGACAGCCACGAATACACGTGCGACACGCTGATCATCGCCACGGGCGCATCCGCGCAATACCTGGGCCTGCCATCCGAAGCGCACTTTATGGGCAAGGGCGTGTCCGCCTGCGCCACCTGCGATGGCTTCTTCTACCGCAACCAGGAAGTGGCTGTCGTCGGCGGCGGCAACACGGCCGTCGAAGAAGCGCTGTACCTGTCGAACATCGCCAATAAAGTCACGTTGATCCACCGCCGCGACAAGTTCCGCGCCGAAGCGATTTTGATCGATCGCCTGAACGCCAAGGTTGCCGAGGGCAAGATCGTGTTGAAATATAACCACACCCTGGACGAAGTGACGGGCAACGAAGGCGGTGTGACGGGCTTGAACATCAAGTCGACCATCGACGGCAAGGTCGAAGCATTGAGCGTGCATGGCGTGTTCATCGCCATCGGCCACAAGCCGAACACGGGCATCTTCGAAGGCCAGCTGGAAATGCACAACGGCTACATCAAGACCAAGACGGGCCTGGAAGGCATGGCCACCGCCACCAGCGCGCCGGGCGTGTTCGCGGCCGGCGACGTGCAAGACCATATCTACCGCCAGGCGATCACCAGCGCCGGTACGGGTTGCATGGCAGCACTGGACGCCCAGCGCTACCTGGAAGGCCAGGAGTAAGCGTCGCATGGCGTCGATGAAAGACTTTGCCGACCTGAAAGCGGTCAGCAAGCAGCTCAAGGAGCAGGCCGATGCGCGCGCGCAAGCCGCGGCTGAACGCGCCCAGCAGGTCAAGGTGCAAGCCGTGGAGAGCAATCTGTTCAAGGCCAGCATCGGCGGCGTCAAGCGCCTGCCCGAGTCGGACCGCTACGTGCCCAGCGTGCCCAAGGCAGGCGCCATGGCGGCCCAGCAGCCGGCGCGCAAGCTGACGCAGGAAGAGGACCATGCGGCCGTGCTGCGCGAGTCGCTGTCGGACTTGTTCGAGGTCGACCATTACCTGGAAAACGATCCGGCCCTGAACTACGCCCGCCCCGGCGTGGGGCCGGACGTGGTGAAAAAGATGCGCAAGGGCCACTGGCCCATCCAGGATGAGCTGGACTTGCACGGCTTGCGCCGCGACGAGGCGCGCGACGGCATCGGCGCCTTCCTGAACCAGGCGACGCGGCGCAAGCTGCGCTGCGTGCGCGTGATCCACGGCAAGGGTTTTGGCTCGAAAGGCCAGGAACCGGTCTTGAAATCGATGGTGCACAGCTGGCTCGTGCAAAAGGATGAAGTCATCGCCTTTTGCCAGGCACGCCGCTCCGAAGGGGGCGATGGCGCGCTGGTGGTCTTGCTTTCCGCGGCGCTGCAGCCCATTCGTTAGCCTTGACAGCAAGATATTACAATTCAGTAACAAGTTAGCCCTCGCACACGGCCCCGTTTGTCACCATTCGGGGCCGTGTCATGTTAACCTGTGACAATTATTTCCTGCTCAAGCGCTCCACCCATGATGCCTCCCCAACTGCCGCCTGGCTCGCTGATCAAGATCATTGAGGTCATCGCCATCCTGGTGGGTGCGTTTTCCGGTTTCATCGAAGCGCGCCGCAAGCGCATGGACCTGGTCGGCGTATTCGTCGTGGCCTTCATCACGGCGTTCGGCGGCGGCACCCTGCGCGACATCCTGCTCGACAAACGGCCCCTGTTCTGGGTCTCGCACCAGGAATACGCGATTCTGATCTTCGTGCTGGCCCTGACGGCCGCGCCCTTGATCCAGCATTTGCGCCAGATCGTCTCGGAACGCCTGATCGTCATCGCCGACGCCATCGGCCTGGGCATGTTCGCCATCGCCGGAGTCGCTGAAGCGATGCGCGCCGGCATGCCGATCTTTATCGCCTCGATGATGGGAGTGATTACGGGAATCTTTGGCGGCGTGATGCGCGACATCGTCTGCAACGAAGTGCCGATGGTGTTTCGCGACGGCAAACCGTACGCCATCTGCGCCTTTTTCGGCTGCTGGGCTTATTTATTGCAGATGCACTTCGGCGCACAGCACGACTTCGCGCTGTGGACCAGCGCCAGCGGCATCACGATTCTGCGCCTGATATGCTGGAAATTCGACATGCGGCTGGGGCGTTGAGCGCAATCCAACAGCTTTGCTGGCTCAGCAGCGTCGGCTTACGCGCTGGCGCGCTAACCCGACCTACGCGTATCGACGTATATCAGGCGGAAGGTCGGATTAGGCTCGAAGAGCCGTAATCCGACAACATCGTTGGCTTGGGCTTACACCGCGTCCGGACCCGTTTCACCCGTGCGGATGCGGATGACCTGCTCCACGTTGCGCACGAAGATCTTGCCATCGCCGATCTTGCCCGTGCGGGCCGCCTTGATGATGGCGTCGACCACCAGTTCCGACACGCTGTCGTCCACCACCACTTCGACTTTGACTTTCGGCAAGAAGTCGACCACGTACTCGGCGCCACGGTACAGCTCGGTATGACCCTTCTGGCGGCCAAAGCCCTTCACTTCCGTCACGGTCAAGCCCGTCACGTTCACATCGGCCAGGGCCTCGCGCACTTCGTCGAGCTTGAATGGTTTGATGATGGCGGTAATCTGTTTCATGGCTACTCCTTAAAATTGTTGGATTGTGGACAGATGGCTGCTTATTCGTAGAATTTCGAGGTAATCGGGTAACGCCAGTCGCGGCCGAAGCCACGGTGCGTGACGCGGATGCCCACCGGCGACTGGCGCCGCTTGTATTCATTGATCTTGATCAGGCGCGTGACCCGGGCCACATCGGCCGGCGGGTAGCCAGCCTCGATAATCTCGGCGATCGGCCGGTTTTCTTCCATGTACAGCTGCATGATGCCGTCGAGTATTTCATACGGCGGCAAGGAGTCCTGGTCCAGCTGATCGGCGCGCAACTCGGCCGACGGTCCGCGCGTCAGGATGCGCTCGGGAATCACATCCGACACGCTGTTGCGCCAGGCGCACAGGCGGTACACGAGCGTCTTGGCGATATCCTTGATCACGGCAAAGCCGCCCGCCATGTCGCCGTACAGCGTGCAATAGCCGACCGCCATCTCGCTCTTGTTGCCCGTCGTCAAGACGATGCTGCCATGTTTGTTCGACAAGGCCATCAGCAGGGTGCCACGGATGCGCGCCTGGATGTTCTCTTCCGTCGCGTCTTCCGCCAGTCCGGCGAACTCGTCCGCCAGGGTGGTGCGGAAGGCGTCGAAGGTTTGCTTGATCGGAATTTCATCGTAGCGCACATTGAGGCGTTTTACCATGTCGCGCGAATCGATCCACGAGATATCGGCCGTAAACTGCGACGGCATCATCACGGCGCGCACCTTGTCGGCGCCCAGCGCATCGACGGCGATGGCCAGGGTCAGCGCGGAATCGACGCCGCCCGACATGCCGATCAGCACGCCAGGAAAACCGTTCTTGCCGATATAGTCGCGCACGCCCAGCACCAGCGCCTGGTACACCTGCGCCTCCGTGGTCAACGGCGCGGCCAGGGCCTGCGGCACGGGCGTGGCGCCGTCGAACTCGACCAGCTGCAAGTCTTCCTCGAAGTGGCGCAACTGGGCGCAAATGGTGCCGGCCGCATCCATGACGAACGAGTCGCCGTCAAAAATCAGCTCATCCTGGCCACCGACCAGGTTGGCGTACACGAGGGCCATACCTTGCGCGCTGACGTTCTTGCGCATGGTTTCATAGCGCAGATGCTGCTTGTTCATGTGGTAAGGCGAGCCGTTCGGCACCAGCAGCACTTGCGCGCCGGCCGCGCGGGCGCGCATCGGTGCATGCTCGAACCACGTGTCTTCGCAGATATTGATGCCGAAACGCACGCCCTTCACGCCAAACACGAAAGCCTGGTCCGACGACGTGAAGTAACGCTTTTCATCGAAAACGGTGGTGTTCGGCAAGTCATGCTTGCGGTAGGTGCCCAGCACTTCGCCATTGAGCAGCACGGAGGCGGCGTTGTGGCGCACGCCCTTTTCGTCTTGCAACGGCAAGCCCACCACCACGTGCATATCCTTGAACTGGGCCAGGTCGCGGGCCAGCTCGGCAAACGCCTGCTGCGTTTTTGCGTAGAATGCATTGCGCAGCAATAAGTCCTCGGGTGGATAGCCGACCAGCGACAGTTCCGGCGTGAGCACGATATCGGCGCCCGCTTCAAAGGCGCGGCGGGAAAGGTCGAAGATCTTGGCACGGTTGCCGGCCAGATCGCCGACCGTACTATTCATTTGAGCAATTGCGACTTTGACTGTCATGATGATGATGGATATTTTCGTTCTATTAAACAAGACAGGGGCGCGCAGGCCGACGGCGGCGCCCCGAGAGTGATGAATGCACACTACAACAATGAATTATCGCACGGCTATCGTCTCTACCCTGGCTGAAATTGGCGAAGCGGCCTGGTCTGAACTGCTGGCCAGCCAGGCGGACGCCACGCCCTTCCTGTCCTACGCCTTTTTGCATGCGCTGCACGAGTCCGGCTGCGCCAGCGCGGACACGGGCTGGCAGCCGAATTACCTGGTGCTGTGGCAAGGCGAGACCCTGGCCGCCGCCCTGCCCCTGTACCTCAAAACGCACTCGTATGGCGAATATGTGTTCGACTGGGCCTGGGCCGACGCGTATCAGCAGCATGGCCTGGAATATTACCCGAAACTGTTGTCGGCGATCCCGTTTACGCCTGTGAGCGGCACGCGCCTGCTGGCCCGCGATGGCCAGGCGCGCGCGGCCCTGCTGGCCTTTTTGCAGGCGCAGCAGCAAGCCAGCGAGGTGTCGTCCTGCCACATCCTGTTCCCGCCGGAAAGCGAAGCGCGCCAATTGGAAGAAGCCGGCTACCTGATGCGTAGTGGCGTGCAATTTCACTGGCTCAATCCCGGCTACACGGATTTCGAGCAATTCCTCGCCACCCTGGAACACAAGAAACGCAAGAATATCCGCGCCGAGCGGCGCAAGGTACAGGAAGCGGGCGTGACCATGCGCCAGGTACGCGGCGTCGATGCTGTTGATGCCGACTGGAAGCTGTTCCATCGGTGCTACAGCAATACCTATGCGGAACACTGCTCGTCGCCGTACTTAAGCCTGGACTTCTTCCGGCGCATAGCCGTCAGCATGCCGCAGAACATTTTATTGGTGATCGCCGAGCGCGAAGGCCGGGCCATTGCCGCCTCGCTGGTGATCTATACAAAGGACACCCTGTATGGCCGCTACTGGGGCGCGCTCGAGCACGTACCCTGTCTGCATTTCGAGACGGCCTACTACCAGCCGCTGGAGTTTTGCATCGCCAACGGCATCGCCACCTTCGAAGGGGGCGCCCAGGGCGAGCACAAGATGGCACGCGGCTTCCTGCCGCAAAAGACCTGGTCCGCCCACTGGCTGGCGCACCCGGCCTTTGCCGACGCCGTGCAGCGCTTCCTCGAACGCGAACGGGGCGGCATCGATGCCTACCTCGATGAATTGAACGAGCACAGCCCGTTTCGCGCATAAAAAAACGCTCCCGGCCATGGCTGGCGGGGAGCGTTTTTTAACTGGTGCAGTTAGGCTTTTGCGGCATCTGCCTTGTAGGCGGCGACGCCGTTCAGGATTTCTTCCTTGGCCACGTCAGGGCCATACCAGCCGTCGATCTTGACCCATTTGCCTTTTTCCAGATCTTTGTAGTGTTCAAAGAAATGCTGGATCTGGCGCAAACGCAGTTCGTTCAGATCTTCCGGCTTTTGCCAGTGGCTGTAGATCGACAGGACCTTGTCGACTGGCACGGCCAGCACTTTCGCGTCTTCGCCCGACTCGTCGGTCATTTTCAGCACGCCGATAGGACGGCAGCGCACGACCACGCCCGGGATCAGCGGGAACGGGGTGATGACCAGCACGTCAACCGGGTCGCCATCCGGCGACAGGGTGTTCGGCACATAGCCGTAGTTGCACGGGTAATGCATGGCGGTACCCATGAAGCGATCAACGAAGATCGCGCCGCTTTCCTTGTCGACTTCGTACTTGATCGGATCGGCATTCATCGGAATTTCGATGACGACGTTGAAATCGTTCGGCAGGTCGCGGCCGGAAGAGACTTTATTCAAACTCATGGGGTTCCTCATTAGCGGATGGTGTTTTAACCGCGTAATTATAGCGAAGTACAGGCGGCTTGTGCGATGCAGCAGCGGCCCGCCCGCGTTTTGCGCATCCAGCCAACAACAGTGGCAGGCACGGCCCGCCAGCGCGCGCGGCCTGCCACAGAGAAAATAAACAGACCATCGACAACAATAAGTATAAACACTTAAGTAATACTACGACCAGTCCAGAGATAATACCTTGAATACCTGTGTATTTTCATTTCAATATCACCCTGCAGCAGGCATGGTTATTATAAGACTAATTGCATTTATTGCAGCAGTTTATAACAACAATTTTATTGTCATTCATCCCGCGATGTCTTCGCATAATGACGCAAGCGCTTCAATATGCTACGCCGAACGTCTACGCAGCCCGACAATCCACTCTTCCAGCATAATATTTGCGCTTATTTGAAGCATGTATTTGATTCAAATAGTGCCCCAGCCAAAAAATAGCGCGACCGGAAGACAATCATCAATTCTGATAAACTGTCAAATTCTGGTGATTCCAAACTTTGTATATTCTGCAATCGACGCCTTCCCTGAATTCAATATGACGCATCAACGCGCCACCGATAAATCCTTGCAAAAAGGAATATGATGATTCCCTCTTTCCGGCCCGGTCCTTTATTAAAGGTCACCGGCGTTATTTTCATTCTGTTCGGCCTCGCCCTGCTGGGCGGCGGC
Source organism: Janthinobacterium sp. UMAB-60 (assembly GCF_900095235.1). Lineage (NCBI taxonomy): Bacteria > Pseudomonadati > Pseudomonadota > Betaproteobacteria > Burkholderiales > Oxalobacteraceae > Janthinobacterium > Janthinobacterium sp. UMAB-60. The sequence goes on from NZ_LT607492.1 coordinate 46,052, forward strand.
ATCTGGCTGGCCACGCTCGGCGGCTCCTGGTACTACTTGCTGGCCGGCATAGGCATGCTGGTCGCAGGCGTGCTCGTCTTCAAAGGCAAGCGCAATGCGCAACCATTCATGGCGCTGCTGCTGCTCGCCACCCTCATCTGGTCCGTGATTGAAGTGAAATTCGACTGGTGGCAATTGCTGCCGCGCCTCGATATCTGGTTTGCCGCCGCCGTCTGGCTGCTGCTGCCCTTCGTCAGCCGCCGCCTGGCGCCACCCGCCGCAGCGAAACAGGGGCAAGCGGGCAAGACAGCCCTGTCCGCCGCCGTGGCCCTGACCGTCATCACCGGCGTCATCGCCCTGTTCCAGGACTACCATGACCTGCATGGCGACGTGCCGGCCGAAAACATGGCCGCCACCGCCAGCGGCGACCTGGCGCCCGGCGTCGAGCACAACGACTGGTCCGCGTATGGCCGCTCCGGCTATGGCGACCGCTACGCCCCGGCCGCGCAGATCACGCCGGCGAATATTTCCGGTCTGAAAGAAGCCTGGACCTACCACACGGGCGACTTCAAGGGCCCGAATGACCCAGGCGAAATCGCCAACGAAGTCACGCCGCTGAAGGTCAATGACATGCTGTACCTGTGCACGCCGCACAATATCGTCATCGCCCTGAATCCCGACACGGGCAAGGAAATCTGGCGCCACGATCCGAAGATCAACCGCGACGCGGCCAGCTACCAGCACATGATCTGCCGTGGCGTCGCCTACTGGGACGTCAACGCGGGCCGCGCCAAGAACAACCCCGCCCCCGAGGCGGCTGGCATGGAATGCCCGCGCCGCATCCTGGCGCCGACCATGGATGGCACCATGATCGCCGTGAATGCCGATACGGGCGAGTCGTGCAAGAGCTTTGGCAACAACGGCGTCGTCAACCTGTATAAAAACATGGCCATGATCAAGCGCGGCTTCCTGATGCCCACGTCGCCACCAGCCGTGGCGCAAAACGTGGCCGTGATCGCCGCCAGCGTGACGGACAACCATTCGACGGAAGAACCGTCAGGCGTAATCCGCGGTTACGATCCCGTCACGGGCAAGCTGCTGTGGAACTGGGACCCGGCCACACCGGAAGATACCAAGCCATTCCCTGAAGGCAAGAACTACACCAACAACTCGCCCAACTCGTGGGGCGTGGCCAGCATCGATGAAAAGCTGGGCATGGTCTACATTCCGATGGGCAATGAAACCCCCGACACCTGGGGCGGTAACCGCAACAAGAATGGCGAGAAATTCAACAGCGCCATCGTCGCGCTGGACCTGGCGACGGGTAAGGTACGCTGGGTCTACCAGACCGTGCACCACGATATCTGGGACATGGATATCGGCGGACAACCTTCGCTGGTCGACATCGACACGCCGAAAGGCAAAGTGCCGTCCGTGGTCGCCACGACAAAACGGGGCGATATCTATGTGATCGACCGCCGCGACGGCAGCCTGGTCGTGCCGGCGCCGGAAAAACCCGTGCCGACGAGCAATCCTGCCGCTGGCGACACCCTGTCGCCCACGCAGCCGTTCTCGGCCCTGACCTTCTTGCCTGAACGCAACATCAGCGAAGCGGACATGTGGGGCACCACGCCGTTCGACCAGCTCGCCTGCCGCATCATCTTCAAGGAACGCCGCTATGAAGGCCCGTTCACGCCGCAAACGGCCGGCAAGGGCGCCGTCATCTCGCCGGGCCCGCTCGGCATCTTCGAATGGGGCGGCGCGGCCATCGACCCCGTGCGTCAGTTGCTGATCGTCAACCCTGACTACATGGGCTTCCTGGAAAAACTCGTACCGCGCGCGGAAACGACGGCCAAGGGCGGCACGGGCGGCGAAATGGGCTTGCAACCACAGACGGGCGTCCCGTTCGCCGTGGAAATCAAGGCCTTCCTGTCGCCGCTGGGCTTCCCATGCCAGGCACCGCCGTGGGGCTATGTGGCCGCCGTCGACCTGCGCACCATGAAAAAAGTGTGGATGCACAAGAACGGCACCACGCGCGACAGCGGCCCCGTGCCGATCCCCTTGCCACTGGGCGTGCCCAGCCTGGGCGGCATGGTCACCACCGGTGGCGGCGTAACCTTCCTCAGCAGCACGCTCGACTACTACATCCGCGGCTATGACGTCAGCAACGGTAAAGTCATCTGGAAAGCCCGCCTGCCAGCCGGCGGTCAGGCTACGCCGATGAGCTATGTGTCGAACAAGTCGGGACGCCAGTTCGTCGTCGTCATGGCTGGCGGCCACGGTTCGCTGGGCACCAAGATGAGCGATACCCTGATCGCGTATGCCTTGCCCGAAGGCACGACCATCCCGAAGAAGTAAAGTAACAACGCACTCTTCCATGGAGTGCGCCTATAAAAAAAGCCGTTCAGTCTGCACTGAACGGCTTTTTTACGTCTGATGAAATAGCTTACAGGATGGTCGCCAGCGCGCACTGGCGGTAATGCGCGGCGGCCTGTTCCGTCTGCTGCAAGGCATCGTGCATCTGCGCCAGCTTCAGGTGGGCGTCGCGCACCATCTGCGGATCGTTCGCGTCGGACAAAGCCTGCTCCAGGTGGCGCTGGGCCTTGCCCCACAGTTTTTGCTTGAGGCACAGGGTGCCCAGGGTCAGCGCCAGTTCCGCATCGAGCGGACGCTGTTTCATCCATTGTTCGCAATGCTCGATCTGCAACAGCAGGGCCGGCGTGCCGGCCGGCGCCGCCGCTTCGCGGTAAGCGCGCACGACGCGCTCGTCCCAGTCGGCGGCCAGCGACTCTTCGCACACGAGGCGCGCTTCATCGTGCAGGCCGCGCGCATTCAGGGCCGTGGCGGCGCGGCAGGCGATATACGGCTTGATCCGGTCGCTGCTGGGCACGGTGGACCAGACGCGCATCAAGGATTCGGCGTCATGCGAGGGGTCGGACAGCAAATGGTCATAGGCCAGCTCGCGCAGGCGCGACGACAGGGCCGGATGCAGGGCGCGGTGCTTGTCGAGCGAACGCACGAGGCGCAGCACTTCCGGCCAGTTCTTCGCCTGCTGTTCGGCCTTCAGCGACCATTGCAGCGCGTGGATGTGGCGCGTGCCGCTGGCATTGAGTTCGCGCACGGCCGCCAGGGCCGCTTCCGGCTGGTGGTCGTCGACCAGCAATTCCGTCACCGTCATCAAACGGGCCGTTTTCAGGCTGGCATCGCCCTCGACACGGGCCAGCCAGCTGTCGCGGCGCTCGGACTGACGCATGCGGTGGGCGGCGCGCGCGCCGATCAGCGCGGCCAGGCCGGCATTTTCTTCCAGCTCGGCGGCGCGCAGGGCGGCCTTCTCGGCATGGCCGAAACGGCCTTCGAACAGGGCTTTCAAGGCTTCGCGCAAGCCCTTGTTGCCATCGCGCTCACGCTTGCGCTGGCGGTAGGCCGCCACTTGCGCCGGCATGCGCACGGTGGCGCGCACGGCGCGCACCAGCAGGTACAGCAGCACGAACAGCGCGACCTGCAGCAGCAGGAAGAAGTTCAGCGACAAATCGATGCGGTACGGCGGATAGAACAGTACCACGTTGCCGGGATTAAAACGGGCCGTCACGGCGATACCGATCGCCGCGGCCATCAGGGCGAGTAACCAGAGAAATAGACGCATGGGCTCAGGACTTCGCTTTGTAGTTGCGCACAGCCGTCAGGCTGTCGGACAAGGTTGGCATTTCGATGGCCAGGTTGCTGCCCTGCACCTGGCGCAGCAAGGCTTGCGCCGTCTGCGTGCTCTTGGCGCGGGTGTCGAAATACTTGGCCAGCGCATCCTGGGCGGCGATCAGGTCATTCCTGAACGCCGTTTCATTGCGCGACAACAAGGCCATGCGGGCATTCAGCAGGCGCAGCTTGACGTTTTCCCGCAAGAAATACGATTGCGTCGGCGACAGCATCAGCGCTTCCGGCGTATCGACTCGGCGGATGCGGATCAATTGACGCACGTCATTCCACATGTCGCCGCTCCAGGTATTGAAGCCGTCGCGCACTGTTTGCAGCAGCGGTTCCGGCGCCGGCGGTCCGACCAGCTTGCCGCTGGCATCGCGCACGGGCTTGGCCCCGGCCTTGGCCTTGCCCGGTTTTTCCGGCGCGGCCGGCAAGGCCGGCGTTTCGTCGGACAACATCGGCAAGGCGTCGATCTGGGCGATCACGGCATCGAGGCGCAGGGCCACGCCCGTCGAATCGACGCTGGGCAGGGCCTTGAGTTTTTCCATGTCGCGCCCGATGGCGCGGCGGATGGTGATGAATTGCGGCTTGTCGGAACGCGACAGGCTGCGGTCGGCGTTTTGCAGGGCGATCAGCGCGCCGGGCACGTTGCCGGCCAGTTGCAGCTGCTGGCTGGCCGTCGACAGCACTTGCTCGATTTCCGTCAGCGCCCACTCGTCGCGGTTCTTCGACAAGTCGTTATACAGTTGTTCCAGCGCCAGCTGCTGGCTTTGCGTTTCGCTCTGGCGGTTTTCCAGCGCGCCCACCTTGATTTGCAGCTCTTTCGTGCCTTCTTGCACGTTGCGCGCCAGCACGCCCGTTTCGGCGTTGCTGACATCGCCCTTTTGCAGGCGCTTGGCCACTTCTTCGCGCAGGTTGCGGATCTGCTTGCTGGTCGACCAGCTTTGCGCAGCCAGCAGCACGGCCAGCACGATGACGGCGATGCTCATGGGCTTTTGCAGCTGTTCCAGCAAGGTCGGCGCGCGGCCGGCAGGTTGGTCGGCCGCCTGCGGCGCCGTCTTCACGGTGCTGCCAGGCGTTGCATTCGGTTCGGAGAGTGTAGGCATTTCGTTCATGGTCGTGATTGTAACGCGGCGAGCACGCCCGCGTCGCCTGATCCTGTCAAGGTGACACGGGCAAAACCCAGGGCCGCCGCCGTTTGTGCAATGCGCGCGTGCGGCACGATCAAATGCTGCTGTTGCATTTTTGCAACAACCATCTTTTCATCGCCCATTTCGCCCAGCAGCGCCAGCAAACCGCGCAGCGCTTCCGAGCTGGTGATGATCCAGTCATTATTATGCTGCAACAGGTTTTCCAGGGTCGCCCGCAAGGCCGGCGTCAGCTTGGGCACCTGGCGGCGATAGGCTGTGACGAACTCGACTTCGGCGCCGGCCGCGCGCAAGCCGTCAGCCAGGTAGTCGCGTCCGCCGTCGCCGCGCACGATCAGCACGCGCTTGCCGCGCAGGGCCGGCAAGTCCAGCGCCAGCAACAGATGTTCGGAATCGCTGCGCGCCGTGTCAAACGGGCTGGTGATGCTGGCGTTGGCATCCGTGACGCCATGCGCGGCCAAGGCCATCTTGCTGCCCTCGCCCACCACGGCCAGCGGCACGCCAGGCGGCCAGGCGGGCAGGTGCGCAAAGACGCAGTCGATGGCGTTGGGCGAAACGAACGCCACCAGGTCGTATTCCATCAGGCGCGCCAGCACGGCTTGCAGCTGCGCGCATTCATCGTCGCCATCGAGCGCGTGGATTTCCAGCAGCGGCAGCAGGGTCACGCGCCAGCCCAGCGCCGCGATCCGGGCGGCCAGCGGCCCCGCTTGCGCCGCGGGCCGCGTGATCACCACGCTGTCAGGCATGCGGTGCCAGGCCTTCATGGTTGTCGGGGGTAACGGCGCACGAGGCGAGGATGCCGGCGGCGTCCTGGCCGCGCAGCAGTTCGGCCACCTGTTCGCCCAGCAGTTCGGGCGCGCTGGCGAGGCCACTGACGTCGGCGCTGGCCATGCGCGCGCCGTCCGGCGTGGCGACCATGGCGCGCAGGCGCATCTGTTCGCCCTCGACGGTCGCGAACGCGGCCAGCGGAATCTGGCAGCTGCCGCCGAAAATCTTCGACACCTTGCGCTCGGCCGTGACGGCTTGCGCCGTGGCCGTGTGGTTCAGCGGCGCCAGCAGGCGCACCAGGTCGGCGCCGTCGACGCGGCCGCTGCGGATCTCGATGGCCATGGCGCCCTGCCCTGCGGCCGGCAGGCTGTCTTCCGGCGCCAGCACGGCGCGGATACGCGACGCCAGGCCCAGGCGTTTCAGGCCGGCGGCGGCCAGGATGATGGCGGCGTAGTCGCCACGGTCCAGTTTGCCCAAACGCGTATCGAGGTTGCCGCGCAGGGGCAGAATCGTCAGGTGCGGGTAGCGCGCGGCGATCAGCGACTGGCGGCGCAGGCTGCTGGTGCCGACCACGGCGCCGTGCGGCAGCTCGGCCAGGCTGGCGTAGTCGTTCGACACAAACGCGTCGCGCGGGTCTTCGCGCTCGAGGATGGCGGCCAGGCTGTAGCCTTCTGGCAACTCCATCGGCACGTCTTTGAGCGAATGCACGGCCAGGTCGGCGCGGCCTTCTTCCATCGCCACTTCCAGCTCCTTGACGAACAGGCCCTTGCCGCCTACCTTGGACAAGGCGCGGTCCAGAATCTGGTCGCCGCGTGTGGTCATGCCGAGAATTTCAACGCTACACTGCGGATACAGGGCGGCCAGGCGCGCACGCACGTGTTCAGCTTGCCACATGGCAAGACGGCTCTCGCGCGTGGCGATCACCAGGCGGGCAGGAATATTTTGGGTCAATTCGGATGCTTTCAAAACAAGTTCTTTCGCTGTGGCTGTCGTTGTCGTTGCCAATTCGCCTGCCCGATATCAATTTGTATCGGAATGGCGCCCGGCATCGCTATAATCGTTATCCCTTAGCCTAGAAGGCCAAGTCAGGCTAGCGTCCATGTTGAAGACCACAAATTTTATCATGCGCCCCTCCCCTCTGCGGCCAAACGCCCGGTGCGATCCACATTCCCTTGCTTTTACACTTACTTTGGTTCTTTATTATGCTCAATGACGCAGTAGCACCAGAAATAGTTCCAGCGGCCGGCTCCGACAAGGACGCGCCACTGAAAGAAGATATCCGCCTGCTGGGCCGCCTGCTGGGCGACGTGTTGCGCGAACAGGAAGGCGACGCCGTCTTCAATGTGGTGGAAACCATACGCCAGACCTCCGTGCGCTTCCGCCGCGAAGCGGACGCGGACGCCGCGCTGGAACTCGACGCCATGCTGAAACAACTGAGCCGCGAACAGACGATTTCCGTGGTGCGCGCCTTTTCCTATTTCTCGCACCTGGCCAACATTGCCGAAGATCAACACCACATCCGCCGCCGCCGCGCCCACCTGCTGGCCGGCTCGCCGGCGCAAAAGGGCAGCGTCAGCTTCGCGCTGAAAAAACTGCGCGCCGCCGGCGTGCCGCGCAAGACGGTCGACACCTTCTTCCAGGACGCGCTGATCGCCCCCGTGCTGACGGCCCACCCGACGGAAGTGCAGCGCAAGAGCATCCTCGACGCCGAGCACGACATCGCCCGCCTGCTGGCCGAGCGCGACCTGCCGCAGACGCCGAAAGAGCGGCACGCCAACATGCAGCTGCTGCGCTCGCGCGTCTCCACGCTGTGGCAGACGCGCATGCTGCGCTACTCGAAGCTGACGGTGGCCGACGAGATCGAAAACGCCCTGTCCTATTACCGCATCACCTTCCTGCGCGAACTGCCGGGCCTGTATGACGACATCGAGGACGATATCGCCGCCGAATACCCGAACGGCGACGGCACGATCGAGCCGATCAATGCCGCCTACGTGCAGATGGGCAGCTGGATCGGCGGCGACCGCGACGGCAACCCGAACGTCAACGCGGGCACCATGCAGCACGCGCTGGCGCGCCACGCCACCACCATCCTCGACTTTTACCTCGACGAAGTGCACGCGCTGGGCGCGGAATTGTCCGTCTCGACGCTGATGGTGGGCGTGAGCGCCGCACTGCAGGCACTGGCCGACCAGTCGCCGGATGCCTCGCCGCACCGCAGCGACGAACCGTACCGCCGCGCCCTGATCGGCATCTATGCGCGCCTGGCCGCCACCGCCCGCGCGCTGGGCGCCACCAACATCCTGCGCAAGGAAGTGGGCGCGGCCGCCGCCTACCAGGACGCGGCCGCCTTTGTCGCCGACTTGCGCACCATCGTCGCCTCGCTCGAATCGCACCACGGCGCGGCCCTCGTGCGCCCGCGCCTGGCCACGCTGGCGCGCGCGGCCGACATCTTCGGCTTCCACCTGGCATCGCTGGACATGCGCCAGACCTCCGACGTGCACGAGCGCGTGCTGGCCGAGCTGTTCGCCAAGAGCGGCGTGGCCGCCGATTACACGTCCCTGTCCGAGGAAGACAAGCAGGCATTGCTGCTGAGCGAACTGGCCCAGCCGCGTTTGCTGTACTCGCCCTACATCGCTTACGCCACGGAAACGGATTCCGAGCTGGCGATCCTGCGCGCGGCGCGCGACATCCGCCAGCGCTACGGCGCGCGGGCCATTCGCAACTACATCATCTCGCACACGGAAACCGTGTCCGACCTGCTGGAAGTGTTGCTGTTGCAAAAAGAAACGGGCTTGCTGCGCACCGACTGGCAAGCTGGCGACAGCAGCTGCGAGCTGATGGTCATCCCCCTGTTCGAGACGATCCCCGACCTGCAGCGCGCGGCCGGCATCATGAGCGAGGTCATGGCCTTGCCTTTGGTCAAACAATTGATCGCCAAGCAGGGACAGTTGCAGGAAGTCATGCTCGGCTATTCCGATTCGAACAAGGATGGCGGCTTCCTGACCTCGAACTGGGAACTGTACAAGGCGGAACTGGCGCTGGTGTCCGACTTCCAGAAGGCCGGCGTCAAGCTGCGCCTGTTCCATGGCCGCGGCGGCACCGTGGGCCGTGGCGGCGGACCGAGCTACGAAGCCATCCTGGCCCAGCCGCCGGGCACCGTCAACGGGCAGATCCGCCTGACGGAACAGGGCGAAATCATCGCCTCGAAGTTTTCCAACGCGGAAATCGGCCGGCGCAACCTGGAATTGCTGGTGGCCGCCACCCTGGAAGCGAGCCTGGCGCCGCAGGCAGCCAGCCCGGCGCACGCAAGCGAGCTGGCGCAGTTCGAAGCCGTGATGGCGCAGCTGTCGGACCTCGCCTATCACGCCTACCGCCACCTCGTGTATGAAACGCCGGGTTTTACGGAGTATTTCTTCTCGGCCACGCCGATTGCGGAAATCGCCGAGCTGAACCTCGGTTCGCGCCCCGCCTCGCGCAAGGCCAACCAGCGCATCGAAGACTTGCGCGCCATTCCGTGGGGCTTTTCCTGGGGCCAGTGCCGCTTGCTGCTGCCGGGCTGGTTCGGTTTCGGCAGCGCCATCGAGGCCTGGATCAACGATGGCGAGCCAGCATCGAAAGATGACAGGGTCGCCACCCTGCGCGCCATGTACGCCGAATGGCCATTCTTTGCCACCCTGCTGTCGAACATGGACATGGTGCTGGCCAAGACGGACCTGGCGATTGCCTCGCGCTATGCGGAACTGGTGGCGGACCAGGAATTGCGCGAACGCATCTACAAGCGCATCACGGACGAGCATGGCAACACCTTGCGCTGCCTGGAGCTGATCACCGGCAACACGGAGCGCCTGGCGGGCAATCCGCTGCTGGCCCGCTCGATCCAGAACCGCTTCGCCTATCTCGACCCGCTGAACCACTTGCAAGTGGAATTGATCAAGCGCAACCGCGCCCTGTCGGCGGAAAGCAAGATCGACGAGCGCGTCCACCGCGGCATCCAGCTGTCGATCAACGGCGTGGCGGCCGGTCTGCGCAACACGGGCTGATCGCGCCAGGCTGCCTTTGGCAGGCAGGGGCCGGCACCGCAAGGGCCGGCCCTTTTGCTTGCCCAATTGCAAAATATTCTCAATAAAACAACAATTAGTATTACACTAGCGGTAGACACCTTCCTCACTTCGGCCCCATGCACACCGCAGCGGCCAACCATGACGCCAGGGACGCGGATGAGCAAATGGTCGATTGAAACGCTGAGTGCGGCCTGCGCCGCCCTCATCCTGCTCATGCTGGGCGGGCTGGCGGGCGCGGCCTGGCCGGCGCTCGACTTCTGGGAGCATGTCTGGCTGACCCTGCTGCTTGCGGCCGCCGCTGGCACGGCCATGTGGCTGATGCGCAGGCTGCGCGCCCACCTCGCCAGCACGCGTTCGCAACTGGACGATAGCCTCCTGCGCTACCATCACCTGAGCGAAACGGCGCAGGACGGCATGTGGCAAACGGATGCGCAAGGCCGTATCCTGTACGTCAACCAGCGCCTGTGCGACATGCTGGGCGTCCCCGCCGGGCAGCTGCTGTACCACACCATGGAGGAATTCCATGACGAGGCCACCTTGCTGCGCCTGTGTCCGCTACGCCAGACGGCGAGCGATAGCTGCATGGGCGAACTGCAATACCAGCATGGCGATGGCACGCAGCGCTGGGCCATGCTCAGCGGACGGCGCCTGTACGACCAGCACGGCACTGTGACGGGCGCACTGGTGCTGGCCAGCGACATCACCGAACACAAGCGGGCCGAACACGCGTTGAGCCTGGCCCATGCGGAGCTGGAAAGCCGCGTGGCCCTGCGCACTGCCCAATTGCTCGATGTCAATCTCCAGCTCTCCGCGGAAATCGCCATGCGCGCACAAACGGAAGCGGCCCTGGCGCGCAGCGAAGAGCGGCTGCAGGACATCATTTCCATGATGCCCCTGTCGCTGTTCCTGAAAGATGCCGATTCGCGCATCGTGCTGATGAACCAGGCCTGCGAGCAGCAATGGGGCGTGCTCCACCAAGACATCGCCGAAGGGCGTGACCTGCAACACTTTCCCGCAGAACAGAACGCGGGCTTCCATGCGGCCGACCAGGAAGCGTTTGCCAGCCGTCAGGTGGTGATACGCGAAGAACTGGTATGGAACGCGCAGTTGCAGGAAAATCGCCTGGTGCAGACGCACAAGAAACCCGTGTTTGACGCGGAAGGCCGGCCGCAGATGATCATCGCCATGGCCGTCGACATCACCGACAGCAAGCGCAACGAGGAAAACCTGGAGCGCACCTTGGCGCAATTACGCGAACTGAGCGACCACCAGCAAACCATCAAGGAACAGGAAAGACGCCGCATCGCGCTCGATATTCATGACGACCTGGGCCAGAATCTGATGGTGCTGCGCATCGATGTGTCGCTGCTGCACGCGCGCACGGCCACCACCCACCCGCACCTGCATCGCCACGCACAGCGCGTGCTCGACACCATCGACGCCACCATCCGCTCCGTGCGCACCATCATCAATGACTTGCATCCCAGCACCCTGGAGCTGGGACTGGGCCCGGCGGCCGAGTGGCTGATCCGCCAGATGGAGAGCCGCGGCGCCATCCGCTACCGGCTCACGCTCGACAGCGAGGCGCCCGACCTGGGCCTGGACGAGCGCCAGACATCGGCCATCTTCCGCGTGCTGCAGGAATCGCTGTCGAATATCGTGCGCCACGCCCAGGCCAGCGAAGTGGAAGTGGCGCTGACGCAAGATGCCGACGCCATCGTGCTGCGCATCAGCGACAACGGCATCGGCATGCAGCCGGGCGACCACGGCAAGCGGGCCGCCTTCGGCCTGAAAAGCATACGCGAACGTGTCCATGCGCTGGGCGGCGAACTGCGCATCGACAGCCAGGCGGGCCGCGGCACGGCGCTGGCCATCCACCTGCCCCAGCAGGCAGGCCAGCAGCGTGCCGATCATGCCAAAACACAAAAATTAGCAAAAACAGTAGTAAATTAAGTATGCATTTGCGGCATAAAAAAGTATAGTAAGTTTTTTCTTTGAGGAAACTATCATGCCGCCACGGTTCGCCTGCTTCCCCGCCCCACTGCTCGGCCTGCTCCTGCTGGCCGCCATCCCCACCGCCAGCGCCACCATCTATGCCGAACGCGGCTTTGGTGAAAGGGATGGCAATGGCAGCATCGCCTCCGACCTGAACCCGGCCGGCCTGGTGGCCGGCATCATCATGGAAGAAGCAGGACGGCGCCGCGCCGTGACCTATCAGCATGGCCGCATCCGCGAGCTGGGCACCCTGGGTGGCAATGAAGGTTTCACCAAGGCCATCAATACCCATGGCGTGGTGGTGGGCTCGGCGCAGACGGCCGCCGGCGCCTGGCACGCCTTCCGCTACGACGCGGCGGGCGGCATGCGCGACCTGGGCACCCTGGGCGGCACCAGCAGCTATGCCACGGCCATCACGCGCGACGGCATGATCGCCGGCTATGCCGACACCAGCGCCGGCGATTTCCACGCCTTTGTCACGAACGCCGACCACAGCCTGCAGGACCTGGGTACCCTGGGCGGCGCCAGCAGCTATGCCAGCGGCCTGAACAGCCATGGCGTGGTGGTCGGCACGGCGCAGCGCGGCGACGGCTACCGCCGCGCCTTCGTCTACCGCCCCGGCGCGGGCATACAGGAAATCGGCACCCTGCCCGGCGGACGCATCAGTTCGGCCACCGCCATCAATGACGCCGGCCTGGTCGTGGGCGCGTCGGAAACGGAGAAGCGCCGCTGGCACGCGTTTGCCTGGGACGGCAAGCGCATGCTCGACCTGGGCGCCCTGATCGGCCAGGGCGACAGCTACGCCACGGCAGTCAACGCGGCCGGACACGTCGTCGGCAGCGTCAGCATCAAAGGCTTTGAACCGATGACTTTTGTCTATAAGGAAGGCGTGATGACGGTGCGCCGCCGCGACGACGGCCTGTACCTGACCAACAAGATCACCGATGCGGGCCTGGTGGTCGGCGCCATCTACACGGGGCACAAATTCCAGGCCTTCGCCGTACCGTCGCAAGCGGCTCCCGCACCACAGCGCAGCAATCCATTGGACTGGCTGCTCATCACCATCCTCATCTCCGCCAGCGGCGTGGTGCTGTACAAATTGCAGCGCAACTATCGCATGGGCCTGCTGGGCGCGCGCACGCGTTTCATGTAAGCCAACGCTACGGATGGACGAAAAAAAAGAGGCTTGCGCCTCTTTTTTTGTGTGCTTGCCCTACGCTTAGTTTTGCGTGAGGAAAGTCTTGAGTTTGTCCGAACGCGAAGGCTGGCGCAGCTTGCTCATGGCTTTCGCCTCGATCTGGCGGATGCGCTCGCGCGTCACGTCGAACTGCTTGCCCACTTCTTCCAGCGTGTGGTCGTTCGACATTTCCACGCCGTAACGCATGCGCAGCACTTTCGCTTCGCGCGGCGTCAGGGAATCGAGCACTTCCTTGATCACGTTGCGCATCGACGCATGCAGCGCGGCGTCCAGCGGCGCCAACGTCGTGTTGTCTTCGATGAAGTCGCCCAGTTGCGAATCGCCATCTTCGCCCATCGGCGTTTCCATGGAAATCGGCTCTTTCGCGATCTTCATGATCTCGCGCACCTTGTTTTCCGGCATTTCCATCTTGACGGCCAGGGTCGCCAGGTCCGGTTCGCTGCCCGTTTCCTGCATGATCTGGCGCGAGATGCGGTTCATCTTGTTGATCGTTTCGATCATGTGCACCGGCACGCGGATGGTGCGGGCCATGTCGGCGATCGAACGCGTGATGGCCTGGCGGATCCACCAGGTGGCGTAGGTCGAAAACTTGTAGCCGCGACGGTATTCGAATTTATCGACCGCCTTCAGCAGGCCGATGTTGCCTTCCTGGATCAGATCGAGGAATTGCAAGCCGCGGTTGATGTATTTCTTGGCGATCGAAATCACCAGACGCAAGTTGGCGACCGTCATTTCGCGTTTCGCGTGACGCGCGCGCTTTTCGCCGGCGGCCATCTGCTTGTTGATCTTGCGCAAGTCAGCCAATGGCAGTGCCACGCGCGCTTGCAGGTCGATCATCTTCTTTTGCAGTTCCTTGACGGCAGGCACGTTGCGGCTGAGGATGGCGCTGTACGGATACTTGCAATCGACTTCGCGGTCGACCCATTCCAGGTCGCATTCATTGCCCGGGAACACCTTGATGAAGTGGGCGCGCGGCATGCCGCATTTGTTCACGCACAGTTCCAGCACGGCGCGCTCGATGTGGCGCACTTCTTCCATCTGGCCGCGCAGGGTGTCGCACAGCTTTTCGACGACCTTGGCCGTGAAGCGGATGCCCAGCAATTCCTGCGAGATGGCTTCCTGCGCCTTGATGTAGGCTTTCGAGTTGTAGCCCTCGGGCGCCTTGCGCATCTTGTCGTACTGCGTCGAAATGACGTTGAATTTCTCCAACGCATTCTTTTTCAGCTGGGCCAGCTGTTCGCTGGAGAAACCGGCCGCGCCGCCATTGGCGTCGCCGTCTTCTTCCTCGGCTTCTTCTTCCTCTTCCTCGTCGTCACCGCTGGCGGCGGCGGGCGCGGGAGCGGCGGCGGGTGCCGGGGCATTGCTTTCGTTCAAGTCGACAAAGCCGTCGACCACTTCATCGACCTTGATTTCGTCGCGCGCGATCTTCTGCGACAAGGCGACGATTTCGCCGATGGTGGTGGGGCAGGCGGAAATGGCCTGAATCATGTCCTTCAGGCCGCCTTCGATGCGCTTGGCGATCTCGATCTCGCCTTCGCGCGTCAGCAGCGCCACGGCGCCCATTTCACGCATGTACATGCGCACGGGGTCGGTGGTGCGGCCGAAGTCGGAGTCGACCGTCGACAGGGCGGTCGCGGCAGCCGCTTCCACTTCATCGTCGCTGGTGACGGTGGCGACGTTGTCGGTCAACAACAGGCTTTCCGCGTCAGGGGCGCGCTCGTAGACGGCGATACCCATGTCGTTGAAGGTGGCGATGATGCCTTCGATCGCTTCCGGGTCGATGATGTTTTCCGGCAATTGGTCATTGATCTCGGCATAGGTGAGGAAGCCGCGTTCCTTGCCCATGTTGATCAAGCCCGTGATCTGCTTGCGGCGGCGTTCCAGGTCCGCTGCCGACGCTTCCGGATCGCCCAGCGCATCGGCCAGACCGCCCTTGGCCTTGCGATCGCGCGCTTTCGACACGGCCTTCAATTCGGCCCGTTCGACGGCGTTCAGTGCTGCCACTTCATCGTTTTCCGGCGTGAATTCGCTTGGCTTGCGGCCACGGCGGCCTGGCACCTTGACGGTCGGCAAGAAGTAATTCGAGGTATCGATGGCGGCCAGGGCATCGGCGTCCGTGGTCTTGCTGACCACTTGCGCGCCGGTGATGATGGTCACGGGCGCCGCTTCAGGCTTGGCGCGCACGACTTTCGAACGGGCTGCCGTCACCACTTTGTTCGTGGCGGCGCTTTCGCTGACCTTGCGCGGCGCGGCCGGGGCCTTGGCGCCGGGGGCGATCTTCACGCTCGGCGTCTTGACCGCTGCAGCGTCGGCCACTTCGGTCACTTCGGCAACGGCTTCGACAGCCGCCGCTGGCGCTTCGGCAGCCGACTCGGCCGGTGGCACGGCGGCCAGGCGCGAACGGCTTTTCTTGACCACCGTCACGACGGTGGGCGCCGTCGTGACGGTGGCTTCCGGATTCGCTTGCGCATTATCGATGAAGTAAGATAAAGTCGTTTTGGGTACGGCAAGTGGTGCCGCGGCTGGGCGTGGCGCCTTGGCGGACAACGTTAAAGTTTTTGGCGTATTCTTCATGAGATATCTCTTAATGCGAGACCAGATGGTGTCGGCGCGAAGTGAATGATTCCACCTAAGCCTGCGAAACCGGACTCGATGGAGCGTATTGTTGCGGCTGCCGTTAACGGCAGCGGCGCCTGCTTATCAGGGCGCTCAAAGCCCGCGCATCCCGTAATGAGGGCGGCGGGGCCGAAGCCGGATCAGATAAATAAGCGATGTACATTGCGGAATGAAAAAAAGCCCGTACCAGAACGGGCTTGAATCTATTGTTGTTCAGTGAAGACACAGCGGAGAGCAAGATTATGCACGAAGGCCAGTTATCTGGATAATTGATAAGCAAAATATCCGATATCAAAAATACTAATAATTGAGGCCCTGCACCGCACTGCTCCTATCCCCTGCACACCTGAGCCAGACCGTCAAACACGCGGTCCAGTCATCAGCGCAAGCCGACATTATACACATTTCCCGCATTTCGCGCTGCGGGCACTGTAGTACGGACCCGCTTATCTCTGTGCAAGTTGCCAAAAAAGACAATGCACTTGCCTGTGGCGCGTGCTATGCTCCCCTTTTATAGCCCAACCAATGATGTCGATGACCAGCTCCACGCCAGACCAGCAAGCCACCACTCCTGACACGCCAGTCGATGCAGCCCCAGCGGCGGCACCGGCCGTAGCGACCACGCCGGCGCCTGCCGGCCTGACCGCACGCGCCCTGCTGAAGCAGTTCCAGGAGCAATTCCCGCCATTCCGCGATTGCCTGCCCTTGTCGATCGGTATCGACAAGCAGATCCTGGCGCGCCTGCCGGACCTGGACCGCAAGCTGATGCGCACGGCATTGGGCATCCACACGGGTTCGCTGCGCTACCTGCGCATGATGGAAAAAGCCAAGATCCGCTACGACCTCGACGGCACGGCCGGCGCGGAAGTGACGCAAACCCACCGCGACCACGCCACGCAAGTATTGCAGCAGCGCTTCAAGAAAGAAGCCGAGCGCAAGAAAGCCGAACGCGACGCGGCCGCCGCCGAAGAAGCGAACCGTTTGCGCCTGGAAAAACTGAATCAGCTGACCGCGAAATTCTCGCGCAAAGGCTGATCCGGTTTCATGGACACAGCTGCCGCACCGCCACTGCCCCCGTATCAAGGCATTACACTCGAGCACGTCAAACTGGTACGCACCAGTGACGATGCCAGGGCAGCCATGGCCGCCCTGCTGGCCGCCGATGCCATCGGCTTCGACACGGAATCGAAGCCGACGTTCGTCAAGGGCGAGTCCTCCACGGGACCGCACCTGATCCAGCTGGCCACCGACGACATCGCCTACTTGTTCCAGGTGGGCAGCACACCGGCGCCGGCCCTGGCCGAACTCAAGGCCATCCTCGAATCGACCACCACTCTGAAGGTGGGCTTTGGCCTGTCCGACGACGTCAAGCGCCTGCGCAACAAGCTGGGCATTGCGCCAGCGCAGGTGCTGGACCTGTCCGTCGCCCTGCGCGGCGGCCAGCGCAACGACCTGGGCGCCAAGACGGCCGTGGCCAAGTTCTTCGGCCTGCACCTGCAGAAATCGAAAAAGATCTCCACCACCAACTGGGCCACCTCGCGCCTGACGGAAAAGCAGATCCTGTACGCGGCCGACGATGCGCAAGTGGCCCTGCGCGTGTACCGCCGCTGGATCGCCGACGGCGGTAAAGTCGCGCCGCAAAAAGCCCCGCGCGCCAGCACGCCGCCAGTCGCCGCCTGAGCCAGGCGCCTTTCTGTAACATGAGCAAGAGCAAGTCCATCGGCACCACGCCTGACGCGATCGCCGCCGCCGAACAGGCGCTGGGGCGAACGCTGCCCCCGTCCTACGTACAATGGTTATTGGTCAACAATGGCCGCGCGCTGGGCGCCTTGAGCGTGTTTCCCGTCTACGACGCGGACTATGCGCGCAAGACGTGGGAATCGATAGAGCGCCATTACCGCACGAGCTGGCAGGAATGGCTGGAGAATGTGGGCGCGAACGACAGCGATGCCGCTTCCCTGCTGCCCTTTGCCCAGTTCGGCACAGGCGATTACTATTGTTTTGATTATGCGCAAACGGGGCCCACCGGTGAACCGGTGGTCGTGCTGTGGTCGCACGAAACAGGCGCCACCAGCACGGTGGCGCCCGACTTTGCCGCCTTCCTGGTCCTGCCCGGCCGTCCGGGATGAAACACGGCGGCCGACGCAAGCTTATTTGACGAGGCGCAAGGTCAAGGGATAACGGTAAGTGATGCCATTGCTGGCCTTGACGGCGGCAATGATGGAAAACACCAGATTGCCCAGCGCCACCAGCCAGAACATAAAAATGCCGATGATGACGAAAGTCAGGATAAAGCAGACGACGTACCAGATGATCAGGGTGATCTGGAAATTCAGCGCTTCGCGGGCGTTCTCAGCCGAAAATTTATCCGCATCATCCTTCTTGATCAAATAAATGATCAGCGGCGCCACCCAGCTGGTGAACAGGCCGCCAATATGGGACAGGATGGCGATCGTCGTATCTTGCGTACGACCCACTTCCGGCTGCGTGTTATCCATTATCATTCCCATCATTAGTTATAGATACATCAATATAACAGTAATATTTCTTTTTGAAATGAAACACTTGCTGCCGCAAGGGACTTTTTTCATGCGGCGCTTGCCGCCGCCAACGCCAGCCGCCCCAGCGTGGCGATGGCTTCTTCCAGCTGCGGACTCCACGGGTGGCCGTAATTGAGACGGATGCAATGGCGAAACGCGCGCGTGGCGGAAAAGATGGGACCGGGCGCGATGCTGATGCCGGCCGCCAGCGCGCTGCGGTGCAAGGCCAGCGCATCGATGCCCACCGGCATTTCCACCCAGACGAAATAGCCGCCCTGCGGCCGCGTGACCCGCGTGCCGGGCGGAAAATGCACGGCGATGGCTTGCAGCATGGTGTTTTGCTGCGCCGCCAGGGTCAGCCGCAACTGGCGCAAATGGCGGTCGTAGCCGCCGTGCGCCAGGTAATCGGCCAGCGCCATCTGCAGCGGTATCGGCGCCGAGAGGCTCGTCGTCAGCTTCAGGCGCTCGACCTGGCGCGCATGGCGGCCCGCCACGGCCCAGCCCAGGCGGAAACCGGGCGCCAGGGTCTTGGAAAACGAGCTGCAATGCATGACCATGCCCGCGCTGTCATGGCTTTTCGTCAGGCCGGGGCGCTGCTTGCCGAAATACAGCTCGCCATACACATCATCTTCGATCAGCGGCACGCCATGGCGCGCCAGCAGTTCCACCAATGCGCGCTTCTTTTCCGGCGGCATCAGGCTGCCCAGCGGATTCTGGAAACTCGTCATCAGCCAGCACGCCTTGGGCTGGTGGCGTTGCAGCAACTCTTCCAGCGCCGCCAGGTCGACGCCGTCGCGCGGGCTGGTGGCGATCTCGACGGCCTTGAGTTCCAGCCGCTCCAGCGCCTGCAGGCAGGCATAGAAGCTGGGCGACTCGATCAGCACCGTGTCGCCGGGCCGCGTGACGGCTTGCAGGCACAGGTTCAGCGCTTCCAGCGCGCCATTCGTGATGACGATGTCGTCGCTGGAAACAAGCACGCCGTCGAGCTGGTAGCGCAGCGCGATCTGGCGGCGCAATTCCGCATTGCCCAGGGATAAATCCGTGACCGTGCTCCACGGATCGAGGCGGCGCATGCTGGCCGACACGGCCCGCGCCAGCCGTTCCATCGGGAACAGATGCGGGCTGGGAAAGGCCGAGCCGAACGGTACGATATCGCGCGCGCCCACGGCGCCCAGCACCTCGAACACGAGGTCGCTGACGTCGACGGTGGTGCTGGCGTCGAGCGGGCGCGAACTGTCCGGCTCGGGCGCCAGCGCGGCGCGCTGCGGCGCCACGTAATAGCCGGAGCGGGGCCGCGAGACGATCATGCCGCGCGCTTCGAGCAAATAATACGCCTGGAACACCGTCGACGGGCTCACGCCGCGCCGCGCATGCTGCTGGCGCACGGAAGGCAACTTATCACCAGGCAGCAACAGCTGCGTGCTGATCATGGCGGCGACTTCTTCCGCCAATTCCTCATATCGTTTCAACCTTGCTCCTCAAACTGATCCGTATTTTTATTGCACAACTGATCCTGTCACAGTGACAGCGCCCGTTATATGCTAGGGTAACAACATCCGGGCAGCAACACCGGCATGCCACCGACCGACGAGACAGGTTACTTTCCCATGCAACTCTCCATGCTACCGCATTCCCCCCTCGTACTGGTGCTGGCCCTGGCTTGCGCCTTGCCCGGCATGGCGCTGGCCGCACCGGCCAGCGTGCCAGCCGGCCACGACAGCCTGGAACAGCGCATCAAGGCGTGCACGGCCTGCCATGCGCCCAAGGAACGCCACGACGCCTTCTTCCCCCGCATCGCCGGCAAGCCGGCCGGCTACCTGTACAACCAGTTGCTCAATTTCCGCGAGGGAAGGCGCCAGTATCCGATGATGAACTACATGGTCGAGCACTTGCCGGACGATTACCTGCGCGAAATCGCCGAGTATTTTGCGGCGCAGCACCCCGCCCCGCCGCCGGGCCAGCCCAGCAACGCCGGCACGACAGCCCTGGCGCGCGGCAAACAGCTGGTGCTGCACGGGGACAGCGGGAAAAAGATTCCCGCCTGCATCGCCTGCCATGGCGAGAAGCTGGCCGGCGTGGCGCCCGCCATCCCCGGCTTGCTGGGCTTGCCGCGCGACTACATCAACGCCCAACTGGGCGCCTGGAAGAACGGCATCCGCCGCGCCCATGCGCCCGACTGCATGGCGCAAGTGGCGCAGCGCCTGTCGGACGCGGACGTGGGCGCCGTCTCGGCCTGGCTGGGCACGCAAGTGGCCAGCGCCGACGCGCGCCCCGCCAGCGACATCGCCCTGCCCCTGCCGCTGCACTGCGGCGGCGTGCCGGGTTCTGCCGCGCAGGTGGCGCCATGAAGAAATGGATGATCGCGGCCGGCCTGGTGCTGATCGCCGGCGGCTCCAAGTTCCTGCTGTACCCGGACGACGACATCGGCCCGCCCGCCGTTGCCAGCACCCTGAGCCAGCAACAGCTGGTCGCGCGCGGCGCCTACCTGGCCAAGGCGGGCGATTGCATGGCGTGCCACACGACGCGCGGCGGCGTGCCCTACGCGGGCGGACGGGCCTTGCAGACGCCGTTCGGCAAGGTGCTCTCGCCCAACCTCACGGCCGACAGGGAAACGGGCATCGGCAGCTGGACGGCCGACGATTTCTGGCGCGCCATCCACAACGGCAAGTCGAAGGATGGCCGCCTGCTGTATCCGGCCTTTCCGTACACCAGCTACACCAAGGTGCAGCGCGAGGACAGCGACGCCCTGTACGCGTATTTCCAGAGCGTGCCGCCGCACCGGCAAGCGAACGCGCCGCACGCGCTGCGCTTTCCCTACAACCAGCAACTCGCGCTGGCCGCCTGGCGCGCGCTGTATTTCAAGCCGGGCGTATACCAGCCGCTCACCAGTAAAAGCATGGAGTGGAACCGCGGCGCCTACCTGGTGCAGGGCCTGGGCCACTGCAGCGCCTGCCATAGCAGCCGCACCACCCTGGGCGGCAGCGACGACGGCCTGTCCGGCGGCCTGATCCCCGTGCTGGGCTGGTATGCGCCCTCGCTGACGTCGGACGCGGAAGCGGGCCTGGGCGACTGGGACACGGCGCATATCGTGGAATTGCTGCAAACGGGCGTCTCGCCGCGCGCCACCGTCTTCGGCCCGATGGCCGAGGTGGTGCGGCAAAGCTTGCAGCACATGGGCACCACCGACGTGCAGGCGATGGCCGTGTACCTGAAAAGCCTGCCCGGCCCTGCGCAAGCGGCGAAAAAGGTGCCGCGCGACACCTCGGAGCAAGTTCGGCAGCAACTGGCGCTGGGCGCGAAATTGTATGAGGCGCAATGCGCGAGCTGCCACCAGGCCGACGGCAAGGGCGTGCCGCCCGGCTACCCGCCGCTGGCCGGCAACCGCGCGCTGACGACGGACTCGGCCGTGAACGCCATCCGCCTCGTGCTCAACGGCGGCTTTGCGCCCGGCACCAGCGGCAACCCGCGCCCCTACGGCATGCCGCCGTTCGGCCCCGTCATGGATGACGCGGAAGTGGCGGCCGTGGTGACGTATCTGCGCGCGTCGTGGGGCAATGATGCTCCGGCGGTGTCGGCGCTGGAGGTAAACAAGTACCGCAGCGTGCCGCTGGAGTAGCAGACATGAAAAAGCCGGCTCGCGCCGGCTTTTTTCTTGTCAGGCAGTCGTTCTCAACGGAACTTGCTTTTATGTCCCGTTTTCAGATCCAGCGCATAGCGCACGCCGTTGTCCGTCAGCATGACTTCATCGGGCGGCTCCTCGCCGGCCAGGGCGCCGTCGATCAGGGGCAAGCCTTCGCCCTTGCGCATCAGGTCGTCGCAGCGCTCATACACGTTCGCACAGCCCGTGGAAGCCATCAGCGATTGCACGATGGCCACTTTCCACGCGTCGACGCCGCCGGCGTTGAATTCGCAGATCAGATAGCCTTGCACGCCGCCGAACAGCTGTACCACCAGGCCCGGCAAGCCCTCGTCTTCGCCCTTGATCAGGGTCAGCAGCTGGTTTTCGCCCGCCTTCTTGATGGCCGGCAGTTTTTTCTCGATGGCGGCCTTGACGCGGCGCTTGATCAGCGCGTGGTCGACCGGTTCGTCTTCCTTGAAGCTCCAGATGCGCGCGCGGATCTGCGACTTCGAATTGTAGGCGGCGCGGGCGATGAATTGCTTCGAAGAACTCTGCACGATGGCCGTCGAGCCAGGCTTCATTTTTTCCTGCGGCTTGCCTTCGACTTTTTCAATCGCGGACGCGTAAATCCACGATTGGCCCAGCAAGCTCTTTTCCTTGCCCTGTTTGATGGTGATGATCAGCATGTAATTCCAGTAGTGTGAGCGGCGCGTACCGCTCGTCGTATGTCCAATACCGGCATGATACCTCATGCCATCCTGTCGCATCCTCCTGCATTCCATGCCGCTGCCGGCGCAGTCTGTCGCAGCGCGGTCCGCGGGCGCCACCGGCTGGCATACCATGCCTGCAGTCCAATTCAAAACAGGGAGCAAGAATGACACAGCCACTTTTCCACCCGTGCCACCGCCGCCACGCTGGCGCCGCCACCGCCCTGCTGCTGGCCGTTTGCGCCCTGGCCATCCCGGCCGCGCCGGCGCTGGCGTCGCCGCTCGACTGGATCTCCAGCAACGGCATCCAGGGCAGCGGCAAGCTGCAAAAACAGACGCGCGAAGTGGGCAGCTTCCATGGCGTGGCGCTGAATGTGCCGGGCACGGTCGAATTGCGTATTGGCAACACGGACAGCATCACCATCGAGGCCGACGACAATATCCTGCCGCTGATCGAGACGGTGGTGGAAAACGGTACCCTGCGCATCCGCCCCGCCAGGCGCAATACGTTTTTCCGCCAGAGCAACCTGACCATCGTCATCCAGGCGCGCCAGGTGGAACGCATCAGCGTGGGCGGCTCGGGCAGCATCACGGCAACGGGCTTGCGCGCCGAGAAGCTGCGCTTCGACGTGGGCGGTTCCGGCTCCATCGATGCGCGCGAGCTCGACAGCCGCCAGGTGGCTGTGGCCATCGGCGGCAGCGGCAACTTCAAGGCCAGCGGCAAGACGGAGCAGCTGACGGCGTCGATCGGCGGCTCGGGCAATATCCAGGCAGGCCGCCTGGCCGCGCGCGAGGTGCAGGTGAGCATCGGCGGCTCGGGCGAGGCGCAAGTATGGGCCAAGGAAGACCTGAGCATCAGCATCGGCGGCTCGGGCGAAGTGAGCTACTACGGCGACCCGCGCATCAGCCGCAGCATGCAGCGCTCAAGCAGCATCAAGCGCCTGGGTGGCGCGCCGAATTAGGCCGTCAGGCTGTCCAGCACGGCGGCCAGCTCGCGCGTGGCCGCCTCGCCCAGCGGCTGCAGCGGCGCTCGCGGCGTACCCACATCAAAGCCCCGCAGCGCCAGCCCCGCCTTGACGGTGGGCGGCAAGCCCCCTTTCATCAGGCATTGCAGCAATGGCAATTGCCGGAAGAACAGTTCGCGCGCCTGTGGCAAGTCGCCCGCCTGCACGGCCGCATACAGGGCCAGCGGCAAGCCCGCATGCAGGTTGGGCGCGGCCGTGCACCAGCCGCGGGCGCCGGCCGCCAGCGCGGCGAAGGCCAGGGTGTTGCTGCCGTTATAGAACGGCAACTCGCCCCCGCTCAGCTGCGCCAGCCGGTGCATGCGCTGGATGTCGCCCGTGCTTTCCTTGACCATCGTCACATTCGGCACCTCGCGCCAGATGCGCACGATCAACTCGGGCGACATGTCGATACCGCTGGTGGCCGGATTGTTGTACAGCATGATCGGAATACCCACGGCAGCGCCGATGCGCGCCACGTGGCGCACGATTTCTTCCTCGCTCAGTTTCCAGTACGACACCGGCAAGACCATCACGGCGTCGGCGCCCTGCTTTTCCGCAAAGCGGGCGCGGCGCATGGCGCCCGCCGTGGTCAGGTCGGAAATGCCCACCACCGTGGACACGCGCCTGGCGACGGCGGCCAGCGAGGTGGCGGCGACGGCATCCCATTCCCCGTCCTGCAGGTAGGCGCTCTCGCCCGTGCTGCCCAGCGGGGCGATGCTGTGCACGCCGTCGGCGATCAGGCGCTCGATCAATTGCCGCAGGCGCGGCAAGTCAACGTCGCCGCCGTCGGCCGTGAATGGGGTGACAGGGTAGGCAATGATGCCTTGAAATAAGGTTTGCATGATGTGGTGTCCTCCAGTGAATGTCGTTAAGCCAGGCAATCGGCATGCTGGCGCAGGGCGCGCCGCGCGTAATAGGCGAAGGTCACGCTGTCGCGCCGCGCCGTGGAAATCCAGTCGTGCGCCTCGCGCGCCAGGGCCGGCGGCAGCGGCAGGATGGTGCCGGCGGCCATGGCCAGCAATTGCAGGCGGGCTGCCCGTTCCATCAGCAAGGCCAGCATGCACGCCTCTTCCACCGTGCGGCCCACCACCAGCTGGCCGTGATGGGCCAGCAGGATGGCGCGCTTGTCGCCCAGGGCGCTGGCGATGATCTCGCCCTCTTCATTTCCTACCGGCACGCCCGGCCACGAGGGCAGGAAGGCGCAATCGTCGAACAGGGGGCAGGTATCCATGTGCGACACGATCAGCGGCTGCTCCAGCATCGACAGCGCCGCCACGTGCGTGGGATGCGTGTGGATGATGCAGGCCACGTCCGGGCGCTGGCGGTAGATCCAGCTGTGGAAACGGTTGGCCGGGTTGGGAATGCCCTCGCCGTGCACCACGCGCAGGTCGTGGTCGACCTCGATCAGGTTGCTGGCCGTGATTTCATCGAAGCCCAGGCCCAGCTGTTGCGTGTAAAACGTGCCGTCCTGGCCGCCACGGCAGCTGATCTGCCCTGCCAGGCCGGAATCATGCCCGCCATCGAACAGGATGCGGCAGGCCAGCGCCAGGGTTTGCCGCGCCGACCACGGGCTGTCCTGCGTGACGCTGGCCAGACGCCGCTCGGCGATGGCCACCAGTGCGTCTTTCGACAAGGCCAGGCTGGCGCCCGGGGCGGCCACTTCATACGGAGTATTTTGCTGCATCGTTGATCCTTCACTCATGCTGACTACGCTTCCCGGCATGCACGGCAGTGGCCGCGCAACCCAATCCAAGGAAACTGAGTGTATTTTAGGACACTTTGTGTCATGAGGTACAATAGTTTTTTTAAATCGACCGATGCAACCATGGCTATGCGTCTGAAACTGCTGAGAAAACACAAGGGCTGGACCCTGGAACAGCTGGCGGAAAAAAGCGGCTTGACGAAGAGTTACCTGTCCAAGGTGGAGCGGGGCCTGAGCGTGCCCTCGATCGCCGTGGCGCTGAAACTGTCGCACGCGATGCAGGTGGATGTGGAGCAGCTGTTCAGCGACAGCCACCGGCAGGCGGCCGTCACCATCACGCGCGCCGGCGATCCGGCCAGCGCGGGCGCGATGCCGCCGCTGCCGCATTTCGCCAGCATCGCGGCCGGCGTGGCACCGAAGAAAATGCTGCCCTTCATGGTCTATCCGGCGCCCGATTTCGTCGCCTCCGCCTTCAAGGAACATGCCGGCGAGGAATTCCTGTTCGTGCACCAGGGCACGATTGAAATCGAATTTCCCCAGGAAACCGTGCAGTTGCACACGGGCGACTCCGTGTATTTCAACGCCCTGATTCCGCATCGCACGCGCAGCATCGGCGCACAGCAGGCGCAGTTGCTGGTGATCGTCAGCAACGACGAAGACGCGGCCCCATAAAAGCGGTGCCGCAACGCAAAAAGCCCGGAGCGCTCCGGGCTTTTTGCGTTTCAAACAGTCAACATCAGCGCGCCGGCTTCACCGGTTCGCGGTCGATCAAGACCGTGTTGACGCTGTCGGTCAGCCAGATCTGGCCATCCTGGATCGTGCATTGCAGCTGCATGTTGCGCTGTGCCAGCTTGCTCATGTCTTGCGCCGCCTCGGATGGCAGGTTGATGACGGTCAAGTTCTTCGCCCGTTCCAGCTTGTTGGCGATCTGCTTCCACCAGATGTGGCTGGTTGCGCCGTAGCTATACACGATGACCTGTTCCGAACGCCCGCACGCCTTCAGGATGCGCTTTTCGTCGGGCTGGCCCACTTCGATCCACAGCTGGATGGCGCCCGTCAGGTCCTTCTGCCACAGGTCGGGCTCTTCCGTGTCGAACAAGCCCTTGGTGAAGGTCAGCGCCTCGTCGGCGTGGATGGCGAACGCCAGCAGGCGCACCATCATGCGCTCATCCGTTTCGGACGGGTGGCGCGCCAGGGTCAGCGCGTGATCCTGGTAGTAATTGCGGTCCATGTCGGCGATCTGCAGATCGGCTTTGAAAATTGTTGCTTTGAGGGCCATCGTGTTTCTGTCTCGGTAAAGTGAATAGTGAAGTCGGTATCAGCGGAAAACCACCGTCTTGTCGCCATTTTTCAGGATGCGGTGCTCAACGAACCATTTCACGGCGCGCGCCAGCACCACGCACTCGACGTCGCGGCCGATGGCCGTCAGGGTGTCGGCATCCATCGCATGGTCGACGCGCTCGACATCCTGCTCGATGATCGGGCCTTCGTCCAGGTCGCCCGTGACGAAATGGGCCGTCGCGCCGATCAGCTTGACGCCGCGGTGGTGCGCCTGCGCATACGGCTTGGCGCCCTTGAAGCTGGGCAGGAATGAATGGTGAATATTGATGGCGCGGCCGTCGAGCGCCTGGCACAGGCCGGGCGACAGGATTTGCATGTAGCGCGCCAGCACCACTAGGTCGATCTTGTGCGTGTCCATCAGCTCGATGATCTTCGCTTCCTGCGCCAGCTTGGCCGCTTCCGGCGCGCCGGCCGCCAGCGGCAGGTGGTGGAAGGGAATATTGTAGCTGGCCGCCAGCTGGTAGAACTCCATGTGGTTCGAGACGATGGCGGGGATTTCCACGTTCAGCAAGCCGCTCTTGTAGCGGAACAGCAAATCGTTCAGGCAATGGCCGATCTTCGACACCATCAGCATGACGCGCGGCTTGACGCGTGCATCGTGCAATTGGCCATGGAATTGGCCATTGAGCTGCATGACTTGCGACAGGTCGGCGAAGTCGCTGCGCAACTGGGCGTCGCTGACGGCGCCGTCTTCCAGCGCGAAATGTACGCGCATGAAGAACAGCTGGGATTCCTGGTCGCCGAACTGGGCGGAATCGAGGATGTTGCAGCCGTGTTCGGCCAGAAAGCCGGACACGCGGTGCACGATGCCGCGCTGGTCCAGGCAGGACAGGGTCAGGATGTATTCGGGATGCGTCATGGTCGCGGAATAAGGCAAAAAATAGGGCTATGCTCGGCTCAGCCACGCGCGCCGGCCATCGGCTGCGCTGCCGCGAGCCGGCTATTGTCGCACGGCCGGGCCTGTAAACCTGCATTTTCCACACAAGCAGCGTGGCTGCCCGCAGCGGCAAGCTGATTGACGTTCCTTTGATCTGGCACAAAGCCATCGCGTTTTTCCATCTGCCAGGCGCCATTCTCGCGCCAAACCCGCCTCCCGCGTGGAACCTGGCACGCCGTCCGGCGTCTATCTCTTTGCTTGTTTCAGCACACGTCGCATCCGGTACACCGGGTGTTTCTCGGACCAGATTTTCATTGAGGTAGAACATGTTCACAAACAGTATTTCCCCCAGTCTCAGCCCCGCCCTGAAGTCCCACCTGGAGGCCCAGTGCAATTTCGCCACAGAACTATCGCGCAAGCTGTTCGATACGGCGCAGCAACTGAGCGAGCTGCATCTGCGGCTGGCGCAAGACTTGCTGCAGGAATGGAGCAACGCCAGCCAGCAACTGCTGTCCGCGCGCGACACGGGCGAGTTCATGTCGCTGGCCGCCGCCCAGTTGCAGCCGGGCAGCAACAAGCTGCACCAATACCAGCAGCAACTCGGCAATCTCGTCGCCAGCGCCAATGTCGAGATGAACCGCACGGCAGAGAACCACCTGCCCGAAACGAGCCGCACGGCCGTGGCCTTCGCTGACGAAGTAGTGCGCAAGACGGCCGAAGAAACAGAAAAAGCCACGCAGCGCCAGCGTGACATGATCGAAAAAATGCACGCCACGGGCCGCAGCGACGGTGTAGCCCGCGGTCGCGAGAGCAGCCGGCAATCCGATCAGGCACATTGAACACCCCCACTCGACAGCAAGGAGAGCGACATGGCTAGCAATCAAGGTAATGAACAGGGCAAGGGCGCTGGCAGCAGCCAGAAAGCCGGCGAAGCGGGCAGCGCCAAAGGCACGAGCAAGCGCGGTTTCGCCGCCATGAACGAAGAGCAGCAACGCGAAATCGCCAGCAAGGGCGGTCAGGCAGCCCATCAAAAGGGCACGGCGCATGAATTCGACTCGGAAGAAGCACGCCGGGCCGGACAGAAAGGCGGCGAAGCCGTCAGCCGTAACCGCGAACACATGGCCGAAATCGGCCGCAAGGGCGGCGAAAGCCGGCAATCGGCCCAGCGCGCCAATGAAAGCCGCGGCAGCACGGCGGCACGCGGCGGCGGCGCCGAGCAACAACAGTCGAAGGCTGGCCGGCAGGGCAACAAGGACGAAGACGACAAGGGCTGACCTGGCTGATCTGGCACGCGGCTTGACGACGGCGCGGGGCGGCCCTGGCAGCCCCGTGCCGGGGCTGGCACAGCGTGGGGCGCGGCGGTATGGTATTCTCGCCTTACTGACACATTCGCGCCCCGCCCCGCCCTTCCCCGCATGCAGCCATCCCTGAAATACCTGAGCGCCTATTCCGAACAAACGCAAGCGCAAGTACAACAACTGATCGCGCAGGACAAGCTGGGCGAAGTCCTGTTAAAACGCTACCCGCATGCGCACGATGTGCGCAACGACAAGGCGTTGTACCAGTACGTGCAAGACTTGAAGAATGAATTCCTGCGCAATGCCGAACCCATCAACAAAGTGGCGTTCGACAGCAAGATCCACGTGATCCAGCATGCGCTGGGCTTGCATACCTCGATCTCGCGCGTGCAGGGCGGCAAGCTCAAGGCCAAGCATGAAATCCGCGTGGCCACCATGTTCAAGGAAGTGCCGCTGGAATTTCTGCGCATGATCGCCGTGCACGAACTGGCGCATGTAAAAGAAAAGCAGCACGACAAGCCGTTCTACAAGCTGTGCACGTATATGGAACCGCAATACCACCAGTACGAATTCGACGTGCGCCTGTACCTGACCCAGCTCGACCTGTCAGGCCAGCGCCTGTGGTCGTGAGGCGCGGCGCTCAAGCACTTACCAGAGCCTACGGCGCGCACTCCTTCAGGCGTTGCACCAGCGCTGCGGGATCGGCGTCGGCATTGAGGAAGGCCGCGTGCTGCGGGCGGATGAAGCCCTGTTCCTTGCCGTTTTGCACGAAAGCAATCAAGCCATCATAGAAACGGTCGACATTGAGCAAGCCGATGGGCTTGGCGTGCAAGCCCAGCTGGGCCCATGTGAGCATCTCGAACAGCTCTTCCAGGGTGCCATAGCCGCCGGGCATGGCGATGAAGGCGTCGGACAGGCTGGCCATCATCGCCTTGCGCTCATGCATGTCC
Organism: Janthinobacterium sp. UMAB-60; assembly: GCF_900095235.1. NCBI lineage: Bacteria > Pseudomonadati > Pseudomonadota > Betaproteobacteria > Burkholderiales > Oxalobacteraceae > Janthinobacterium > Janthinobacterium sp. UMAB-60. The sequence continues at coordinate 75,551 of NZ_LT607492.1, forward strand.
TTCACGATGAACTGGCGCGTCAAGCCCATGTGGCCCACTTCGCGTTCAACCAGTTGGGTGGGAATCACGCCCGTCACCTCGCCGCCCAGGCGCAGCACTTCATCGGCGATCACGCCCATCAGGCCGACCTTGCCGCCGCCATACACCAGCGAAATATTTTCCGCCACCAGCACGCGCGCCAGTTCGCGCGCCGCCACCGCATAGTCGGGCGAGACGCCCGCGTTGGCGCCGCAGTACACACATAAAGCCTTGATCACAGTAATCCCTACCCTTTCAATTCATCGATCGCCGCCTCGACCTCGAGGCGTTCCTTGGCGTCCAGTGCCGCGCAGTCGGCCGCCTTTTCATACAGTGCCAGCGCTTCCGCCAGCTTTTTCTTTCCGTCAAGCATATTCAATGCGCGCGCATATTCGCTGTGCGCCAGCGCCGAATACGGCGTCAGGGCCAGCGCCGTCTTGAAGTGCTGATAGCCATCTTCCTTGTTGGCGCCGTAGGTCAGGCCGCCGATCATGGCGCCGACCTTGTCGATAATTTCCGTATGATAAATCCCAAACGCAATATGCGCTTCCGCATGCATGGGCGCCACCGTCATCGTGCGGTCCAGGCTGTTGCGCACGCGCGCCCCCATGCCTTGCGCCAGGGCCTTGACGACGGAGGTGCCCAGCGCGTAGCGGCCCAGGCTATAGGCATGCCAGTAGTAGCCGGCCGGGTTGTCCGGCTGTTCGCTCTGCTGGCGCTCGCAGCGCTCCGCCACTTCCTCGTACATATCGAGTTTCTGGCGGTCGTCCACTTCCAGGTGCGTGGCATAGATGCAGGTCGCCTTGTGCGCCACCGCATAGCCGGGCACGCCGACGGCCAGGCCCAGCTTCACGGCGCGTTCGAAGTCGCCCGCGTGGAAGGCCAGCCAGGCTTGCACCAGCGCCGGGTGCGTGGGAAACGGTTCCACATCGCCCGCATGCAGGCGCGCCCAGGCCGCTTCCAGGGTCTGCGGCGTATAGACATAGGCTGCGTCCGGATAGGGGAATTGTTTCCAAGCCATCTCTCTCTCCTGTAAATGACGACGTGGCGCCAGCAGCCGCGTCAGTCGTTCTTGAGTTTGGTCACATACTCTTCCGACAGTTTACGAAACAGCAAATGTGTTTCATTGCGCAAATAAGGCCCGATCAGCGACAACACCTGGTAGCAGCCGCGTGCCAGCGCATCGGACATCGATTGCTGCTCGCTGTACTTGCGCGGATTGCGCACATATTCGTACGACAGCCAGTAGGTGGCGACGACCACCATATTCGTCGCCATCGCGGCCACTTCCATGTCCGACGCTTCCAAAGACTGCTCGCTGCGCAAATCTTCGCACAGCTGCGTGGCCACCTTGATTTTGTGCGCCAGGATCAGCTTGAAGTGCAGTTCCAGCTTGCGGTTGCGCGACAGCAAATCATTGAGGTCGCGATAGAAAAAGCGGTAGCGCCAGATCAGTTCGAACATCAGGTGCAAATACAGCCAGACATCCTCGATATTCGAACGGCGTCCGTCAGGCACGGTCAGGATGCGTTCGATTTCCGCCTCGAACTGGACGAAAATCGAGTTGACGATGTCATCCTTGTTACGGAAGTGGTAATACAGGTTTCCCGGCGAAATATTCATCTCTTCCGCAATCACGGTCGTCGTGATATTCGGCTCACCAAACTCATTGAACAGGCGCAGCGACAACTCCAGGATGCGTTCGCGGGTACGGCGTGGTGCTTTTTGTAGCATGGCGGGCAATCTCTCTGTGTTCTGCCTCAAGCATACCACCTAAGATAGCCGTAATGAAACACTACGCCCCACGGCACCGGCGAAAAGCGCAGGCAAAAAAAAGCCTGCGCGAGCAGGCTGGAGGGATGTTGCGCCAGCTCAAGCGGCCGGCGCTTTTTTCTTCGCCGCCGGCCTGGCGGCGGGCTTGCTCACTGGCTTGCTCACCGGCTTGCTTATTGGCTTGCTTATTGGCTTGGCTGCGGCGCGCGGCGCGGCCCTGGCTGCCGGCTTGGCCGGGGCCTTGGCGACGGCCGCCTTCGGTGCGGCTTTCGGTGCCGCCTTCGGCTTGGCCGCCGGCGCGGCCTTGGCGGACAGCGCCGCCACCTGCAAGCTCAAGGCATCGATTTTGGCGTGCAGCGCGGCGATATCGTTTTGCATCGGCACGCCGATGGTGGCCAGGGCACGCGCCACGCGCTCTTCAAACACCTGTTCCAGCTTGTCCCAGGAGCCGCTGGCCTGCTTGCCCACGCCATCGGCCAGCTTGCCGACGCTGTCGCCGACATCGGCCACCTTGTCTTCGGCGCGCTTCTGGAATTCCGTGCCTTCCTTGACGAGCTTGGAAAACACGCGCCCGCCCTCTTCCTGCGCCTTGGCGAAGGCACCGAGGCCCGCTTGCCAGATCTGCTGCGCGGACGAGCGCACGGCGCTCGCCAATTCATTGTCTTCCGCCAACTCCTTCAATTTCTTCACCATCGCCCGCTCCCGTCATATGAAAGGCCATGCCACTTCATGGATGCTTTTTATTCTAGAGAGCAAAACTAGAGACGGGAGTCTAATTCGATGGAAAGCTGCTTCTCAACGTGCGCCAGCGCACACAGCGACCGGCATGGCAAGCGCCTAGGCGGCCGCTTTCACCGGGCCATGCAGCAGCTTGTGCAGGCGGAAGCCTTCGCGGATGTTCTCGCGCAGCACGGCGCCTTTCCACGGTTTGGTATAGAAGCGGTCGACGGCGCCGCGGTTGATGGCCGCCATGATGGGCGTCAGGTCGGCAAAAGCCGACAACATGATGCGGAAAGTGTCGGGGCACAGGTGCTTGACCCGTTCCATGAATTCAGTGCCGCTCATGAGCGGCATGCACTGGTCGCACAGGATCACCTGCACCTTGTGGCGCGCCAGGATGTCGAAGCCCTCGGCGGCCGTCTGCGCCGTCAGGATGCGGTAGCCGTCCTGCGCCAGGAAGTCGCTGAGCACGTCGAGCATGAAGACATCGTCGTCGACGATCAGCAAGGTTTGCTGCTCTTCGCTGCCATCATCGTGCGGCGCCTGCAGCAGCTTGCCCGCCATCAGCATCTGCTCGAATTCTTCCTGCGGCACGGGGCGGCTGAAATAATAGCCCTGCATCTCGTCGCAGCCGTGGCGCCGCAAATAAGCCAGCTGCGCATCGTTTTCCACGCCTTCGGCGATCACTTCCAGCTTCATGCTGTGTGCCATGCTGATGATGGCCAGCACGATGGCCGCGTCATCGGGATTGCTGGTCACTTCGCGCACGAAGGCGATGTCGATCTTCAGCTTGTCGATGGGGAAGCGCTTCAAGTAGGCCAGGCTGGAATAACCGGTGCCGAAATCGTCGATGGAAATCTGGATGCCCAGCGCCTTCAGGTTGCGCAGCACGGCGATGGTTTCCTCGGCATTCGACATCAGCGAGCTTTCCGTCAGCTCCAGTTCCAGCAGGTCGGGCGCGATATCGTGCTTGCTGATCGCCTTGAGCACCTCTTCTTCCAGGCCGCCGACGAAAAACTGGATGCCCGACACATTCACCGACAGGTGCACGGGGCCGATGCTGCTGGCGCCCCACTCGCTGATCTTCTTGCAGGCTTCGTCCAGCACCCAGTTACCGACGCGCACGATCAACCCCGTTTCTTCCAGCAGGGGGATGAACACGGCCGGCGAGACCATGCCGTGGCCGGGGCGGCGCCAGCGTATCAGCGCCTCGGCGCCGCTGATGCGTCCCGAGATGATATTCACCTTGGGCTGGAAGAACAGCACGAATTCCTCGTTGTCGATGGCACGCCGCAGGGCATTTTCCATGTCCAGCCGCGCCATCGATTGCGCGTTCATTTCCGCCGTGAAGAAGCGGAAGGCATCGCGTCCGGCCTCCTTGGCACGGTACATGGCCGTGTCGGCATACTGAATCAGGGTGTCCGCATCGAGGCCGTCTTCGGGGAACACGGAAATACCGATGCTGACCGTCACCGTCACCTCGTGGCCCTGCAAATCGAAGGGCTTGCGCATCGCTTCGCGGATCTTGTCGACCACGCCCACGGCATGCTGGATGCCTTCCGGCAGCACCAGGATGGTGGCGAATTCATCGCCGCCGAAGCGGCCGATGGTATCGCGCACGCGCAGGCAATCGACGAGGCGGCTGGAAAACTGGCGCAGCAGGTCGTCGCCGAGGGTGTGGCCCAGGGTGTCGTTGATATTCTTGAAGCGGTCGATGTCCATGAACAGCACGGCCACGGCCCACTGATGTTCGGCCGCCTGGGACAGCGAATGGGTCAGCGAGGCGTAAAACTGGCTGCGGTTCGGCAAGCCGGTCAAGGTATCGAAATGGGCCAGCTTCATCAGGCGCTGCTCGGCATCCTTGCGCTCGGTGATGTCGCGCGCCACGGCCACCAGGATCCAGCTCTGGCCCGAGCGCAGGGTGCGCCGCTGCACTTCCACCGACAGCGGCGAGCCGTCCTTGCGCTGCAGCTGCAATTCCGTCATCGGGCCACCCTGATCGCCGGCCAGCAGCTTGTTGTACAGTTCTTCCAGCTGGGTCTCGCCCTCGCTCGCGCGCCCCGGCCCCACGCGCAGGAAATCCTCGCGTTCAAAGCCCAGCATGCGGCAGGCAGTCTGGTTGACGTCGACGAAGCACATGCCGGCGCGGTCGACGAGGAAAATCGCGTCAGCCGTGGCATCCATCGCCAGGCGGAAGCGGCGCAAGTCTTCATCGAGACGGATGCGCGCCGCCATGTCCAGGGTCAGCTGCTCGTGGTGGCGCTTGATCTCGTCGTACAGCAGCAGGTTGTCGTAGGCGACGGCGATCTGCGCCGCCACTGTGGCGGCGACCCGCTCGTCGACTTCGGAAAACTCGTTCGCCCCCAGCTTGTCGACCAGGTACAGCCAGCCGTGGCTGCGCTCGCGCGAAGCGATGGCGACGCCCAGGAAGGAGTGCACGGGCGGGTGCGTGTCGGGCAGGCCCAGCGCGCCGGGGTCGCCCTTCAAGCCATTGACACGGTAGGGCTGGCGCTGTTCCAGCAAGCGGTTCAGGATGCCCGTGCGCGGCGCGCTGGCAATGCGCTCGAGGTCTTTCTCGGCGCCGCAGGAGGAAAAATAACTGAGCTTTTCGGCGCCCTCTTCCAGCACGCCGATGCAGGCGTACCTGGAGACGCAGATATTCTGCGCCACCTTGCAGCCCGCTTCGATCAAGGCGCGCGGATCGCGTTCGGCGCCCAGCTCTATACCGAGCTCGATCAGGGCCGTCAGGCGCAGGCTCACCGCTTGCAGGCTCGACAGAGAGCGCGACAAACGCTCCGTCATGATGCCCAGGTCTTCGGGCATGGCGGCATGGCCTTCGCGCTGGCTGGCCAGCTGCGAAATCTGCTGGCTGCTGGACTCGACTTCGTCGAGGTAGCCGCTGACCTGGTGATCGATGGCGGCCAGCTTGCCAGTGGCGGGAAGGCCCGCAGCACCGCCCGCGCCCGGCAGAACGGACGCCTGGACGGCCGCCGGCATCAGTCCCAGCGCCTCGTTGACCGTGCGCACGATGACTTCGGGATCGGACGGCTTGGGCAACACCCAGCGCACGCCGCATGCCTGCGCCAGCAAGATCGCTTCCTGCTCGCGGTAGGTGGCCGTATAAAAAATGATGGGCACGTCGGTCAGCGCGGGATCGGCATGCACGCGCGTGACGAATTCGTAGCCGTCCATGTTCGGCATGAGGATGTCGGAGATGATCAGGTCCGGCCGCTCGGTGCGCAGCACTTCCAGCGCGTCGGCGCCATTGGCCGCCTCCAGCAGGCGGTGGCCGCCGTAGCCCAGCAGTGCGGTCAGGAATTCGCGGTTCAGCACATGATCGTCAACGATCAAGATGGTAGCTATGTCGTTTTTAACTGGCGTCGACGGCGCCCCGGGTAAAAAAGATTCCAGCTCCGCCACGAACAGGTCCGGCTCGATCGGCTTGCCGATATAGCCATTGAAACCCGCTTCGAGCAGGCGTTCGCGGTCACCCACCATGGCCAGCGCCGTCACGGCCAGGGCCGGAATCTTGCGCAGCAGCGGGTCTTTCTTCAGCTCGGCCACCACGCCATAGCCATCGAGCTTGGGCAAATGCACGTCGCAGATGATCAAGTCCGGCAATTCGCTGCGCGCCATGCGCACGCCCTCTTCGCCGTCATAGGCGGCCAACGGCGTGTACCCAAAGGCACGTAACAGGTACACCATCAATTCCATATTGGTGGCGTTATCTTCGATAATCAGGATACGTGCGGACAATTAGCACCCCCATGAAAACTGCATAAACTCATTTTTTGCCTGCACTCATCTTTCCGCTTGCGCGGCAACATGCTAATCCTACGACATCCTGCCCTGCATCCCCGCAAATATCTCGCATGCGGATCGCCGTGGCGCGCCATCTACGGTCTCGGCAATCATTGCTGACCGTCACCTTCGTGATGCTAGCTTAATACAGTACGCCAGTGGAAAACAGCATTTTCTGGGCCAGCACCTGTTAAACATGGGCAACAGCAGAGTCAAAAGAGACAGTCTTGCCATGCTGATAAAACACAACAGAATTCAGGAAAAATGGAGGCCAGACGGGGACTGGGCGACTTCGTACTTGATAGTGATTTCCGCCAGCAGCTGGCGCAGCACGCGCGCATCGCTGGCCAGCGCCACGTGGCCGATGGCGCCGAAGGCAATATTGCGCGCGCCGGGCAAGTGCGCGGAACATTGCGGCGCGACAATATTATCGTGGTGCGAATAGATCGAGGTGATCAGGGCGCGCGTTTCAGGTGCCTCGCTGGCGGCCAGCTGCGCCAGCCAGCCGCTGGGCGCGCCACCGATACGGCTCATCTGGTGCGCATTTGTCCCCGCAGCCAGGTTGGCCAGCGCCGTGCCGTGGTGCGGCGTGCCGATGGTGATGATGCGCGCCACGCGGGCCGCGCCGTAATGGCGCAGCCAGGCGCGCGCCACCAGGCCGCCCATGCTGTGCGCGACGAGAATCACGCGGTCGCTGCCCGTGCGGGCGCAAAGCTCGGTGATGGCTTGCTCGACCTGCGGCACGAAGTCCTCGATGTCGGCACCTATCGGCTCCAGGTCGACGCCGTCGTGCGCGATGCCGGCTTGCGCCAGTTGCCGGCTCAGCTGCGTCCAGTAGCCGCGGTTGCACACATAGCCGTGCACCAGCAGCACCGGCAGCCCCTGGCCAATGATGGTATCGGCCGCATGCAGGCGCGGACGCAGCATGCCCCACGACGAGGTCCACAGGGTGGCGCGCAGTTCGCCGAAAAACAGCCGCGCGGCGCCCATGGCGCCCAGTTGATATTCAAGCGGTACCGGGTTGCCCAGGCGCCGGCTTTCCCAAAAATTGCGCGCCACGATCAGCGCGCGCACGGCCAGCAACATGGCCAGCGCCAGCAGCACGGCCAGCACCGGCGAGGCGACGCCCCACGCCTGCATGGCCAGGTACGCCACGCCCAGCACGGCCAGCACCTGCAGCAGCATCAGCCACTTGAGGATGCGCGCGATCATGCAGTGGCCGGGGCGGGCACGGGGGCCGGCTTGCCCGTCAACTGCTGCGCCAGGCCGCTGGCCAGGCGCGCGGCCAGCGCATACAAGGTCAGTTGCGGATTGGCGCCGATCGAGGTGGGGAACAGCGAGCCGTCGTGCACGGACAGGTTGCGCACGCCGTGGTAGCGGCCATTGGCCCCCGTCACGCCCAGGCGCACATCGTCCGACATGGCGCAGCCGCCCATCACGTGGGCCGACACCACGCGCGCCAGCAGCGCCTTCATCGGCAGCGCGCCGATGGCCTGTTTCGCCTGCGCCCAGCTGGTGTAGTGGCTGGCCAGCTCGTGTACGGGATACACGCTGTTCGCGCCGGCGGCGAACTGGATTTCCGCCATCGACAGCAGCGCGCGCCGCGCGCCATCCCAGATGAAGGGCGTGAGCGGATAGTCGAGCACGGGCGCGCCGAAACTGTCGATGGACACGCTGCCGCCCGCCGCCTCATGGTGAAAGCCGTCGCGCAGCAGCGCCAGCAAACCGTGCGCATGGGGGAATTCGCGCATGGTGCGCGCATGTTCATCGCCGAAGCCGCCCATGGTGGTGGCCATCAGCAGCGGGTGCAAAGGCGGCGCCTCAAGCTTGTAGCCGATGGGGCCATCGATGGGCGCCGTGTGCAGGAAATGGTCGGAATAAATCGTTTGCGGCGCGCCCGCATAGGCATCGACGCGCTGGGAAAACAGACCGGCCGAGATCACCGTCGGGTGCAAAAAGGTGCGCCGGCCCAGCAAACCGTGCGGGTCGGGCGCCTGCGAGCGCAGCAACAGCGCCGGCGAGTTGATGGCGCCGCCGGCCAGCACAAAGTGTTTGGCGCGCAAGGTGAGGCGCACGCCTGTGGGTACTTGCCCGGCAGCGTCCAGCGCCGTCACCTGCAGGCTGTCGATGCGCTCGCCCTTGAAGGTGAAACGCTCGGCGCGCGCATGCACGAGCAGGCCCGCGCCCAGCGCCAGCGCCGAGGGGATCGTCGTCACCAGCATCGACTGCTTGGCGTTGGTCGGGCAACCCATGCCGCAGTAACCGAGGTTCCAGCAGCCGTTCACATTGCGCCGGATGGCGGCGGTGGGGATGCCCAGCGCCGTGGCGCCACGGCGCAGCAAATCGTTGTTTTCGTTGGGCGGCGCGGCCCAGTCGCTCACGTGCAGGCGTTTTTCCATCATGGCGAACCACGGCGCCATGGCGTCCACGGAATAGCCGGACAAACCAAAATGCTGGCGCCAGTATTCCAGGGTGCCGGGCGGCGTGCGAAAGCTCGAGGTCCAGTTGACGGTGGTCGAGCCGCCGACGGTGCGCCCCTGCAGGATGTTGATCGCCTTGTCGCGCGTCTTGCGCGCGGCCGATTCCTGGTACAGCGCGGGATAGGCCTGCGCTTCGCGCATCTTGAAGTCTTTCGAGGACTTCAGGCCGCCCTCCTCGACGATCAAGACTTTCAGGCCGGCCAGCGCGAGGATTTCCGCCGTCACGCCGCCGCCGGCGCCGCTGCCGATGACGACGACGTCCGCCTCGAAGCTGCGGTCGGCGGCCAGGGTGCTGGCGTCGGTGACGTTCCAGCCGCTGGCCACGCCGATGGCGATGGGATCGGGTATGGGGGATGTGCTCATGGATGCCTTATGCGCTCAGTTCGGGCAGCGGTCCCGGATAGCCGATGGCTGCCCAGTGGGCGGCATCGGCGTACCAGGCGCCGAGGATCAGGTCGTGCAGGGCCAGGTAGGCCGTCTGCAGGGTGGCCAGGCGGTGGGTGCGCCATGCCTGCAGAAAGGCGGCCACCTGGACGGGATCGGCTTCGCGCCAGCCATCTTTTACACCGGCGACGAAGCGCCGCGCAGGCGCCAGCGCCAGCAAGCCAAACAAATCCTGCACTTCCTGCTGCGCCGCCAGGGGCAAGCCATGGATGGCCGTGTCCACGCCAGCGATGGCGCCGTCGAGGGCCTTGCTGCGCGCATCGCCCCCGTGCGGCAAGGCCTCGCCCAGCATGGCCGGCACGATGGCCGCCAGCGCCGCGCGCGCCGCGCCATCGAGCACGAAGCGACCCGGCGGCGCCGGCCCACGTACGGCGCGGTAGGCGGCGCCGCCGGCGGCCAGCGCACAGGCGCCCAGCACGCCCAGTTTCAGAAACGATCTGCGTTGCAATCCCATGTGTCCCCTTGTTTTGTACGGCCTTTTGCAGGCCAGTGTACGCCAAAGGCAGTGGGCATTTGAACGCAAAAACTAGAGCGGCGCGTCTAGTTTGCGCGACTGGAAGCACAGCAGCAGCATGGCCAGCAGCGCCGCCAGCGCGCCGCCGATGGCGATGCCGGGCAAGCCGAAGGCGACGATCAGCACACCGCCCAGCGCACCGCCGGTGGCCGTGCCCGCATTGAAGGCGGCGATATTCAGGCCCGCCGCCACCGCGTCGCTGCCCGGGCAATGCCGCTGCGCCAGGCGCAGGAGGCGCATGGTCGACAGGGTCACGAGGGCAAAGAACAGCATGCCCAAAGTGCCGCACAGGGCCAGCATGGCAAACGGATGCGTGCGCAGCACATAAAAGCCCAGCAGGTTGAGCGCCAGCGCGGCCATGGCCAGCACGGTGGCGCGCAACGCGGAAGGGCGATCCGCGCACCAGCCGCCCAGCAGGTTGCCGCCGATGGCGCACGCGCCAAAGCACAGCATGGCGGCACTCAGCCAGCCCGCATTGAGCCCGCCCACTTGCAGCAGGAAGGGCGACACATACGTGAAAAAGCTGAAGGTGGCCACGCTGACCAGCGCCGCCACCCCGGCCGCCAGCAGCAGGGGCGGCTGCAGGATGGCGCGCAGGCTGGCCAGGGCCGGCGTGGCGGCGGCCGGCTGGCGCGCGGCCGGCATGGCGCAGCGCAAGCCGGCGCCGCCGCACAGGGCCAGCACGCCGATGGCCGTAAACACCCAGCGCCACGACGAGACGGCGCCCAGCCACGTCCCCAGCGGCACGCCGCCGGCCAGCGCCAGGGTCAGGCCCAGCCAGACGATGGATAGCGCCCTGCCCGCGCGGGACGGGTCGACCAGGCTGGTGGCCGCGTGCGAAGCGACGGCCATGAACACACCATGCGCCAGACCGACGGCAAAGCGCACACACAGCAGCGCGCCCAGTGCCGGCGCCCCCGCCATGGCCACGCTGCCGGCCGCCAGCACGAGCATGGTGGCCACCAGGATCTGGCGCGTGGGGCGGCGCGCCAGCAGGGCCGTCAACACGGGCGCGCCGATGGCCGCCCCCAGCGCATACGCGGCGATGGCGCCACCAGCCGCCGCCACGCTGGCGTGCAAGTCGCGCGCCATGGGAGTCAAGAGGCCGGCGGCAATGAATTCGCACAGGCCGAAGGCAAAGCTGCACAGCGACAGCCAATAAATAGAGGGAGGCAGCGCACGGCTGCGCGATGAAACGATGGACATGGCAATTCCCGACAATCAAAAACGCCATGCTGGCCCTTGGGCCGTCATCTGTAAAATATCTTATTTATCTTGAAACGAGACGCTTGACGTCTCAATTTAAGTCCCATTGAGTGGCGGACAGCCGCAGCTGCGCCAGCAGACGCTCGCGCACGGGAGACGTGCGCTGCGGGTCCCACGCCATGTACAGGTCGAGCTGGCGCAGCGCCTCGGGCGCATCGCTGTGCAGCGGCAGCATGACGACACCGGCTGGCGCGCAGGCGGCGAGGCTGGCCGGCAGCAGGGCCACGCCGAAACCGGCCGCCACCAGGCCCAGCACCGTTTGCAATCGGCGCGCCTGCTGCGCCACGCGCGGCACGAAGCCCGCATGCAGGCACAGGCTGGCCAGCTGGTCGTGGAAACCCTGGCCCAGGTCGCGCGGCGAGGCGACGAAATCGTCATCGGCCAGGTCAAGCAGGTCCACCCGCGCCTGGCCCGCGCAGCGGTGGTTGAACGGCAGCGCGATCACGATGTCTTCGCCGGACAGGCGCTCGAAGCGCAAGCCCGGCGTGCTGCGGCCCGGCGCGCGCAGCAGGGCGATATCGACCTCGCCTTTTTCCAGCCACTCGACCTGCTGCTGCGTCGACGCTTCGCGCAAGGTAAATTGCACGGCGGGCGAGGCGGCGCGGAAGGCGCGCAAGGCATGCAATACGTGGGCATACGGCGTGATGTGGATGAAACTCAGGCGCAAGTGCCCCTCGATGCCCTGCGCCACACGGCGCGTGGCGGCCACGCCCTCTTCCAGGCTGGCCAGCACCTGGCGCGCCGTGGCCAGGAAAGCATCCCCTGCCGGCGTCAGGCTGACCTTGCGGTTCGTGCGCTCGAATACGGGGTAGCCCAGCAAGTCTTCCAGCCGCAAAATCGCCTGCGACAGCGGCGGCTGCGCCATGTGCAGCCGTTCGGCCGCGCGCCGGAAGTTCAGTTCCTCGGCGACGGCGATGAACTGGCGCAGCAGCCGCGTCTCGATCATGGGCCTTTTTTGGCGACCGCCAGGATATGGCGCGCGATGCCGCGCAAGATGTTGACTTCTTCCGTCTCCAGCCCCGTGCGCGAAAACAGGCGTTTTAAGCGCGGCATCAGCTTTTTCGGGTTGTCGGCATCGAGGAAATCGATGGCGACCAGCGCCTGCTGCAAGTGATCGTACATGCCGTCGACCTGCGCCAGGCTGGCCGCGTCGCCATGGAAACCGACGGGGCTGGCGAGCTGCCCATCGCCGAGGGCCGCCACGCGGCATTCATAGGCCACGACCTGCGCCGCCTGCGACAGGTTCAGCGACGAATACGCGGGATTGGCGGGGATGTTGATCAGCACATTGCACTGCTCGACGATTTCGTTGGGCAAGCCGAAGCGCTCGTTGCCGAAGATGACGGCCGCGTGCAAGTCTTCGCCGGCCGCCAGCTGGGCCGCGATGGCGCGCGGGGCCGTGACGGGCGGCGAGAATTCGCGCAGACGGGCCGACACGGCCGCCGCGTAATTGCAGCCTTCGAGCGCCTCGGCGATCGAGCCGACGATGCGCGCGCCGGACAGAATATCCTGCGCGCCGCTGGCAAAGGCCACCGCTTCCGCATCCGTCAAGGCATCGGGGAAGCGGGGGTTGACCAGCACCAGATCGGAAAACCCCATCGTTTTCATGGCGCGCGCGACGCCGCCAATGTTGCCAGGACGACTAGTTTCGACAAGAATAAATCGCAAGCGTGTGAAAAGAGACGTGTTGATTTCGGGCAGATTCATTTAAAATAGCGCTATTGCGCGGTATCGATACAGGAAATTTCGGGAAACGGAGTCACAAAACGCTGACGCCAGGCCGGGATTTTAACCACTTCGGCACCGCTCCGCTCTTTAATTCATTCTTGCACTCTATCGTACCGGCGCCGCAAGGCGGCCATGGGCGGTCGCGTGCTTTTAACGGAAGCTCACATGCACCCAATGCTCAACACGGCGATCAAAGCCGCCCGCCGCGGCGCCGCCGTCATCAATCGCGCCTCTTTTGACCTCGACCGCGTCGTCGTCACGGAAAAACAACATAACGATTTCGTCACCGACGTCGACCAGGCGGCCGAACAAGCCATCATCGAGGTGCTGTCCAAAGCCTACCCGGACCACGCGTTCCTGGCTGAGGAATCGGGAGCTTCCGCCAACTCGCACGACGAGAATGAATATCAGTGGATCATCGACCCGATCGATGGCACCACCAACTTTATCCACGGCTTCCCGCAGTACTGCATCTCGATCGCGCTCGCGCATCGCGGCGTCGTCACGCAAGCCGTCATCTACGATCCGGTACGCAACGACCTGTTCACGGCCACCAAGGGCGCCGGCGCCTACCTGAACGAAAAACGCATCCGCGTCACCAAGCTCGATCGCATCTCGAACGCCCTGCTGGGCACCGGCTACGTGGCCGGCAGCGCCCGCGCGCTGGACGAATACCTGAAGATGTACGCGATCATGGGCGAACGCAGCCAGGGCGTGCGTCGCGCCGGCTCGGCCGCGCTGGACCTGGCCTACGTCGCTTGCGGCCGCCTGGACGGCTTCTACGAAAAAGGCCTGAAGCCCTGGGATATCGCCGCCGGCGCCCTGATGATCACGGAATCGGGCGGCATCGTCGGTGAATTTTCCGGCGAATCGGACTACCTGTACAAGGGCGACGTCATCGCCGCCAGCCCGAAGATCTTTGGCCAGATGATCACCCTGCTGACGCCTTTCGCCTGATCGCCAGACGCGCTCTGATGTAAAAAAAGCTGCCGGAGGAAACTCCGGCAGCTTTTTTATTGCCCGCAGGTATAGCGATCAGTCGCTGACGGCATACGACGCCGACGTCAGGATGCCATTCGGCGTACGTACCGTCACCGTCAACAGGCCGTTGCGCACGCTGTTCGGCTGGCACGCGGTGCCGATCTGGGTCACGTCGCTGATCATCTGCACGGGATAGATCCAGTTGGCGGAACTGGCGCTGTCCATGCTCGGCACGACGAAGCTGGCGCCGCTGACGATGCTGCCATTGCTCGCCGAGAAGCTGATCGTCGTGCCGGCCGGCAGCGGATTGCCAGGCAAGTCAAACGCCCGCTTGGTGACATCCTTGCCATTGATCACAAACACGGTGTCATTGTCGTCGCGGATGGCGAGCTGGAAGGTGTGAACCTTGTTCTCGAACACAGTGCCATCGACGCACTTGTCCAGATCAATGGTGGCAGCGCCCAGCGGCGTGAAACGCGCTGTGCTGCCCGACAGCACCTGCACCAGTGCCTGACGTATATGCACGGTATTGGCCGCCGTGGTGTTGACGCTGGAGGCCGACCGCAGCACGCCGTTGTACTGCTTGTCGCCCGTCGCGTCCCATTTTCCGTTGCCGTTCGAATCGATAATGGGTTCGCCATCGGCGCGCACGGCATTGCCCGTGCTGTAGGCGTCATCCTTGAAATTGGCATTGTTGCCAACGATGGCGCGGTCATTGCGGAACGGCTCGCCCAGGTCGACATACGTCTCGCCGCTGTCGAACAGATTATTGCCATTCGTATCAGCGAAACTTTCCTCGCCCAAGGCGTATGCCAGGATGGTCACGCGGCCGTCAAGCGGACGCGGGTTGCCGGGGCAGAAACGCACGCTGCACGAACCCGGTATGCCCTTCTGCGTGATCACCGTACCGTCCGTCAGGGTAGTGTTGACCAGGCCCGTCAGGCAGGAAGCATCGACGGTGCCGCCTTCGGCCGTGAAGCTGACGGCCGTGCCATCGGGCACGGGATTGTGGAAGTGGTCGCCCAGGCGCGCCGTGATGGTAGCCCCCGTCGGCGCGGTGCAGCCGGCATAATCCCGGCCTTCCGTATTGAACATGGACGTGCTCAAGGTAAAGCTGTCCTGCTCGGGCACGCCGGTGGACACCACCAGCTGGTCCGACACCGTCGACAGGCTGGTGCCTTGCAAGGTGGCCGTGACGCGGATCGGCGTGTTCACGGTGCCGGAGGCCACCGTGGTGCTGACGCTGCCATCGGCGCCGCTGGTCGATTGCGCCGGATTGAGACTCAGGCCACCAGCCGTGGTGTTCAGCGAAAAGTCAACCACATGGCCACTGACGGGATTGCCATTCCTGTCGAGCACCTTGAAGGTGACGATGGATGACTCTTGCCGGCCCGCACCGCCCGTGCCTTTCAGGGCGATGTTTTGCGGCAGCGCCGAGACAAAGCCGATCTGGCCGGCAGCGGCCGTCTGCACCGTCAGGGTGCCCGCCTGGCTCAAGGTGGTGGCATTGAAGACGGTGCTGGCCGTGATCACGTCCGGCGCGCCGCAGCCCTTGTCGATGTACGAGGTGCTGGCCACGCCATTGACCGTATTCACGGGGCTGCTGATGACCGCCTTGCCGGCGCTGGCGCAAGGCGAGCTGAAGACGACCGACTGCACCGGCGCATACACGGCCGCGCCATTCATCACCGTCACGCTCAGGCCGGCCGTGCCGCCCGCCGACAGGGTCGCCGGCACGACGCCCACGCCGCCCAGTGTCAGGGTCGGGTAAACCACCGTGTAATTGATATTCGACGTCAACACGCTGCCATTCACCGTGGCGCTGGCCGTCAGCGCAAAAGCGCCGCTCTGGCTGCCGGCAGCGATGACGATGCTGGCCACGCCGTTCGCATCCGTCAGGGCGCTGGCCGCGCCCGGGGTGAAGCTGGCGCTCTTGTCGCTGCTGTTCAAGATCAGCAAGACGCCCGGCAGCACGGCGCCACTGCCATCCTTCACGACGGCTTGCACGGTGGCGCTGTTGCCGGGGCTGACCGAGGTGGTCGCCTTGCCGGCCCCGTCTTTCAGGCTCAGCGCCAGGGTCGCCGGCAACGGCACGACGGGTGTCACGGGAACCACCGGCGTGACGGGCGGCACCACGCAGCCGGGCAGGTTCGGATTGCGGCTCGGGTCCAAGGTGCTGCAATCGCTGCTGCCGGAACCGCCCCCACCACAGCCGGCCAGCAACGTCACTGCCGTGCCGGCAGCCAGACACAGCGCCCAGCGCGCCGACACACCGCTACTCATCAATCCAGACATGTACTTCTCCCTGTTATTTTGCTGCTGATCATGTGTTACTGCTATCTTGTTCAAGCCTGGTCGCGCCCCAGGATCAGGCGGATGCCGGCGCCGCGCCCCAGGCTGGCGACGGCCACCAGTGGCATGGCCTCCCCCCGCTGCGCCAGGGCTTGCCGCAAGGCATCGGCCTGGCGTGCGTGGCCGGGCGCGTACAGGATCTGACTGCGCTCCTGGCGAAAACCGGGCTGATTGCGCAGCCGGCTGACCGCCATGCCCCGCGCCTGCACGCGCAAGCGCATCTGCGCCGCCATGCCGCGTATGCCATTGCCATTGATGATTTCGATCTCGGCCGGCGCCTCCGGCGCGACGGCCACGGCTGGCGCGGCTGGCGCGGCCGGCACCAACGCCAGCTGCGCCGCCTGCACCAGTTGCAAGTTATTGCGCGCCAGTGCCGTGCCGCCATCGCACGCCATGGCCTGCTCGAGCATGCTGGACGCTTGCGCCAGCTCCCCTTGCAGGTAATACACATAGCCGAGATTATTCAGGGGCTGGGCAGCCGCAGGGAAGTCGCGCACCAGCGCCAGCAGCGCCGTGGCAGCCTGTTCAAGCCGGCCCTGGCGCGCGTCGAGCACGGCCAGCGCATTACGTGCGCCCAGCTGCTGCGGATCAAGGGCGATCGAGGCGGCAAAGGCTTCGGCGGCAAGCGCAAGCTGGCCCCGCTCCTGGTAAAACTTGCCCAGTTCAAAATACGTGGCGGCATTCTGGCCGGCGGAATGACTGATGCGCTGCACGCCCTGGACTTGCCACTGCGGCGGAGCATGGCTGGCTGTGCAGCCCGACAACAGCAGGAATGCAAGCATATACAAGCCTGCCATCCCAAACCGGCTGAATGGCAGCCTCATACCGCCCCCATCGCTGGCAGCAGGGCGCGGCGGATCTGCAGCAGGGCAGGCCCCATGAGCACCACCAGCAAGGACGGGAAAATGAAGAAAATCAGGGGGAACAGCAGCTTGAGCGCAATCTTCGCCGCCGTTTCCTCGGCGCGCTGGCGCCGTTTGGTGCGCAGCTGGTCCGATTGCACGCGCAAGGAGGCGGCGATGCTGGTACCGAAACGCTCCGCCTGTATCAGCAGGGTCACCAGCGCATCGACGTCTTCCACGCCCGTGCGCAGGGCCAGGTTGCGCAAGGCCTTGTCCTTGGCGCTGCCGGCGCGCAGCTCCAGCGTCACCAGCTGCAACTCCTCGGCCAGGATCTCACTTTTCATGCCGATTTCCTGCGCCACGCGTGCCAGCGCCGCATCCATCGCCAGGCCCGCCTCGACGCAGACGGTCATCAAGTCCAGCGCATCGGGAAAGGTTTCGAAGATTTCGCGCTGCCGCTCTTGCAGGCAATGCTTGAGCCAGAAGTCGGGCAGGTAATAGCCGAGGGCGGCGGCCAGCACCAGCCACAGGAACAGCTGGTGGTCGCCATGGCGCAGCAGCAGATATGCCAGCAGCGGAAACAGCAGGGTCAGCCCCGTCTTGGCCGCATAAAACAGCGCTGGTGCGGTACTCTTGCGCCAGCCCGCATTGATGAAGCGGATGCGGATGGGCGACACTTCCCAACCCTCTTCAGGCAAGGATAGCTTGACCAGCGGACGGGTCAGACTGATCAGGTGTCCCAGCCAGCGCTGGTTCATCCGGCCGGCCTTGCCGGTATCTATTTTCTGCACGTCCAGGGTATCGAGGCGCATTTGCACCGCGTTGCCCGCAAACAAACGCGCCAGCACCAGGACGATACCGAACACGATCAGGAACAGCACCACCAACAAGCCTATCTGCATGCCGCTCATCGCGCCACCTTCCGTATAGTCAACTGCCTCATCTCATGGCCTCACACGCGAATGCGGATAATCTTGCGAATCACAAAGACGCCCGCTACCAGCATGCCAAAGGCGCCCCCGACCATCTTGCGACCGCCGCTGTCCGTATACAACACGGCGAGGAAATCCGGGTTAATCACCTGCATCATCAGCGCGGCGACGAAGGGCAGCGAACCGAGCACCCAGGCCGACATGCGCCCTTCAGCCGACAGCACGCGCACCTGGCCCATCAATTTAAGGCGGTCGCGGATGATGGCGCTGATACTGTTCAGCAACTCCGTCAGGTTGCCGCCCGTTTCACGCTGGATCAGCACGGCGATGACGAAATAGCGCAGGTCCGTACTGGGCACGCGCGCCGCCAGCCCCGACAGGGCATCGGACATCGCCACGCCGAAATTGACTTCGTCAAACACGGCGCGGAATTCATCGGCCAGGGGACCCGTCATCTCGTCGCCGACCATTTTCAGGGCCGTGGGAAAGGCGTGGCCGGCACGCATGGCACGGCTCATCATGTCCAGGGCGTCGGGCAACTGCTGCTCGATGCGCACCAGCCGGCTGGCCTTGGCGCGCATCACGAGCAAGAACGGCAGCGCCGCACAGGCAAGGCTCAGCAGCAGACGCAGATACCAGGGCAAGGGGCTGAGGCTGCCCAGCAGCAGCCCGAATAGCAAGCCCAACAGGCAATAGCCGAGCAGCTTGCCCACGTTCCAGTTCTTACCCGACTGCAGCAGCAAGCGGTCCAGCCATTGCACGCCGGGCAGTGCCTCCAGCAAGCCCTGTACGCCCGCATGCGAACTGAGCTGCCGGTTCTTGGTGATCGACACGGTTTTCTGCGCGTCGTCGCTGGCCGTATTCATCGCCAGCAAGCGGCGCGCCACGCGCCCGGCGCCGGCGCCGCGCGACTGCAGGTTGAAGTAAACGGCGCCGACCAGCAGCATGACCGCCAGGAAGATCAGCAGATACACCAGATACGAGAGATAGCCCATGCCGCGTCAGCGCCCGCTGCCGGTCGGCTCGAAGACCGCGCTGGAAATGCCGATGCCAAAACTCTTCAGGCGTTCCAGGAAATGGGGACGGATGCCGCTGGCCGAGAAATACCCGACGACCGCCCCGCTCTCCCCCACCCCCGTCTGCTTGAAACTGAAGATCTCCTGCATCGTGATGACATCGCCCTCCATGCCCGTGATTTCCTGGATCGACGTGACCTTGCGCTTGCCGTCGATCAGGCGCGACACTTGCACCACCACCGATATGGCCGAGCTGATCTGCTGGCGGATGGCTTTGCTTGGCAGGTTGGCGGCCGCCATGCTGATCATGTTTTCCAGTCGCGTAATGGCGTCGCGCGGAGTGTTGGCGTGGATGGTGGCCATCGAGCCTTCATGGCCCGTGTTCATCGCACCGAGCATGTCGAGCGCTTCGGCGCCGCGCACCTCGCCCAGGATGATGCGGTCGGGACGCATCCGCAGGGCATTGCGCACCAGCGCGCGCTGCGACACTTCCCCCTTGCCTTCGATATTCGGCGGGCGCGTTTCCAGGCGCACCACGTGCGGCTGCTGCAATTGCAGCTCGGCCGCGTCTTCCACCGTGACGATGCGTTCGGTATGGCCGATAAAGCCGGAAATCACGTTCAGCATGGTGGTCTTGCCGCTACCCGTGCCGCCGGAAATGAGGATATTCATCTTCGCCTTGCCCAGGCCCTGCAGCACCTCGGCCATCTCGGCCGTCATGCTGGTGTAGGCGACCAGGTCGGCCAGGCGCAGGGGATCGACGGAAAAACGCCGGATCGACATCACGGGTCCGTCGATGGCCAGCGGCGGGATGATGGCGTTGACGCGCGACCCATCGGGCAGGCGCGCATCGACCATGGGGCTCGATTCGTCGATGCGGCGGCCCACGCGCGAGACGATCTTGTCGATGATTTTCATCAGATGGGCATCGTCATTGAACACGACATCGGTCAATTCCAGCTTGCCGCGCCGCTCGACATACACTTGCTTGTGGCCATTGACGAGGATATCCGACACGGTCGGGTCCGACAACAAGGTTTCCAGCGGACCAAAACCGAGCATCTCGTTGCGAATGTCGCGCGTCAGGTTCTTGCGCTCGACATCATTGATGACCACGGCTTCTTCGTCGAGCAGGCGCTCGACCAGGCCGCGCAACTCGTCGCGGATCTGTTCCTGCGTCAGCCGCTGCATGCTTTCCAGATCGACGCGCTCAAGCAGCAGCGCGTGAATGCGCTGTTTCAGCTCGCGGTAACTGCGGTTGTCGATGGCCGGCGCGCGCTGCGGCGTCAGGGTAGCGATCTTGCCGTTACCGAGACGCTCGCGGATCGACAGGCTGGGGGCGGGAGAAGTTGCCATAAAAGAATTCCTGTTCGAGTGGTGTTAGGCGCGCCGCAGCATACGGCTCAGCCAGCCTTGCGGCACGGCTTCGACGCTGACGCCCGTCAGGCTGGCGGCAAACTCCTGCAGCGAGCGCGTGATGGGGCTGTTCTTATCCAGCTGCAAGATCGGCATGCCCTGGTTGACCGATGCGGCGGCCGACGCATAATGATTCGGCACCGTGCGGTCGATCGTGGTGCCATACGCCGCCTCCAGGTCCTGCAAGCGGATTTCGCCGCCCTTGTCGTGCCGGTTGACGATCAGGCGCACCTTGTCCTTGTCGTATTCCAGCGAACGGAACATGCCCAGCAGGCGCTTGCCATCGCGGATGTATGGCAAGGTCGTTTGCAGGATGGGGAAAATCAGGTCCGCGTGGTCGAGCGCGCGCACGCTGACCGCATCGAGGTTGCGCCCCACGTCGAGCACCACGAAGTCGTACTGGCGCCGCGCCAGCTTGATGATGGCGTCGATATGTTCAGGCAGCACTTCGCTGGCGTGGGCCGGGTCTTCCGGTGCCGCCAGGACGCTGAAATTGGGCAGCACATTGAGCATGCTCGAAGCGAGGAACGACGGGTCCAGGCGGTGGATGTCGCGCGTCACGTCGGACAGGGTGGCCAGCGGCTTGCTCTCGGAGACAAACAGCGAGGCATCGCCGAAGTGCAGGTTCAGGTCCAGCAGGGCAACACGCTTGTGGCCGCTGGCTGCCAAGGCATAGCCGAGGTTGGTGGCGATGAAGGTGGCGCCACTGCCGCCCTTGCAGGAAATGAAGGCCAGCACCTTGCCATTGCCATTGTCGCGCCGCTCGAGTTTTTCCTCGATGCGCTCGAGCGCCGGGTAAATGCTGGCGGCGGCGGCCGGCGATGGCAACACTTCGCGCACGCCGGCACGCATGGCTTGCAGCAGGAATTCGGGCGAATGCTGCGGACACAGCAGGATGACGGCCAGGCGCGGAAACTGATTGCTCAGGCGCTCGATGGCGGCCAGGTCGGCGCCATCGTTGCCGGGCCGGTCGAACATCAGCACATCGGGCAGCTCTTGCGCCGAATACAGTTGCTCCAGCGGTCCGCTGCGGGCATCGACGTCGTCCGCCGGATTGCGGTTGCCGACCAGGCGGCCCAGCTCGGCCAATGCTTTTTCGTCGCGGGATATGATGGCGATTTTCACGATATGCCTTGCCTGTTCTGTGGTAACGGTGACATGTTCATTGGCGTCCGAGGCTGATCGTCATGGCGCCCGATTGCGGCACCGGCGCGCTGAACGACTTCTGGTACGCGTTATAGCCCGCCACCGCCGCCTTGCCATCGAGGCCAGTCACCGGGTCGCGGTTCAGTCCCGCCTGCGGGTTGATCACTTGCTGGGCACGCAGCAAATCGACGCTGCGGCCAAAGTTGCGGTCGAAGTGCGGCGTGGTGGTGCAGCCGCTGGCGGCAAACGACGCCAGCAGCACGCACAGCAGGGGAAGGAATGGAGGACGCTGCATGCTCACTCTCCTATTGAAGGTCGAAGCCGGTCGCCGCTGCGGCGCCCGGTTGTTTGTCGGCCGCTGGCGGCGCCTTGGGATTGCCTTCCATCTTCCCTTGCAGGAAGAATTGCGCGCGGCTGGGCGCCACATAGGCATCGGTCGGCAGCACGTAGTCGCCGGCCAGCGGCTTGACCAGGTGCGGCGTGATGATGAACACCAGTTCGGTGCGGTCGGTCTGGAAATCGCTGCTGCGGAACAAGGCGCCCAGCACGGGAATCTCGCCCAGCATCGGCAGCGCCTTGATATTCGTGGTCACGTTGTTCTTGATCAAGCCGCCGATGGCGAAGCTCTGGCCGTCGAACAATTGCACCGTGGTGGTGGCGCGCCGCGTGGTAAACGCCGGCAGGATGGCGCTGCCGGCGGTGCCGCCCGTGGTGATGCCGATGCCGTCCTTGTTCAGTTCCGACACTTCCGGCGCCACCTTCAGGTTGATGCGCCCGCCATCGAGCACGGTGGGCGTGAACTTGACGGCGATACCGAATTCCTTTTCTTCCAGGGTGATCTTGTTGGTGGCGCTGTCTTGCGAGACGGGAATGTAGATCTTGCCGCCGGCAAGGAAGCTGGCTTCCTGGCCGCTGATGGCCATGATGTTCGGTTCGGCCAGCACTTTCACGAGGCCGTCGCGCTTTTGCGCATCGAGCGTGAGGAAATTGCCGTTTTTGCCGTTGAAGCCATCGATCATGCTGGGATTGCCACTCAACAAGTTCGACAGGAAACTGTAGGTCCAGTTGCCGCTGCTGGCGCGCGCGCCGATGCTGGCGCCCAGCTGGTCGACGAGGGTTTTCGAGACCTCGGCAATTTTTACTTCCAGCATCACCTGCTGCGGCGCGGCGATGGTCAGCATATTGATCACGCTCACGCCCGCGGCGCCCGCGCCAGCACCGGCGGCACCGCCAGCAGCGGCAGCGGGCGCTGGCATCACACCCGCTGTCGCAACGGGCGCCGCCGCTTCGCCGGCGCCCCGCTGTGCGAACGCAGTGGCCATGGCCATGATCTGGCTGGCCTTGACGGCATCCGATACCATGCCCGTCAGCACGATCGCGCCGCCGGCCGAGCTGGCCTTGAGATCTGTTTCACGCGGGAACACAAGCGCCAGTTGCGCCTGCAAGCCGTCGGCATCGACACCGACTTCGATATCGACGATCACGGGACGGTGATCCTTGTCCCACAGAATCAGATTGGTGCTGCCCGGTGCCAGGCCCCAGATATACAGCTCGCTGGAACTGCCCAGCAGCCTGGCGCCCGCCACCTTCGGATCATTGACGGCGATCTGCGAGACGGCACGCGTCAGGCTGCGCAAGGTCGACTTGCCGACGGACAAGCGGATCGGCGGACCCAGCCGGGCGATATCGGCCCCCAGCGACAACGGGGCCGCCTGGCTGACGGCGTCCACCTTGCGCACGGCGGGCGCGGCGCTGGCGCCGGGCTGCCACAGCAAGCTCGCCGTCAAGCCACTCAGGGCCAGGGCCAAGGTCAAGCGGGGCCTGACGATACGGGTACGAAATGAGGTCATCAACTATCCCTGGTTCTGAAATTTTTAAAATTGCTGGACACGCGTGTCCATGCCCGTGATCACTTTGACGCTCTCGGCCGGTGGTGCGGGAGCACGCGGCGCCTGCCGCACTGGCGCTGGCGCAGCCGCGCGCGGCGCGGCGACCGGCACCAGCGGCTTGAGTCCCAGCAGCGATTCCTTGGTGGCGCCGCCCGTGTTGACGGGCGCCGGATCGATCTGGTTGCGCAGCACCAGCGACAAGGTGCCCACGCTGCGCGCCAGATCGAGCTTTTCCACCTGGTCCGGCGTCAATTCCAGGGTCACCGCATTGACCACCTTGGGCTTGTTGTCATCGCGGTTCGATTCCTGCGCCACGGCCAGCACCAGGATGCGTTCGAGCACGATCTTGGAAATGGCCAGTTCGGCGCCACCGCTGGCCTTGGCGCGGTCGTCCTGGGTATTGACGAGGATGTCGACAAAGTTGCCAGGCAAGGCAAAGCCCGCCACCCCCACCACATCGTTGACGCGTACGGTCATGGCGCGCTTGCCGTCTGCCACGATGGACGACAGGCCACCGCTCGTGCCCGGCGGTGCAAGTTTGCTTTCCAGCACCGGTTCACCCAGGCTGATGGCCGTGCGCGTGATGCGCCCGTCGAGCGCCTTGCTGTCGGCAAAGGCACCGGGCGGCTGCGCGCCGGCGGGCCAGTCCATGCTGCGCAACATGAGCGGAGTGATCTTCGTGCCCACGCCGATATCGACCAGGGCCACGACGATCTTCTGGTTCGACGGCGTACTCTGGCCGCCCATCCAGATCGCCGCCGTCAGCACGGCGGCACCAGCCAGCACCAGGGCCAGCAGCAACATGAGTAAAGCACGGGTATTTCGCATCGTTTTTCCTCTGACTTCAGCTTGATTTCGGTTCACGCCGCTCTTGCACGGCCATGTCATCGGCGCCCTGGCGCTGATTCGCGCCGGCAAAATAATTGTTCCAGGCCCAGTCCAGCACCTGCTCGTTCAGTTGCGCCGCCGTGCCCTCGTAGCGGGCCAGGTCGCGTACCTGGCGCAGCAGGTCGCGCGGATAGCAGGCCAGCAAGGGCGTCGCGCCGCGCGCATGGCGCTGCAGCAGGAAGGCAAAGGCGGCCGCATCGAACTCCATGCCGTAGGCGGCACAGGTCTGGCGAAATACGGTTTCGTAATGCGCTGCGCTGAGCGCCGGCACTTCGATCTTGTAGCCCAGGCGGCGCAGGAAGGCCGCATCCGACAGGCGCTCGGGCAGAAAATTCGAGGAAAACACCACCACCACGTCGAACGGCACCTGGAAGGTGTGGCCGTTGTGCAGCGACAGGTAATCGATGGCGCGGTCCATCGGCACGATCCAGCGGTTCATCAGTTCCAGCGGCGAACAGCGCTGGCGCCCCAGGTCGTCGATGATGAAAATGCCGTTGTTGGCCTTCAGGTGCGGCGGCGCGCGGTACAAACGCGTCACGCTGTCGAAGCGCAGGTCCAGCATTTCCAGGGTCAGCTCACCGCCGGTGAGCACGGCCGGACGGCGCACGCCGCGTACCCAGCGCGCGTCGAGCTGCACGGCGCGCTCGATGCCGGCCGGCGCTTCCTGCTGCTGCGCCGCCGGCAGATGCAGCACCGGGTCATAAAAGGGCACGACTTCGCCATCGACCATGATGGCGTAAGGCAGGGCAATGGCCCCTTGCAGCAAGTCTTGCAGGCGTTCGGCCAGATACGTCTTGCCGCTGCCGGCGGCACCGTAGATGAAAATGGCGCGCCCGGAATTCATGGCCGCGCCCAACTGGTCGAGCACGGCAGGATTAACGACCACGCCGTCGAAGCTGGCCTGTACCTGCGGGCGCGTGACATGCATGTTGGCCACGCTTTGCGCCGCCACCTGCGCGTTGTAGGCGGCCAGCGGCACGGGACATGGGCCCGCATAGGCATTGCGCGCCAGGCACTCGAGGGCGCGCTGGCGGCCGCTG
The DNA here is from genome assembly GCF_900095235.1 of Janthinobacterium sp. UMAB-60. NCBI lineage: Bacteria > Pseudomonadati > Pseudomonadota > Betaproteobacteria > Burkholderiales > Oxalobacteraceae > Janthinobacterium > Janthinobacterium sp. UMAB-60. Next base: position 100,797 of record NZ_LT607492.1, read on the forward strand.
TCCGTCAACTGGTAGTGGATGTCGGCATCCGTGCCGCTGGCGCCGCGACGCATGACCTCGCACATTTTTTCCTGCCGCATGAAAACGATCACGGGATCGAGTACGCCCAGGCCCAGCTTGACGTAGCTGGCCAACTCGGGCAGGTGCAGCTGTCCCCGCTGGAACAGCACCTTCACCAGCAGTTCGACCAGGAAAAAGAAGGGCAAGCCTGTCTCTTCGACGGTGCGCGGGGCACGCTGGGCCGCTGGCGCGGCAAGCAGATCAGCAGGCATGGGCACAGGTACAGAAGACGCCATGGATCATGCGAACCTTCCCAGCTGGCCGCTGGCGGCCAGCAGCAGGTAGAGCGAGGTGCCGCTGGCGATGGCGATGGCATAGGGCAACTGGCCGCTGGGCTTGGCAGGCGCATCGATATCGGGCCGTTGCGTAGCGATGGCGCGCATCAGGCTATTCAATACCAGGTAATAGCTGTTGCTCGCAACCTGGCGCAGCGTGCCGTGGAACGCCGCCACGGCCAGCGCCAGCACGCCGCCCGCGAGCAGGCTGCTCAGCAGGCAAAAGAAGACGCTGTGCGGGCCGACAAAAGCGCCCACCATCGCCATCAGTTTCACGTCGCCGGCGCCCAGCGCCTTGAGCGCGTACATCGGCATCAGCAGCGCCAGGCCCAGGGCCAGGCCACCCAGGGCCGGCCAGAAGCCGAGCGCGCCGGGCGCGGCCGTCAACAGTCCTGCACCGGGCGGCAACAGCGTATTGAGCAAGAGTCCGGCCAGCGCACCGGCCAACACCAGGCGGTTCGGAATGCGGCGGCTGCGCACGTCGTGGTACACGGCCAGCAGCAGCAGAACGGCCAGCAGGACTGCCGGCAACCAGCTCAGGAAAAGATCGGTGTACATGAATTATCCGGCACAGGAAGGACAAGGACTCGGTACAAACAAAAATGGCCCGGCGCCATGCAATATGATCCGGGCCATCACAGTGGCAAGTACACGCTTGGCGTGCGGCTTGCCCTGATGCATATGCTTAAGGAGTTCCGGCAATCTTTTTGGCAATATTGGTAAACACGGTCGAGAGGTTGGTGCCGATCGAAGTCACGGACAAAACGATCACGGCAGCGATCAGCGCAGCGATCAGGCCGTATTCGATTGCGGTAACGCCATCTTCTTCAGCGATAAAATTTTTGATGAAATTCATGATTAATCCATTCAGAGTAAGTGTTAACAACGTCATGTGGGACTGCTGATGCAAGCAGTAAATTGCTCACTTATGAACCCTTGCATATAGCCAGCAGCGCAAGCAGGAACACTACGGCCATCAGCGACAGCAGCAAAGCATGTTCGAAAAATGAGTTACCACTTTGATCTTGCAAGAAATACGCAAGCTCACCCGTCCCACCATCGTTCAAGCGCATTTCCAGCTCCTGTCACCGTTCGCATTTTCAGTCTGGCTAACTCAGCGACAATCACCGATTGCTGATAACGGTATTGTATGGAAAGACACATTGATACTAATCAGACAAAAGTCATTTTATTGCCAGTACAAAAGAGCCTATTTTCCTACACGGCATCAGTACATTTGTAATGGCATCAGCATTCCTGGGGCGCCGCCAGCCCGTTCTTCACCGCGTATACATACAGTTCCAGGCGGTTGGCAACGTCCAGCTTGCTGTAAATCGATGTCAAGTGATTGCGCAAGGTTTGTTCGGAAATGAAGGCGCGCTGCGCGATGGTCTTGTTGAGTGCCCCATTGCCTTCGACCATCATGGCGACTATCTTGCGCTCCTTGAGGGTCAGCTGGGCAATGCGCGCCATTTCGGGATCGGGCGGCGCCGGTGCTGGCGCCGGCTTGATCAGCGCTCCCAGCAGACTGCCCAGCAAGGCCTGGTCCAGGCACAATTCGCCGCGATGTACCCTGGCAATGGTATCGATCACCTGCTCCCCCGCCGCCTCCTTGCCGATCACGCCGCGCGCGCCGCTGCGCACGGCGCGGCCCAGCACCTCCTGGTCGCGCGTGCCGCTGAACATCACCGCCCGCGTGACGCCATTGGCCAACAGCGCGGGGATGAAATCGACGGAACACACGCCGGCGAGGTCCACGTCCAGCACGACAATATCGGGGCGCAAGCTCTCGGCAAGCTCCAGCGCGCGGCCTATCGTACTGGTGCTGGCGACCACCTGCATCGCCGGTTGCGCCTCTTCCAGCAGTTTTTCCAGTCCCCACAACATGGTTTTATGATCATCAACCAGCATGACGCGGATGGGATGCAGACTTGACATACGATGGCCTTTAACGGGGCAGCCGTGACGCTCTTGCCGTCAGACTGGAATTTCAATATGCACGGTGGTGGCGCCATCAGCGCCCTGGCTGACCTGCACCCGACCGCCCAGCGCCATGACGCGTTCAGCAATGGAGGCAGGCATGAACTCGACGCGGGACGACGTTTCGCCGGCATTCTCTATCGATATCGACAAGGCATGCGCATCGCAGACGAGTGTCACGCGGCCCTCGCGGGCGGTGGTGTGCTTGCGGATATTGCTCATGCCTTCATTTACGATCTGGAATACTTCGGCTGCCAGCCGGTCGCTGAGATCAAACGCGCTGTCCGAGACGATCTCGATCGTGATGCCAAAAAACTTCTTCAACTGCTCCGCCTGGCGCCGCAACGCCACCAGCAAGGTCACCTGTTCCCGCTCCGCGCCGCCGCGCACCGTCTGCGCCATCCGGCGCAGGTCGCCAATCACCTGGCCACTCATGTCGATCAGCTGGTCGAGATCGGCCAGCAAGGGGCTGTCGGCAGCCGCCTTGGCGCGCAAGGCGCTCAAGCCATGGCGCAGGCCGATATACGGCTGGATGGTCGAATCGTGCAAGTCGCGCGCAATCTTTTGCCGCTCGCGGTACGCCGCGCCGGAGGCCAGCTTGTCGAGAATGGCGATGTTTTCAATCAGGGGGAACACTTGCGCCACGATATGCAGCAGGAATCTGGCGTCGGCCCGGGTCAGCCGGTTCTTCGCGGAGATCACGTAGATGCGGCCCAGTCCCTTATGCAAAGGAAGGGGCACGCTGATGAAGGAGCGCGCATCGAGCAGTTCGGCCAGCGCCGTGCCCTGCGGCCCATGCGCATCGAGCCGCTGCCACTTCGCACTGCCGCGTTCGACTCCCGTGAGCACGCTCGCCAGTCCCAGGCGCGCGCGCAACGACGGCGCGTACAGCACGCTCTGGCTGGCACCGAACACCATCAGCGGCGCCACCGCGGCTTCGCTCAGCTGGCTGACACGCCCCGCGTGTCCGCCTCTCTCTTCGAGCGCCGTGCGCAACTGCCACTGCGCCCCATCGCCCTCGCGCATGACGAGGATACAGCTGCTGGCGTCAAAAAAGGCACGCGCTTTCTGCAAGACCGACGCCACCGTGTGGTCGACGCCAAAGCGGGGATTCGATTGCTGGCTGACCTCGCGCAACAACGCCAGGCGGCGCTTCTGCAACAGCCCCAGGCCGCCCCAGTACGCAATCATGTAGCCGAGCGCCATGACAAAGGTGGTGCGCAGCAACAGGTGCGAAATGATCAGCTCAGGGGTCGACGCCACCGATGCCAGCACCAGCAGAACACAGGAGGCAAGCGTGATGCGCGCGCCTTCATCGAGTCCGCGCTGAAACGACGCCGCCAGGATAACGAAGAAAAAGAAAGGGAAAAAATAGCTTTCGGCGCCGCCGGTACCATACACGATCAGGCCGCACCACAGCACGTCGAGCCAGCATATCACCTTGCCATGCACTACCGGATGCTTGAAATAAAGAAAAACAAACAGCACTGCGCTATGCAGAACGTATGAACACAGGATCAACCAGGCCAGCTGATTCGGCACACCCAGCTTGCCCGGGTTGATGATCAGCGTTAATAAGGCCGTCACCGACAGCAGCAGGCGCATGCCAGAGATCATGATCAAGTCTGCATGATCGACCATTGGCAATGCCGTATCGGCATTTGGTTCCTCTTGCAGTTGTTGCTGTTGCGGCATGCTGATTTATTCACTTTTCAAAAACACCATCGGCTGGATCACCAGGACAATGGTTGATTATTCTTTAATTTATTAAGCCTCCGCATCTTACTCTCAGGAACGTTACTCAGGGGTATGGAGTAATCAATTAACTACATTTATTGCAAGAAACTTGATTTATATGCACTTTGGTGCCACCCTTGCGCACTCGAAGCGAGATACAATGAAGAGTGACCCATGGGCAACAGGCCCGCCATCACACCGATGCCGGCGCGAGCCTTGATACGGATACCAGACATGATGCTCAACCAGGCCACACCCTTCCGGTCCCCGCAAGGCAAATTCAGGCAATGCGGCTCCGCCATCGTCGAGTTCGCCATCATCGCACCGGTCTTCCTGCTGTTCATGATAGGCATCATCGAACTGAGCATGGCATATTTCGCCAATCTCACCATGCAGCATGCGGTGCGTGAGGGGGCGCGCTATGCCGTGACGGGCAACAGCGATCTCGATCCCGCCAGCAGCAACCAGCAGCGCTACCAGGCCGTCATTCAAAAAATGAAGGATAGTTCGATGGGTATCTACGACAAGGTCAATCCCGTCATCACGGTGAACGGCGTCAGCGGCACCAGTGCCGGCATGTTCGGCAACGCGGGCGATATCGTCGTGATCTCCGTCGCATACAACTGGACATTCGCCACGCCGATGATGGCCGCCTTCTACAAGGACGGCAAGGCGCCCTACGTGGTGGCCGCCACCATGCGCAATGAAAGCTTTGGCGGTCTATGATGCGTTCCCACTCTCCTGCGCGGCGCGCCGCGCGCGGCATCGCCGCCGTGGAATTTGCCATCGTGCTGCCGCTGCTGGCCCTGCTGCTGTTCATGGTGGTCGACCTGTCGCGCGCCATCCAGGCCAAGATCATCCTGCTCAACATCAGCCGCGAAGGCGCCAACCTGGCCTCGCGCTCGACCACCGACCTGAGCGGATCGAGCCAGACCATCATGAATGCGCTGGCCGCCAGCACGCCGCCGCTGGACATGAACAAGCGCGGCATGATCTACATTACCAAGATCATGGGCTACACGGCGAAGAGCGGCTTGCGCAATATCGTGCTGGAACAGTACCGCTGGGACGCCGGCGCGAAGGCCAGCGGCTACCTGCCCGCCAGCCAGGTGTGGCAATGCGGTAGCTGGAGCAATGGCACGTGCACCAATATCGCCCAGGCCGAAAGTGCCCCCGCAGTGTCACTGATGTCGGGCCAGCTGTCCGATGGCGAACTGATTTATGCCGTGGAGACTTTCTATAATTTCGACATGCTGTTTGGCACGTTAAAAATTGGCGACAGCACGACGCCTGTCCTCGGCCCCAACCTTTATTCGATGACGGTATTCTGATGCGCATTCCACACAAGCGACAAAGCGGCCAAGTGCTGATCATGGTGGCGCTGTCGGCCGTCGTCCTGATCGCCTCGGCGGGCCTGGCCATCGATTCGGCGCTCGGCTATTTCGTCAAGGCCAAGCTCAACGCGGCAGTCGATTCGGCCAGCCTGGCGGCGGCGCGCGGCGTGACCCTGGGCGATACACAGGCAGCGCAGGCGGCCAACGCGCGCCAATCGGCCAAGGAATTTTTTGACATCAACTATCCCGACAAATTCCTGCTCTCCACGCCCGTACTCAACCCCGTCGGTGTGACCTTCGACAAGGGCACCGTCACCATCGACGTCTCCGCCACCGCCTCCCTGCCCGTCTCGCTGATGGGCATACTCGGCTTCAAGACCCTGAACGTGGCAGCCGCCGCGCAAACCATCCGCAAGGACCTCGACATGGTGCTGGTGATGGATACCTCGGGTTCGCTGTCTGGCAATGCCACTGCCGTGCGGGCGGCAGGCAACTCCTTCCTGAATAAATTCAATTCCAGCGTGGACCGCGTAGGCCTGCTGCATTTCGCCTCGGATGCGCAAGTCGATCTGGCCATCAATCCCATTACGCGCGGCTTCAACCGCACCACGACCACGGCGGCGATCAAGAGTTTTTCCTTTGAAGGCGGCACCAATTCGGCCGAAGGCATGTGGCAGGCGCGCAAGCAGCTGAAAGACATCAGCCCGCTCAACCGCTCCAGCCTGCGCGTCATCGTGTTTTTTTCCGATGGTTCGCCGGCCGCCTTTTCCGGGTACTTTCCGAACTCGGGCAATAAATGCACGATCGCCGGCGGACTCGCCACCTACACCAAATTTCAATCGGACGCGCTGGCCGGCCTGTACCAGATGCGCACCACCAACACTCTGTTGAAAAGTATTTGCGACTCCGGCACGATTACTTCCCTCCCCCTCTGGTATAACGCGAACAACCTGGAGACCCTGCCCAACGATCCGAATGCACGCGAATTTCCCATCGTGACCAGTACGCCGCGCCCCGTGACGGCATCCGTATCCTCGTCGCAGGACCAGTGGAGCAATGTGCACCGCGCCTCGCGCAACCTGGCCGAAGCCATCGCAGCCAAGTCGCGCCAGGAAGGCATTTTCGTCTTCACCTTGGGCATGGGCGCATCGCTGATCACGCCGGAGGGGCCGGATAATGAACTGGGCGCAGACTTGCTGCGCTGCATGGCCAATACGAGCGATGCGCCTACGCGTTGCCGCAAGCCGGCCGAACCCATGGGCCTGTACTGCTACGCGGCCACCGAAAGCGACCTGAGCCCCTGCTTCACGCGGCTCGCCTCGGCCATCCTGCGCATTTCCAAATAAGGCATGGCCATCGGCTAGAAGGCAAAGCAGCTGCAGCCCAAGGTGCCCCAGAAACCGGAAAAATCGCTGATCGGCACGGCCGACTTGCGCGCCCGGTCGTGGGCGTGGGCGTGCACGCCGCAGGCGCCCGCGCACTGGTGCGGCAGCAAGGCTTGCGCCGGCCTGGCCGCGGGCCGGTAGTGGCCGGGCACCGCGCGCACGGGCGACCACTCGGGCAGCACGGGAATCGGGGGCGGCGCCAGGGCGGAAAATGGCCCCTGGCCGTAGACGATCTTGCCACCCACCATGGTCAGCACGGAGTCGATGGACTTGATCGCCTCTTCCGGCACGGCGAAATAATCGGCCGACAACACGGCAAGATCGGCCAGCATGCCCTCGCGGATGCGCCCCTTCTTGCCTTGCTCGCTGGAAAACCAGGCGCTGCCCGCCGTCCACAACTCCAGTGCCGTGTCGCGCGACAATCTACCCGCCGCCTCCGTCAGGGCCAGGCCGCCCACGGTGCGTCCCGAAACCAGCCAGTACAGCGCCGTCCACGGGTTGTAGCTGGCCACCCTGGTGGCATCCGTGCCGCCGCCGACAGGTACGCCCGCGTCCAGCATGCGCTGCACGGGCGGCGTGGCCTTGGCTGCATCGGCGCCATAGCGCTCGACAAAATATTCGCCCTGGAAGGCCATGCGGTGCTGGATGGCGATGCCGCCGCCCAGCGCCCTGACGCGGTCGATATTTTTCGGGCTGATGGTTTCCGCGTGGTCGAACAGCCAGTGCAAGCCGGCGAACGGCGTGTCGCGGTTGACCTTTTCGAACACGTCGAGCATGCGGCTGATCGATTCGTCATAGGTGGCGTGCAGGCGGAACGGCCAGCGTTGCTCGACCAGGTGGCGCACGACCTTTTCCAGTTCATCCTCCATGCCGGCCGCCAGCTCCGGGCGCGGCTCGAGGAAATCCTCGAAGTCGGCGGCCGAGAACACCAGCATTTCGCCGGCGCCGTTATGCCGATAGTAATCCGTGCCGTCGCCGGGCTTGATCATGCCGGTCCACTTCTGGAAGTCCTGCAGTTCCGCGCCCTTGTTTTGCGTGAACAGGTTGTAGGCGATGCGGATGGTCAGCTGCTCTTTTTGCGCCAGCTCGTCGACGACGGAGTAATCCTCGGGATAATTCTGGAAGCCGCCGCCCGCGTCGATGGCGCTGGTGATGCCGAGCCGGTTCAGTTCGCGCATGAACTGGCGCGTGGAATTGAGTTGCAAGTCGAGCGGCAGCTTCGGGCCTTGCGCCAGGGTCGCATACAAGAGCATGGCGTTCGGCCGGGCGATCAGCAAGCCGGTGGGGTTGCCGGCCGCATCGCGCACGATTTCTCCGCCCGGCGGGTTCGGCGTATTTTTATCGTAGCCGACGGCGCGCAGGGCGGCGCGGTTCAGCAGGGCACGGTCGTACAGGTGCAGGATGAAGACAGGGGTATCGGGCGCGGCCGCGTTGATTTCATCGAGCGTGGGCATGCGTTTTTCCGCAAACTGGAACTCCGTCCAGCCGCCCACCACGCGCACCCATTGCGGATTCGGCGTGCGCAGCGCCTGTTCTTTCAGCATGCGCAAGGCGTCGGCCAGCGAGGGCACGCCTTCCCAGCGCAATTCCAGGTTGTAGTTCAAGCCGCCCCGAATCAGGTGCAGGTGCGAGTCGTTCAGGCCGGGAATGACCGTGCGGCCAGCCAGGTCAATCAACTGCGTGGCGGGACCACGATGGCGCATCACGTCTTCAACGTCGCCCACGGCGAGGAATCTGCCATCGGCGATGGCGACGGCGGACGCCAGCGGCTGCGTCCGGTCGACCGTGTGAAAACGGCCATTGAGCAAGATCGTGTGTGCGTGCATGGAAACTCCCGAATCGAATGAAAACACAGCCCCGCCGGCGGGCGGCGGAGCCGGGGTATCAGTAGAAAATCAATGGCCTTCGCTAGCGTTGAACATGGATTTGGCGTAGATCAGGCCCAGGCCATAGCCGCCGCCGTGCGCCACGGCCGTCGCCACCGTCTCGTTGTAGGTTTCGCCACGGGCCCAGTCGCGCTGCAATTCCAGCAAGTATTGCACGGACGTCAGCGGCTGCGCGCCCGCCTGTATCATGCGCTGCATGGCCATCGCATGGGCTTCGTCGGAGACGTCGCCGCTGGCGTCGGCAATCACGTAGACCTCGAAGCCCTGCTCCAGCGCCGACAGCGCGGGGCCGACGATGCAGACGGATGTCCACAGGCCAGCCAGCACGATCTTGCCCTTGCCGTAGCCATTCACCTTGTCGGCGATGCGCGCATCTTCCCAGGTGTTCATGCTGGTGCGGTCGATCGGCGCCTGCTCGGGGAAGACGGACTGGATTTCATCGAAGATCGGACCGGAGAACGATTTGGCGGCCACCGTCGTCAAAATCGTCGGCACCTTGAATTCAAACGCCGCCTTGGCCACCAGGGCCGCATTGTTGCGCAGCAGGGCAAGGTCGATGGAACGGGTGGCGAACGCCATCTGCGACTGGTGGTCGATCATGATCAGGGTATGATCGTTCGGGGTCAGCAGTTTTTGTGCGGCTTGGGCGGTAGCGACAGGCATGATGTTTTCCTTAGTGAAAATAATTGAATATAAAAAAGGATGTCGTTGTACGGTGTTTCTGCTGTTTCCCTTGCCTCACGTTGTGTGTGCCGGGCCAGTGCTATGCAGTATGAACGAGATACTTTGAAAACAAAAACGGAAAGAATGCCAAGCTATATGCAATTTTTTCGATGATACGAAATATACGCAACAGCAACCCGCACATCAAGGAGAAAACATGGGATTTGAATTCAGGATCACGGCCAGCCTGACGCAGGAACAGCGCCAGCACCTTGCACAACTGCCAGAGTTGGCGGCGCCGGCGCCGCGCCCGCCCGGCAGCGCCAGGCCCGATACCGAAGCCAGGCTGACGGACGCCGGCCTGTATATATGCCAGCACCTGCGCCCGGATCCCTGGCACGGCCTGGCCGCCCTGCATGCCTGGCTCGATGCCCAGGGCGTGCGCTACGCCGTCGAAGAGATCGACGACTAAATGGAGCCTACAGGGAGCCTTCGAGCATGACGCGCAGCGTGCGGTAGCTGCCCGCATCGACCGTGCGCAGCAGGCTGCCGGCGCCATCCGCATACAGGCTGCGCGTGCGCTCAAGCTGGCGCAGCAGATTGGCGCCCGACACGCGCAAGCGCAGCTGGTCGCTGAACTTCCACAACGCGTACAGATCCAGTTCGCGCCGGGCGCCCTGCCAGGCCAGCAGCTGGTTTGACTCGCGCGACGGTCCACCGCCCTGGTAATGCAGATTGCCGCCCAGGGTCAACGGCCTGCTGGCCAGCCGGTAATCGGCGCCCAGGTTGGCGCTCCACGGCAGCTGGCCATCGAGGCGGTTGTCCGGGCCGGCGACGGCGTCCACCGTCGACCAGTTGCGCGCCACGTTCGCCCGCAGGTCCAGCGCGGGGGCGCCCGCCCACAGCGCCGCCAACGGCAGCTTCGCTTCCAGTTCGATGCCGCGCACCTGCGCCCTGCCCTGATTGACGGGCGTGGCCACCCAGCGCCCCTTGTCCTGATACAGCCGGTCCAGCATCACGTCGCCGATGCGCCGCAGCGAGGCGCTGGCGCCCAGCATGGCGCCTTCCGCAGGATAGTATTCGTAGGCCGCGTCCAGGCCCCACGCCAGTTCCGGACGCAGCGCCGGGTTGCCCTGGTTGTCGGGGTTCACGGGGCTATTGCCGTTGTCGTTGAGGTAGGGGCGCGGGATCAGCTGGAAAATCTGCGGCGCCTTGTAAGTACGCGTGACGGCCAGGCGCAGCTGATCCTTGCCGGCCAGCTTCCACAGGCTTTGCAGCACGGGACTCCATACCTGCGCGCGCACGTCGACGGGGCCGGCGCCACCGGTGGCGCTGGCCGTGCGCCAGCTTTCCCAGCGCAGCCCCAGATACAGCGACCAGCGCGCGGAGAGCTCCCATTCATCCTGCGCGAACAGGGCCAGGCGCCGCACCGTGATCGCATAGTCTTCGTCCGGCAGCACAGGCGGCCCGCCCGGCGACAGCTGGCGCTCGCGGCGAAATTCCGCGCGCCGCCGGTGCCCCGCATCCCAGCCCGCCGCCAGTGCGTGCCCCTCGCCCAGCGTCCGCCGATAGGTGCCGCTGGTCTGCACGCCCACCTCGTCCACGCCCGCATCGACCCGGCGCACATTCGCCGGCCCGGGCGCGGCGCCGACACCCTGGAACAGATAATCGCTGCCGCGGTGGTTGACATCGAGGCCCAGTTTCATTTCGAGGCTGGCCCCCTGTCCGAGCTTGCGCAGCCAGTGCAGATCGCTGCGCACGGTGCCGCTGTCCTGCCTGAAGGTGGCGTCATTGTCCGGATAGTCGGTATGGCCGCCCAGGTAAGACGTTTCCACCACCTGGCGGCGGCTGGCCAGGCGGCGCCAGGTGACCAGGCTTTGCCAGGCCAGGCTGTCTTCGCCCGCCAGCGCCCATTGCAAACGGGGCGCCAGCTCCAACGTAGCGCTCGTCACGCGTTCCGTCAGCGGCATATGGCGCACCACCGTGGGTCTGCCATCCGCATCGTATGCGCGGTTCCATTCATCGAGCAAGCCCTGGCGCCCCGTGTGCGCGAGCGTGCCGGCCAGCGCGTAAGACAGGCGGCCGTCCTTGTCCGCCCACTGCACGGTGGCGCTGCCGGCGGGCATGCCATGGCTGCCGGACGCCCCCAGCTTGAAGGTGCGCTCGCGCCGCTTGCCCGATTTTTTCAGCACGATATTAATGGAGCCGGCGATCGCCTGGGCGGAAAATTGCGCCGTGGCGGCGCGCATGATTTCCACGCGCTCGACCAGTTCCGGATCCAGAGAGTCGAGCGAAAAACCGGGCGGCACGGGTACGCCGTCGAGCATGATGAGGGTATAACCCTGGCCCAGCCCGCGCAGCTGGATTTGCCCGCCAGTCGTGCCCGAAGCCGTGCCGGCTGGCGCACCGATGGAAATGCCGGGCAAGCGCTTCAAAGCATCGGCCAGGACGCGGTCGCCCTGGCGTATCAGTTCCTCGTGACCGACGACGATGGCGGCGACGGTGTCGTTGCGGCGCTGATCCACTTTGCCGGCATTGACCGTCACGGAAGGGAGGACGTCTGCGGCATGGACGTGCGCCGTCAACGGCAGCGCAAGGCTGCACAATAGAATACTCAATCGCATGGGGAATCCTGAAAGGTCTGTGGTGGTGTCGGCTTGCGGTCGGCTCACGCTAATGGCCGAATTGTTCCTTGCGCAGGCGCAGGGCGCGCGCGGTGGCGGTGGCATCGAGGCCGGCCAGCCACTGTCGCGGATCCTGCAAGCGCCCGTCGCGGGTGACCTCGAAATGCAAATGCGGCCCCGTCGCCAGACCTGTGGCCCCCACCGTGCCGATGGCCTGCCCTGTCGTGACGGCCATGCCGGTAGTAAGCGTGACCCGATCGAGATGGGCATACAGCGACTCGATGCCAGCGCCATGGTCGATGCGGACGGCCTTGCCAAGGCGCGCATCTTCGCTGACGCTGGCGATGCCGTCGGCCGCCGCATGCACGGGCGTACCGCGCCTGGCACCCAGATCGATGCCGCTATGACCTTGTGGCGTCATCTGGCGTACCACGCCAAAGAAGCCGGTCACACGCATGCTGTCCAAAGGATTGCGCCAGGTAGCTGGCGCCGTCGCCGGCCCAGTGAGCGCAGCTACCGGCGTGGCTGCCGGCGTGGCTGCCACAGCCCACGCCAGTGCCGGCTGCAGCGCCAGGCTGGCCGCGCCGATCGCGCACAGCAGCAGCGCCATCAGCACCCGCAAGGCCCGAGGTGGGCGTCGCTGCCCATCACGCATGCACAGCAGGCGCTCGGCCATACGGCCACCGCCAAAGGCCAGCCCAGGCAGCGCCTGCGTCTGCAGCCCCAGCTGCTTGACCAGGGCCACCGCATATTGCTGGCGCTGGCGCGGAGCGCGGCGGGCCAGGACCTGGCGGTCGCAACCGAGCTCTTGCGCCCAAGCCAGCTTGCCGGCCAGCCAGCGCGCGGCCGGATTGAACCACAGCAGCGCCTGCAGCATGCTGGCCAGCAGCAGCAGCAAGGGGTCGCGCCGGCGTGCATGGGTCAGCTCATGGGCGATCACCAACTGCCGCTGTTCCGGCGTAAATTGCGCCAGGTGCACCGGCAACAGCAAACGCGGCCGCCACACGCCCACCAGCATCGGCGAAATCGGCGCATCCACTTCCAGCACATCCATGCCATGCAGCCGGCGACGCCGCGCCAGCTGCAGCAAGGTCCGCAACATGGCGTGGCCACGCTGCCAGCGCCAGACAGCGCAAGCAACGCCCAGCAGATAGATCAGGCCCCAGGCGGAGGACACCAGGGCCAGCCACGAAGCAGCGGATGGCAGCCCGGCAGTTGGCGCAGCCATGGCCATTGGCGCGTCGGGTGCTGCGCTGGCCAGGAAAACGGGCACGCTCACCTCGGGCACCAAGCTCAGCTGCCGCGTATCTGGCAGCAGCGGCAGCACAAACACGGCGGCCAGCACCAGCTGGGCGCCGAGCCACACGCTGCGCTGCGCCGCCAGCGCGGGCCAGCGCCGCTGCGCCAGGCTCAGCATTGCCCACAGCAGTGGGCCGGTCACGAGACAGGCGGCGCTGGCCTGCAACAGCGTGAGAGAAAACAGCAGCATCGCTTATTCCTTTCCCTCGAGCGGCCAGTCCTGCAGCAGCTGTTCCAGCGCCGCCAGTTCCTGCTGGTCCACCAGTTTGCTGCCCGTAAACATACTGACCGGCAAGGGACTGTCGATTTCCATCACACGCCGGCCAAAGTCGTGGGCAAACGCGGCCAGGGTGGCCACCTTGTCCACGTTCGCCTCATACACGAGCACGCCATGCACGCTGCGCTGCAGCAGCATGCCCTTGTCCAGCATGCGTTCGAGCGTCTTGCGCGTGGACGAAAACGACCATCCCAGCTCGTCTTCCACCCTGGCGTGCAATTCACGCGCGGACAGCGGATGGTCTTTCCACAAGGCTTTCAATAACGATAGTTCGGTGACGGAGGGCGTGCTCATGGAGATTCCTTTCAGTGACTGTTGACACAATTATGCGACAACAGTCACACGAACGCAAGCACTACGCGCGACATCTGTCGCATGCATTAAAACGCCCGTTTTAAAACTCTTCCCACTCATCTTCCCCCGAGCGCTGTTTGCCGGCCGGAACTTGCGGCGCATGGCGCACCACCGGCTTGCCACTCACGCGGGCAGGCGCGTGCGCCACCTTGAGCGGCACCGGCCGGCGCGCGGCGGGCCGGGACGCGAGTGCCGGAATGGCATCCACCTGCGCGGTCCTGAACACGCTCACCGCATCGGCCAGCCGGGCGGCCTGCTCCTGCATGGATTCCGCCGCTGCGGCAGCCTCTTCCACCAGTGCGGCGTTTTGCTGGGTCACCTGGTCCATTTCGCCGATCGCCTGGTTGACTTGCTCGATGCCGGCCCGCTGCTCGTCGCTGGCGGCCGAGATCTGTCCGACAATGCTGCTGACCTTGTGCACGCTGTCGACGATCTCGCGCATGGTGTGGCCCGCCTCGTCAACCAGGCGCGCGCCGCTCTCCACCTGCGCCACCGAGTCGTTGATGAGGGCCTTGATTTCCTTCGCTGCGCCAGCCGATCTTTGGGCCAGATTACGCACTTCCGTGGCGACGACGGCGAAGCCGCGCCCCTGCTCGCCCGCCCGGGCCGCCTCCACGGCCGCATTCAGGGCCAGGATATTCGTCTGGAAGGCGATGCCGTCGATCACACCGATGATGTCGACGATCTTGCGCGACGAGTCGTTGATCGAGCCCATGGTGTCGACCACTTGCGCCACCACTGCGCCGCCCTTGCCGGCCACGGCGGAGGCCGACGCCGCCAGGCCGTTGGCCTCGCTGGCATTCTGCGCATTGCGCTGTACCGTGCTGGTCAGTTCCTCCATCGAGGACGCCGTCTCTTCCAGCGAACTGGCCTGCTGTTCCGTGCGCGCGGACAGGTCGATATTGCCCGAGGCAATCTGGCGCGAGGCCGTGGCGATGGCCTGCGTGCCGCCGCGCACTTCGGTGACGATGCGCAGCAGGTTGGCCGTCATGTCTTTCAATGCCTGCATCAGCTCGCCCGTCTCATCCTTCGAGCGCACGTCCACCTGCACCGTCAAGTCGCCGTGCGCCACCTGCCTGGCCACGTCGATCGCCGCGCGCAGCGGGCCGGAAATGTTGTGGGCGAGCCACCAGGCGATCAGGGCGGCCAGGATCAGCGCAGCCGCGCCGCCGCCCAGCAAGGTCCAGTGCGTGCGCGCCTGCAAGGCCGCCGCCGCTTCCGAGCGCCGGGCCAGCAGCACCGTTTCCGCCTGGCCGATCTCGCCCAGCAGTGCCCGCATGGCATCCATGCCCTGCTTGCCCCGGCCTTCCTTCTCCAGCGCCAGCACGGGCTCGATGGCCGCCGTGCCCTGCGCCACGGCGCGCCGCATGGCGATCACGGGATCGAGCGCACCAGCCAACCAGGCTTGCTTGGCAGCATCGAGCTTCGTCAGGCGCTCCTGCTGGGCAGGGTTATCGCTGGTCAAGCCGCGCGCAGCTGCAAGGTGCGTGCCAAACGCGGCCTGCCCCGCCTTGTACGGTTCCAGCGACGCCTCCGCGCCCGTGATCACGTAGCCGCGCTGGCCCGTTTCCACGTTGATCAGGCTTTCCAGGAGCGCGCTGTTTTCAGCGAGCACCTGGTAAGTGTGGGTATTGATGGCATTGGCGTCGGCCAGCCGCGAGACATTCAGCGTGGCGACGGTGACCAGGGCGGCCAGCAACAGGACGATGGTGCCGAAACCGCCATACAGGCGGGTGGCGATGCGAAGATCGGCGATACGCATGATATTCCTCCAGGAATGAACACCCCGGCGCCACGGTGAGTCCCGCGCATGGAGTGCTACAGGCAATAGTAGTGAATAACGCCAATCCGGAGCGCGCCCTAGCCACGCATTTCCTTTACCTGTGGCATTGCGTACCTGAAACAAACCCGGCGCTTTTTTGCCATGCTGTTATACTTCGCGTGTGCGGCACATATGACCAGTCCCCTTGCCGCTGTCTTTCGACCCCTAATCTGATTGCCTGCGACTGGCGCCCCCCGATGGCGACAGGCCGATCTCACAATAAAGTTACCATGTCCTTTTCCTCCCTCGGATTGTCCGACGCTATCGTACGTGCCGTTACCGAACACGGCTACACCGTGCCGACCCCCATCCAGACGCAGGCGATTCCCGCCGTGCTGGCTGGCGGCGATTTGCTGGCCGGCGCACAAACCGGTACCGGCAAGACGGCCGGCTTCACCCTGCCCTTGCTGCACCGCCTGTCGACTGACGCGAATGGCGCAGCCATCACCAGCAACACGTCCACGCGCCCGATCCGCGCGCTGATCCTGGCACCGACGCGCGAACTCGCCGCGCAGGTCGAGGAAAGCGTGCGCACCTACGGCAAATACACCAAGCTGAACTCCACCGTGATCTTCGGCGGCGTCGGCATCAACCCGCAAATCAAGCAGCTCAAACACGGCGTCGACGTGCTCGTCGCCACGCCGGGCCGCCTGCTGGACCACATGGGCCAGGGCACGGTTGACCTGTCGAAAGTGGAAATCCTGATTCTCGACGAAGCCGACCGCATGCTCGACATGGGCTTCATCCGCGACATCAAGAAAGTGCTGGCCGTGCTGCCGCCGAAACGCCAGAACCTGCTGTTCTCGGCCACGTTCTCGGAAGAGATCAAGGCCCTGGCCGACGGCTTGCTGAACAAGCCAGCCATGATCGAAGTAGCGCGCCGCAATTCGACCGTGGAAGTGATCCAGCAAAAGATCCATCCGGTCGACCGCGACAAGAAGCACCCGATGCTGTCCTACCTGATCAAGTCGAACAACTGGACGCAAGTACTGGTATTTACGCGCACCAAGCATGGCGCCAATAAACTGGTCGAGCAACTGGGCGCGGACGGCATTGGCGCTCTGGCCATCCACGGCAACAAGAGCCAGTCGGCGCGCACGCGCGCCCTGTCCGAGTTCAAGGATGGCACCCTGCAAGTGCTGGTCGCCACCGACATCGCCGCGCGCGGCATCGATATCGACCAGTTGCCGCACGTCGTCAACTACGACTTGCCGAACATCCCGGAAGACTATGTGCACCGTATCGGCCGTACGGGTCGTGCCGGCGCCAAGGGCGAAGCCGTGTCGCTGGTCTGCGTGGATGAGCACGAAATGTTGAAAGACATCGAAAAGCTGATCAAGCAAACCCTGCCGCGCGAAGTCATCGAAGGCTTCGAGCCGGACCTGAACGCCCGCGCCCAGCCTGTGCAATTGCGCAGCGGCACCGGCGGTCACCGCAACAACAGCCGCGCGCCAGCGGGCGCTGTGGTGCGCGTGAAAACCGGCGGCAGCGGCGCCAAGCCACGCAGCGCCGGCCCGGCGGGCGGCGGTGGCGGCGGCGGCAACCGTTCCGGCAATGCGCCGCGTTCGGCAGCCAACCACAGATCTGGCGGCCGCGGCCGCTAATACACGCTGGCAAGCGCGTATCGCAACGCTAAAAACCGTTCCAGGACTTGTTTCTGGAACGGTTTTTTCATGCACGCCACCGATTGCCGATTTGGGCTAGGATAGTGTCCATCATCCTCACCTGCGTGCCGCCATGCCGAACTTCGCTGCCAACCTCAGCATGATGTTTACCGAACTGCCCTTCCTCGACCGCTTTGCCGCCGCCAGGGAAGCGGGCTTCGATGCCGTCGAATTCCTGTTTCCCTATGTCGTCGAGGCGCGCCAGATCGCCATGCGGCTGGAACGCCACCATCTGCAGCTGGCCGTCTTCAATTTTCCGCCCGGCAACTGGGAACACGGCGAACGGGGCATCGCCTGCGATCCGCGCCGGGGCGAAGAATTCCGCAGCAACGTGCAACTGGCGCTCAACTACGCGCTGGCGCTGGGCGCAAAACAGCTGCATTGCATGTCCGGCATCGTGCCACCCGGCATGAGCCTGGAACGGGCGCGGCAAAGCCTGATCGGCAACCTGCAATATGCGGCCGACGCCTGCCGTCCGCACGGCATCCACGTGCTGATCGAGCCCATCAACCGCTACGACATGCCCGGTTACTTTTTGAACCATAGCCAGCAGGCGGCCGACATCATCGCCGACTGCCAGCGCAGCAATATCTTCCTGCAATACGACATTTATCACATGCAGCGCATGGAGGGCGAACTGAGCAACACCATCCGCGCCCTGCTGCCCCTGATCCGCCACATCCAGATCGCCGACACGCCGGGCCGCCACGAACCGGGCACGGGCGAAATCAACTACCGCCATCTGTTCAAGCTGCTGGACCAGGTCGGCTACGCAGGCTGGGTCGGCTGCGAATACCGTCCCAAGGGCGATACCGTGGCCGGACTGGGCTGGCGCGATCAATTGACGGGCGCCTGATCGCAGCACGCTTGCGCCCGCACAAGGCGGACAGCGCAGGCCGGCACGACAATACCTTTCCATACAGTACTTCCTGTCGAGAGGTGACGTGTCCGCCCTGCCCGCCCGCCATGGCCGCGCCCTTGGCCTGAACCTGCACCTGAGCCTCTTCCTGGCTGCCGTGCTGTGCGGCTGCGCCACTCCACGCACCGACCTGGCGCAGGTGCGCGCCCTGGCCGCCGGCAGCGATGCCTTGAACGCCTTCAGCGAACTGGCGCAGCGCCACGTGGACAGCTACCAGCGCGCGCGTCCCTATCTGTCGCCGGCCGAAGACGCGCGCGAACGCCTGCTCGATGCCCAGCGCCGTGCCGCGCAAGCGGACGTCGCGCGCCTGGCGCAAGCCGTGCGCCTGTACCTGCAGGCGCTGGGCCGGCTGGCGCAAGCCGATGCATACGACGTGCAGCCCGAACTGGCCAGTGCCGGCGTCGCCATCCGCGCCTGGCCGGGCAGCGGCATCGATGACCGGCATGTCAGCGCCTACACCTTGCTGCTGCAGCAACTCTCACGCCTGGGCGGCGCGGCCAGCCAGCAGGCGCACCTGGCGCAGGTACTGCACGACGGCGATGCGCCGCTGCAAGCCCTGCTGGCCGCACTCGACAGCTTGCTGGCGCTGTACGACAAGAGCGGCGACAACGAGCGCGACATGGTGCTCGGCTTGCTGGACGTGGAAATCGCCTATGCGGACACGCCGCAACAGCGCCTGCTGGCCGTGCTGGCGAAAAACATGCAACAAAGCAAAACCGAGGAATATCGGCTGCTTGGATTGCGCCATACCCTGGCGCGCCGGCAACTGGCGGCACTGGGGCGTGAACACGCCCAGCTCGCTGCCACCCTCACCACCACGGAGGCAAGATGGACGGATCGGTAGGCAGCGAACGCCGCGAAGCAGCTCTCAGCAGCGCCATGCGCGTGGAGCAACTGGCCGACAGCCTGTCGCAGGCAGCCATCACCCTGCACGGCGCCGTCATGCGCGCCATCCGCAAGCGCGCCAGCCAGGGAGAAAACGGTATCAGCCACAGTCAGGCGCAAGCCGTCTTCGCCCTGGAAGTGGCCTTGCGCCAGCAAGCCAACCAGCTGTATGCCGATGCCGCCGGGCATACGGTCGCCGGCCTGGAAACGGCGCAACGCCAGCTCAGTGGCCTGCTCGACACGGTGCGCCTGCGCATCGCCCGCAACGACGACGTGCGGCACTGGATCAGCCTGGCGACGAGCTTGTTGCACCTGGGCAGCGCCGTCCTCGCCCGCAATCCCGAGCGCATTCTCAGCACCCTGGGTAAGGTGCGTGAGCGGCTGCAAGAGATGGCGCCGGACTGATTGAATTTGGCCGGCGAGCGCCTATACTGGGACGTCCCCGCATGGCAATCGTGCCCGCGGGACCACCAGAGGAGGCCAATATGCGTATCGAACCGTATTTGCAATTCAATGGAAATTGCGCGCAAGCGCTGGAATACTATCGCCAGCACCTGCATGGCACGGACCTGTGCCTGATGCCGTTTCGTGGCTCGCCGGGCCAGCAGCAGGTCAAGGAAGACTGGTACGACAAGATCATGCACGGCTCCGTGCAGTTGGGCCCCACCATGCTGATGGGCTCGGACGGCGGCTGCCAGGAAGATGGCGCCAAGGGCATGAGCGGCAGCTCGGTCTGCCTGACCCTCGACACGCCGGAGGAAGCGGAACGGGCCTTCGACGCGCTGGCGCGTGACGGCAATATCCAGATGCCCCTGGAAGAAACGTTCTGGGCCAAGCGCTTTGGCATGCTGAAAGACCAGTTCGGCGTCGCCTGGATGGTCAACTGCCTGAAGGAGCCAGCATAGAACGGCCCATGCCTGCCTGCGCCGCGTCAAACGCGGCGCGGGTAGTAGCGCAAGCAGAGTGGCCAATCTTGGACTACCATAATGGAAGTAACCTCTACCGGGTGACAACCATGAATGGATTGCCGCAAGACCAGCTGCAACGCCTGCAAGGCGTGCTGGAGCAACGCAAACTGGCGCTGCAGGAACAGATCGAGAACGAGTCGGCCGAAGCCGATGCGCGCGCCTCGCTGCTCAATGAAATCGAAGCCTCGCCGGCCGACAACGCCAGCGTGCGCACCTTGAACGCCCTCGTCAGCGAAGCGGCCGAGCACAACCTGGCGCAGCTGGCCATCATCCGGCACGCGCTGGCCAAGTTTGCCGATGGCAGCTACGGCCTGTGCGACAACTGCGGCGAAGCCATCGGCCTGTCGCGCCTGAACGCGCGCCCCGAAGCGCGCCTGTGCATCGATTGCCAGACGCGGCTGGAAAAAGCCCGGCGCGGCGCGGCATGACGCGAGCATGACGGCGGCGCAACAACAAAGGGCAAGGCATCGCTGCCCTGCCCCCTGTTTTCCAGCGTGACTACCATGTTGCCTGTCGTCCTCCGCCAGCATCGTGCGTGCCGGCTGGGTGGACGGGTCTCCTCTACTGCCATTGCCCTGCTTCAAGTGTCCAGCTGTACCTTGGTTAGCTCATGTGCTGTCCGCCATTGATGGCGATGTTCGCGCCCGTGACGAACGCCGCCTCGTCGGACGCCAGGTAAGCCACCAGGGCCGCTACCTCGTCCGGCTCGCCCAGGCGGCCCAGGGGAATCTGCGGCAGGATCTTCGTTTCCAGGATATCGGCCGGCACGGCCGTCACCATCTGCGTGCGCAGGTAGCCGGGCGAGACCGTGTTGACGGTGATGCCGTGGCGGGCCACTTCCAGCGCCAGCGCCTTGCTGAAGCCATGCACGCCCGCCTTGGCGGCCGCATAGTTGCACTGGCCAAACGCACCCTTCTGGCCATTCACGGACGAGATATTGATGATGCGACCCCATTTTTTTTCCAGCATGGGTTCCAGCACCTGCTTGCTCATGTTGAACAGGCTGTCGAGATTGGTGCGCATGACCTCGGCCCAGTGCGCCAATTCCATCTTCCGCATGCTCTGGTCGCGCGTGATGCCGGCATTGTTGACCAGCACGTCGATGCGGCCGAACTGCGCCAGCACGCTTGCCACGGCTTCGCTGCAGGCAGCGAAATCGCTCACGTCGATGGCCAGCGGGTGAAAATAATACTGCTGCGCCTGTTGCTCGTCGAGCCAGCTGGCCACGCGCGCATTGCCCGGCGTATGCGCCGCCACGACGGCAAAGCCCGCCGCATGCAGGCGGCGGCACAAGGCCGTGCCCAGGCCGCCCATGCCGCCCGTGACCAGTGCTACCTTTTGTTCCTTCATTGCTGTCTCTCCCCGCTTGTTATGGTTGTTCTGCGTGGGATCAAGTGTAGGAGCAGTTTTTCTTGTCGGCTTTGCGCCAGATCAAGCGCTCAGCCTGATGCAGTCGTGCGCGCCCGGCACCCCGGACTGTGCCAGAATGGCCGCTACCGCACAGCGAGAGGACAGGCCATGACATATAAAACCGTATTGCTCCACATCGACGACAGCGCCGGGCGCGCCGCCCGCATCGAAGCGGCAGCCAGCATCGCCCAGGCATGCGGCGGCCACCTGACGGGCGTGGCGCTGACGGGCGTGTCGCGCCTGCTGTACCAGAACCAGCCCGACCTCGATGCCGACCCGAACCTGAGCTTGCATCTGAACTTCCTGCGCGAACGGGCGACGCGCGCTCTCGACGGTTTCGAGCAACAGGTGCGCGCGGCCGGCGTCGCCTCGTTCGAACAGCGCGTGCTCGACGACGAGGCGGCGGGCGGCATCAGCCTGCTGGCCCGCTATGCGGACCTGGTCGTCATCAGCCAATACAATGCCAAGGATAAATCGCCGTCCGTGATGCGCGACTTTCCCGCCTATGTGCTGCTGCATTCTGGCCGCCCCGTGCTGATCGTGCCATATGCGCCGCCGCTGCCCCTGCTGTCGCCGCCGGCGGCCGCGCGCAATGTGCTCATTTCCTGGAACGCCAGCAAGGAAGCGAGCCGCGCCGTGAGCGCCGCCCTGCCTCTGCTGCAGCGCGCCGGACAAGTCCACGTCGCCATCTTCGATGCCCAGGTGCATGCCGCCGAGCACGGCGAACAGCCGGGCGCCGAGCTGACGCACTACCTGGCGCGCCACGGCGTGGAAGCGCGGCTGCATCTGCTCGATGGCGGCGGCGTGCGGCGCGGCGATATCGGCGAAGCGCTGCTGTCGCAGGCCGCCGACCTGTCGGCCGACTTGCTGGTGATGGGAGCGTATGGCCATTCGCGCCTGCGCGAAACCATCCTGGGCGGCGTCACGCGCACGATTTTGCAGAGCATGACGATTCCCGTGCTGATGGCGCACTAAGGCCTGTTGCGAACGGCGGACTAGCCGCCCTGCCAGGGCTGGCTGCGGATCTTCGCCACCTGGCGCTGCGCCAGCCACTGCCACAGCTGCAGCGCGTCGCCCTGCGGCAGGGCCGACATATGGCGCGGACTGGCCAGGGCGATTTCGCAATCGCGGTCCGACCATTCCTCGAAAGTGACTTCGCCTCCGCTAGCGACCTCGACCTGATACATCAAGCCGTCGTCGTAGCCAAAGCGCAACAAGACGGCGGCCGGGCTGCCGTCCGGTGTGGCGCCGCGGTAGACCTCGGCCAGCGCATCGGCCAGCTGTGCCGGCGAGGGCGCGCAGATGTCGCGCCCATCGGCCCGTGTCAGAATGAACCATGCCTGTGTCATGACGCGCCCTCCTATTCATACTCGTTAGCATGCGAGGCAAGTACTACAGGCAGTCACCTTGGTCCAGTGTCACTACGGGCGCGCGGAAACTATCCCTGTCGGCATTGTTTACCAATAATTACCAATACTAACAAGTATCATACCTAAAATTGCATGCAGCGCGGCATTTATGCATGTTGCGCGGCGGGCGCGCCGGTTCACGCCACCAGCACGGGAATGCTGAGCGGGTCGAAATCATGCCAGTCGCCATTGGCGATCGTGCCTTCCGCTTCCTCGATATGCTCGGCGCCCAGCCGGTGCAGCGCCTCGAGCGCCCGTTCGCGCTCGTCGAGGCCGCCCAGCGCGACGGCGATCAGCATGCCAGGATGGCGTGGCTGGCGGCGGTTTTCGCCATTGTTTTCGCCATGTTTTTCGGACTCGCCCGCCTCCTTCATTTTATTGAAACTGTAGAGCGAGCCCACGTGGGCGCCCACCAGCGCGCCGACGACGGGACCGAGCGGCCCCGTCGCCAGGGTGGTGGCCGCGCCGATGCCCGCACCCACGGCGGCCCCGACGGCCACGCCTTCCACCACGCCTTCCGGCGTCTCTTTGGCGCCGGGCGAGATGTCGCGGTCGCCGCCGAGCGCGTGCAAGTCGTGCTGCCCCGGCTGGTTGACAAAGAAGGCGCTGATGCGGCTGTCGGAAAAACCCGCCTGGTTCAGGGCGGCGCGCGCGGCGTCTATCTGTTCCTGCAACTGAAAATGACCTGCGATGATGCGTGACATGATACGGCCCTCCTGGTCGGCTGCGGGCGCACCGTGCGCCACCGTTCCAGCGTGCGCCTGAGCACCGCGAAATACCGTTCGATTACGCACACAGCCGCTCACTCACGCCCACTCATGTGCTCAATCATGCGGATACGCCAAACGGGCTGCGTATATCGGACAGGAATTGTTGTGCGCGCGCATGTTGCGGCCGCGCAAAGAAATCCTCGGGCGTGGCCCGCTCCAGCACGTGGCCGTGATCCATGAACCAGACGCGGTCCGCCACTTCGCGCGCAAAGCCCATCTCGTGCGTCACGCACACCATCGTCATGCCGCCCTGCGCCAGGTCGCGCATCACTTGCAGCACCTCGCCCACCATTTCCGGGTCCAGTGCGCTGGTCGGCTCGTCGAACAGCATCAGCGGCGGCTGCATGGCCAGCGCGCGGGCGATCGCCACGCGCTGCTGCTGGCCGCCCGACAAGGCCGCCGGCATGGCGCGCGCCTTGTGCGCCAGCCCCACCCGTTCCAGCAGGGCCAGCGCCCGTTCCTCGGCTTCGCGCCGGGTCAGGCCGCGCAAGCGCTGCGGCGCCAGCGCACAATTGTCCAGCACCGATAAATGGGGAAACAGGTTGAATTGCTGGAATACAAAACCGATGTGCGAGCGGAAGGCATTCACTTCCAGCCCCGGCGCATAAATATCCTGGCCCGCCACCGTGATGCGGCCCGAAGCGATCGCCTCCAGGCGGTTGATGGTGCGGATCAGGGTCGACTTGCCGGAACCGGACGGCCCGCACACGACCAGCACCTCGCCCTTGGCGACGTGTTCATTGATGCCGCTCAAGGCGTGATAGTCGCCATAGTATTTGTTGACGTTGTCAAAGGTGATCATGCTGCCGCTTTCAAAAGACGCGCCTGGCGCCGCTCAAGCCAGAAGGCAGCGCGCGACAGGCTGAAACATAAAACAAAGTACGTCATGCCCAGCAAAAAATACACTTGCACGGGCTTGGTCAGCACCAGGCCATTGACTTGCGAGGCGATGAACGACACTTCGGCCAGGCCGATGATATAACCGAGCGAGGTTTCCTTGATGGTCGAGACGAACTGGTTCACCAAGGACGGCAGCATGTGGCGCAGCGCCTGCGGCAGCACCACTGAGCGCATGCTGTCCAGATAGTTCAAGCCCAGCGAACGGGCCGCCTCCACCTGGCCCGTGGGCACGGCTTGCACGCCGGCGCGCACGATCTCGGCCAGATAAATGCCGTCGAAGATGACGAGGGCCGTCAGCATGGTGCCGAATTGCCCGCTTTCATGCCCGGTGATGCTGGGCAAGAAGAAATACGCCCAGAAGATGACGAGCAGCAAGGGGATGCCCCGCACCACGTGGATCAGCGCGGCGACGGGCCAGCGCAGCAGGCGCCAGGGACTCAGGCGCGCCAGCCCCAGCAGCAAGCCGAACGGCAGGCTGAGCACCAGCGCCAGGCTGGCCAGCACGACCGTCAGCGCCAGGCCGCCCAGCGGTCCCTCGGGATAGCGGCCCACAAGAAAATACAGCCAGTAATCGTGGAGGAGTTCCAGCATCAGGACACCTTCCTTTGCAGCACGGCCGCCAGGCCGGCGATCAGCAGCGAGACGGCCAGGTAAGCCGCGCTGGCGAAGACGAACGCCTCGACGCTGCGGAACGAGGCCGCTTCCACGCGTTGCGTCTGGTACATCAGCTCGGCCACGCCGATGACGGTGGCGATGCTGGTGTTTTGCCACAGGGTCAGGGTTTGCGACAGCAGCGGCGGCGCGGCCAGCCGCAGCGCCTGCGGCACGATGCACAGGCGCATGGTGGCGAGAAAACTCAAACCCAGCGCCCGGCCCGCCTCGAATTGCTGTGCGGGAATGGCGCGGATGCCACTGCGGATGTCTTCCGCCATGTAGGCGGCCGTATATAAAGTCAGGGCCGCGATGGCGCTGGCCGCTTCGATATTGCCGGCATACAAGCGCTCCTTCCAAGAGTCGGGCAACAGTTCGGGCGCGCCGAAATACCAGAACAGGAAGTGGGCCAGCAAGGGCACGTTGCGGATCAGCTCGACGTACGCGGCGCCCAGGCCGTTGAGCAGGCGCGACGGCGCGAGGCGCAGCATGGCCACGCCGCACGCCAGCGGCAAAGCCAGCAACAAGGTGATGCCCATCAGTTGCAGGGACAGCAGCAAGCCGGAGACCAGCCAGTCACGGTAGTCGCCGGACAGCAAAAAGTTCAGATCAAACATGTGGAAGCGTCAGGCAAGGTTCAGGCGTCGATCTTGTCCGATTCAATTTTAAATGTGCGTTTCTGGAACTTCACATTGCTCGTCGGGCCATACCATTTGAAAAACAGTTTTTCCGCCTCGCCCGATTTTTCCAGTCCACGCAGCACCTGGTCGACGGCCGTTTTCACGCCCGTCTCGCCCTTGCGGATGCCGAAGGCAAATACTTCCTGGCTGATGTTTTGCGGCAGCACAAGGTAATCGTTTTGCGCGGCGCCCAGCTTGGCGTAGTTGTTCAGCAGCGAGACCTCATCGTCGACATAGCCAATGCCCTTGCCTTGCTGCAAGCCCAGATACGCCTGGCCCGCCGTCTCGAACGTCACCACCTCCACGCCGGGCACGGCCTTGCGGAGATTCGGTTCCTGCGTGCCGCCCTTGACGGTCAGCACTTTCTTGCCGGCCAGGCCGGCGACCGTCGTGATATTGCTGCTTTTTTTGACCAGCACGCGCTGGCCCGTGTAGAACGTGGACAGCGAGAAATCGATCAGCGCTTCGCGCTCCTTGTTGTGCGTCAAGGATGCCGTCAGGATATCGATGCGGCCCTGCTGCAGTTCGGGAATGCGGGCAGCCACGGCCAGCTGTTTCACGACTGGTTTGACGCCCAGGCCCTGGGCGATGGCGCGGCACAGGTCCACTTCATAGCCGACCAGCTGGCGCGACTTGGCGTCGATGAAACTGTTTGGTTCGTCCGTGCCCAGGGTGCCGCAGACCAGCTCGCCTTTCGCCTTGATGGCTGCCAGCTGGTCCGCTTGCGCCACCTGCGTGAAAGCGATGCTGGTCAATAACAGGGCGGCGAAATAAAGGCGGGTCTGCATGGGATTCCTCTGGTGGATAATGAATGCCGCCATTAGACCGCAGCGCCCATATTTCCAAAAAGGAATCTTTTCAGCCTTGCTTATAAAGAATTCATCTAAGGCGGATGATCGCCGCCTTGGCCCCCTCGGCGCCCGGATAGCTGGGGTCGAGCTGCAGCGCCTGGCGATAGGCTGCCACCGCCTGCGGACGCAAGCCTTGCTCCACATAAAACTCGGCCAGACTATCGTGCAGATTCGCGTTCTGCGGATGCAGGCTCACGGCCGCCTGCAGCACGGCCATGCCTTGCGCCACGGCGCCGCTGCCTTTCAAACGGTAGGCTTCCAGGTTCAGCGCCGCCGGACTGGCCGCGCCCAGCGGATCGCGGGCCAGCGCTAGGCGCAGGGCGGCAAGGGCAGGCTCCGTCTTGCCGGCGCGCAGCAAGGTCAAGCCTTGCAGCGCATGCGCGCCGTCGCTGAGCGGATACAGTTCCACGGCCAGGCGGCTGGCCGCCAGCGCCGCCTCGGTCTCGCCGCGCGCGGCCGACGCTTGCGCCAGCTCCTGCAGCTCGGACACGAAATCGGGATACGCGCGCTGGCCGAGGAAAGCGGCGCGCAGCTTCCTATCCAGCTCAGGAATGCGCACAGGCCCCATCGGCCAGGCGATGGCGACCGTGTGGTCCCAGCTGGCGGCCAGGGTCACGATGGCTTGCTCGAAGGCGGGGGCGAAGCGGGGCAAGGCGCCCGCCTTTGTGCCTTGTGACAACAGAATATAGTCGCGCGCAAACGCCAGCGCACCGCCGCGCGAGTAAGTGTTCAGGTCGACGCCCGACCGGCGCAGCGCCCCGGCCATGCTGGCGCCGGCCGCCAGGAAAACGCGGCCGCCTGCGGGATGGCGGGCCGCTTCGATGTAGGCGCGCGCCGCCGTGGCATCGGGCGTCAGCGCTTGCCCGTTGATTTGGGTAAAGGCTACTCGCGTGGCCGCCGCATCGGCATACGTTTGATCCGTGCGCTCGGCATAGGCCCTGCCCTCCTCGAACATGCCTTGCGCCACCTGGTAAGCGCGCTGCGCGCCCGCATCGGCGATATACGTGTGCAACTGCCACGGCTCGCCCGTGACCACTTCGAACAGGCGCTGCACGAACGCTTCCGGATTGATGCGCTCGAGATTGGCGGCGACGGCAAGGGTCAGTTTGCGCGAGGGAAAGCTATACAGATAGGTGACGGTTTCCGGCTGCTGGCCGCTATGGGCGATGGCATAGCGCCCGCCCGTCGGGAGGACTTCCCAGCCCATGCCATAGTCCGTCAAGCGGCCCGCGCGCGTGGCCATCGGCTGCACCATGGCGGCCACGCTGGCCGCCGACAGTATCTTGCCTGCATGGACGCCCCTGCCGAACGCCAGCATGTCGGGCACGCTGGCGCGCGTACCGCCGGCGGAAAAGCGGCTGCTGATGTCGACGAATTCCGCGTTTTTCAAGGTCTGGCCGTCGAGCCGGTAGCCGCGCACGCGGTGGGCGATCACGGCGTCCGGGTCGTCCATCACGATGGTGTCCATGCCCAGCGGCCCCCATACGTGGCGCCGCATGTAGCCGCCATAGCTTTCACCAGAAACGCCCTCGATGACGGCGCCCAGCAGGTTATAGCCATAGCTGGTGTAGCGGAAGCGCGTGCCCGGTTCGGCGATCAGGTCGAACTGCTCGAAGACGGCGATGGACTGGCGCGTATCCTTGTGCTCCTTGAAATGCTGTTCCGCCTTGCTGTCGCGGTAGGCATCGATGCCGCCCAGGTGGCCCAGCAGCTGGCGCACCGTCACGGGAAACGCTTTGACGGGGAAATACGGCACATAGGTTTGCACGGGCGCGTCGAGGTCGACCTTGCCCTGTTCCACCAGTTGCAAAATGGCCACCGCCGTCATGGGCTTGGTAACGGACGCCAGCCGGTAGCTGGAGCGGGCCGTGGCCGGCACGCGGTTTTCCAGGTCCGCATAGCCATAGCCTTTTACCCATTCCACCTCGCCCTGGCTGAAACCGATGGTGACGCCCGGGATGCGCTGCGTGCCCATGCGCCGGGCAACCCAGCCGTCGAAGTCCGCCAGGCGCGCGGCCAGCGCAGGAGCGGGAACAACAGCGGGAGCGGAGGCGGCCTGCGCCGCGCCGCAGAACAGCGCCAGCGCGCCGGCGAAAGCGTAGTATTTGCTGCTTTGCATAGTCATTATTCCATGGTAAGGGCCATGTGCACAGCACGGCGCTGACGCATGGTAAGTGTCTTTTACACACTTTTGGCGGGCCGTGCACGAAATGCACGTGGCTCGCACGAATGGCACCGAAGTTGATGAAAATGTTGCAAAGGGTTGGCAAATGAGCAGCTACAATGCCCGCCATGTCCTCCCTCTTCCGCTACCTGCTGCGGTACTGCCTCGCTTGCTGCCTGGCCTTGCCCTGTTTCGCCATGGGCATGGACCGGCTATCGCTGGACGAGGGCTGGCGCGCCTGCGGCGCCAGTGCCGCCGCGCCCGCCGCCGCGCTGCACCAGTTGCTCCGGCCGGGACAGCTGCTGTGCGTCGAGCGCGCTGTCACCCTGGCCGCCACGCCGACGTCGACGCAGCTGCTGGTGCTGTCGGCGCTGGCTTCCAGCGAGCTGTGGCTGGATGGCCACTTGATCGGCAGTAATGGCCAACCGGCCCGCCAGGCCAGCGGGGAGCGCGCGGGCGACATCGATTTCGCCATCCACCTGACGCCACAGCAATTGACCGTCGGCAAGCACCATCTGCGTCTGCTGCTGTCGACGCAGCAGGCGCCGGCCCGCCTGGCGTCGCCATTCTATGCGCTGTATCTGGTCGACCGGCAAGACTACCGCGCGGCGCTGGCCTGGCACCGGCTGCCGCCGCTGCTGCTGGCCGGGGCGCTGGGCGCCGTCGCCCTGCTCTTCCTCGCCTTGACGGTGCTGTATCAGCGGCAGCGGCACTGGGCCATGTTTGCCGCGCTGTGCCTGGTGGCGGCGCTGCTGCTGGTGGTGGAACTCTGGCGCAGCGTGACCGGCTACGCCTACCCCTGGCACTTGCCGCGCCTGTACGCCGTCAGCGCCCTGACCTGGCTGTTTTCCGCCCTGCTGCCCCTGTATTTTTATACGGCCTGGCGCCTGCCCCGCTGGCCGCTGGCGGCGGTGGTGTTGCTGGCGTGCGTCGCGCTGGCCGGCGCGCTGCCCGCGCATTTCGACACGCGCTGCTGGCTGATGTTTTTAACGGGCCTGGCAGCGAGCCTGCTGCTGAACCTGGGCGCCCTGTGGCGCCGCTTGCCGGGCAGCCGCGGCGGCACCTTGATCGCGCTGGCTTCGTGCGCCCTGTTCCTGCTGACGGGCAGCCAGTTTGCCGAAGGCGGTTTCGCCCTCGTCGTGTGCTTCTTGCTGCTGCCCCTGTGCGCGCAACTGCTGGCGCAGCTGTTGAGCGAACGCGGCAAGGCGGCGCGCGCCCGGCAGCTGGAAACCCAGCTCTTGCGCAAAAGCATGCAGCCGCATTTCCTGATGAATTCCCTCAGCCTGATCGGCGAACTCAATGCGCAATCGCCGCAGGCGGCCGAAACCTTCGTCGAGGCACTGGGCACCGAGTTGCGCATGCTCAACGAGTTTGCGCAACAACCGAGCATTGCCCTGACGCAGGAACTGGCCCTGTGCGAGAATTACCTGAGCATCATGAGCACGCGGCTGCAGCAGCCGTGCCGTTTGCAGCTCGATGGCGAGGCGGCGGGCGTCACCGTTCCGCCTGCCATCCTGCTGACGGCACTGGAAAATGCGTTCAGCCACAACCGCTACCGCCACGGCGCCCACTTCGTGCTGCACAGCGCCAGGCTTGCGCAAACGCAAGTGCTCACCCTGGTCCTGCCCGAAGGCGAAGCGCGCGCCCATGCGGGCGGCGGCGTGGGCGAACAGTACATCCGCGCCAGCCTGCACGCCGTGTTCGGCGATGCGGCCCACTATGCCAGCGAACAGCATCAGGCAGGCTGGCGTCTCACCTTTACCTTGCCGGCGGCGCCATGAATGTGTTGATACTGGAAGATGAACCGTTGATCGCGCAAGGCCTGGAACGCGAGGTGCGCGCACATTTCGGCGCGCGCCTGACGGCGCTGGCGCTGCATGACAATGTGCCGCAAGCCCTGGCCGCCCTGGCGCAGGAGCAGGGCCAAGAGCAGGTCCACTTGCTGCTGCTGGATTTGAATTTGCACGGCGCGGACGGCTATGACCTGCTGCGCCTGGTCAAAAAGGCCCCGTTGCAGACCATCATCATCTCGGCCCATGCGGAACGCTCGATCACGGCCTTCGAGTTTGGCGTGCTCGACTTCGTTGCCAAGCCTTTCAGCCGCGAACGGCTGCACAAGGCGCTGCAGCGCTATACGGAACGACAGACGCAAGCGGCCTCGCTGGCCGTCAAGAAACGGGGCGCGCTGGAATGGATCACCATGGCCGAGATCGACTACGTGCAAGCCGATGGCCACTACAGCAACATCGTGCTGCGCAGCGGCGAACAGTGCTTTCATGACTTGCCTATCGACAAGCTCATGGCCCTGCTGCCGCCCCACTTCCTGCGCGTGCACCGCTCCTACATCGTCAACAGCCTGGGCTTCAAGCGGCTGCAGATCGGCGCGGGCGGCAAATACGCGCTCGACACGCAGACCAGCACGGGCATCCCCGTCTCGCGCAGCAGCTATCCCGCGCTGAAACAACGGCTGCTGGGCTGAAGTCCCCGCTTACCAGTGCCGGGCAAAGTTGGGAAATGGCGAGGCCATGTGTTCGGGTTCCACCGGTGGCGCCATCCAGTCGCGCGGGTCGACCTTGTAGTACTGCAAGAATTGCGCATACAGTTCTGCGTGGTGCTCGGCCATCTGGTATGGCTTTTCAAAGAAGGTTTCCGTGGCCACGGCAAAGAATTCGGCGGGATTCGTGGCGCCGTAATGGTCCATCACGCTTTGCTGCTGGAGCATGGCGTCATGGCGCAGGTTGTCGAAGTCGCGCGACAGCACGGTGGCCCAGCTGCGGTAGCTCGACACGCTGGGCAGGTACGGCGCGCCATTCGCGGCGCCCGATTCGCTGTCGAGCTGGTGGGCGAATTCATGCAGCACCACATTGTGGCCATCGGTCCAGTCGGCCGCGCCCCGCTGCACGTGATCCCAGGCCAGCACCACGCGGCCGTCGCCCCAGGACTCGCCCAATAAACCGTTGGCCGATGGCGTGACCACGCCGCCCGGTCCCACTTCATTGCGCGTGACGATGAATTCCGTGGGATACACGAGGATGGTGTCGAGTTCGGGATACACCTGCGTCTGGCGATTGAGCAGCAGCAAACAGGCCTGGCCGGCGATGGTATAGCGCATCTCGTCCGTGATCTCCAGGCCGCCGCAGCCGACAAATTTCTTCTGGTACAGGAATTGCACGACGAGACGACGCAACTGCTCCTGCAGCGGGGCCGGCATGCGGGGATACACGGGAATATTCTTTTCCAGCACGGCCAGGCCTTCGGCCGGCAAGGGCCGGGCCAAGGCCCGCTTCAAGCGCCAGCGGGGAAACCACAGCGACAAGACGATGGCGGCCGTGACGAGGGCGATCCACAGCAGCGGATTCATGCGGCGGCCCGTTTCAGGACAGCGATGGCAATCAGGCCAAGGGAGACGGTGTAGGCAGACAAGGACAAGCTCCTTCGAATGAACCCGCATCGGAACGGGCGGGCAGTCCAGCCCACATGGGGTTGATTAACATCTTTTCAATCCGCCAGGATCAAAGGGCGAGCTTCAACGCCAAAAGCCGGGGCGTAACCCGGCTTTCATTACAACGTCACAACGCCTGACAAAACCGATAGGTTTTACTCGGCCGATTTTTGCTGCGGCGCGCCAAACAATGCCGCCACCAGCGGATCGCGCGTCACGGGACCGCGGTTGACGCGGATGGCGTAATGCGTGTCATCGGCCAGGATGTGGAAGTGACGACCGCTGCCTGCCATGCTTTGCTCGCGCAGGCCGGGACGGTCCTTGCGCGGTGGCGCGCCTTCGCGTTTCGGCTGGACGATGGCGGCCAGGAAGGCGCGCACGCGCTCAGGGTCCGGCGTCAGCTGGTACACTGCCTTGCCCAGGTAGGTGGCGGTGCCTTCGATGTAGCGAGCCAATTCGATCACGCCCGCTTCGCGCAAGTCGCGGATGTATTTGCGGGCGCCCGATGGCGAAAACTTGAGGAACCAGGCGATTTCATCGGCCAGCATCTCGTGCAGCGACAATTCGCCGATCAGTTTTTGCATGTTTTCGATGCGGCGCAGGGTGGCCGACGTCGAACGCACGCGCTCGATCGGTGCCATGGAAATGGGATTCAGGCGCTCCGGGGGGATGGGTGCTGCGCGCTCTACCATTTGCGAGCCTTTTTCGGGGCTACGAAGTTCCTGGTGCGCTGCCTTTAATTCGCTCTTCACGTGAGACTGAGTCATTGCATGCATTTGAATACTCCTTTTAAACGATTGCCGGTAGCCCGGATTGTTAAGTTCTTGGCAATTTTTATACCAGAACACCACGAATCCTGAGCGTCTGGACATAGAATGCCACCCTGCTCTTCCCTGGTCTGTGCGTTAACGAACATTAGAAGCAAGAAAGTGAAAAATATTGCCCTAGTGAATTCTTTCTCTCGCGGCATCTCAAAATGACATCTAAAAGCACTGCACTTCCCCCTCTGCGCTCCCATTCATGGCGCAAAGTGAAATAGCGAACAGAAGCGGAAGCTCCATTGCAATAAATTCAAGCTTCGCGATACTTCAACTCTTGCAAAGGAAACATCATGAAAATGCCTGCCCTGTTGGCCGCCGCCTTGCTCGTCACCCTGTCCGCCTGTAAAAAACCGGCAGATGCGCCACTACCCGAAACGGCGCCCAACCCCACGTCCGCGCCACAAGTGATGCCCGCCCCCGTCACGCCAGCCGTACCGGAAACGGGTCCCGGCCACGTCACGCCGCCCGCGCCACTGACCGATCCGGCCACCGCGCCGGCACTGCCGCCCACCACGGCGCCGAAATAAACCCGCCAGCCGGCGATCGATCAGGCGCCCGCGCGGCGCCGCCCCTACTCCACGGGGGAGTTACGCGTTGCCAGCCTGTTTGCAACGCGTTTTTTTACGATTGGAGTCGGCCACGCCGTGAAGGTTCACCCGCATGCCGTCCCGCATGCGCAGCGCCCGGAATGCGGCAATCCGCACAAGTTTTCCCCTCGCCGTGCGGAAAGACGGAATATCGATATTTCCCATTTTCAATAGAATCAAATTAAACCTTTATAAACAATCACTTGCAATAAACGCCAAAATGCGCTCCACTGGCACGGAAGATGCTTTTATATTTTCATAACCGCCATCAGAGCGGCAGCCTGACCCAATATAAAAACCATCTACCTTTTTTGGAGACAACAGCATGGCAAGCACCTTCCGTATCTCGTCCTTCCTGAACACCAAGGCACTGGCCGTGGCCGTCGCACTGGCCGCGCAATTCCCGCTCGCCGTCCACGCGGCCGACCTGGTTCGCCTGGGCAACCTGAAATTCGCCCATTACGGCGCCGTTGCCTACATGAAGGAAATCGCGCCCAAATACGACCTGAAAATCGAGGAACGCATCTTCGCCAAGGGCCTCGACATCGTGCCGGCCATGATCGCTGGCGAAATCGACGTCTCCGCCAGCGCGCTGGAAGCGGCCATCACGGGCCGCGCCACGGGCTTGCCCGTGTACCTGGTGGGCGGCTTCGCCAAGGGCGGCGTGCAGATCGTCGGGCGTCCCGACCTGAATATCAAGGGCATTGCCGACCTGAAAGGCAAGAAAGTCGGCGTCACGCGCGGCGGCCCGCAGGAAATCCTGCTGTTTGCCGAACTCACCAAGGCCAAGCTGACCTGGTCCGACAAGCCGGGCAAGGACGTGCAAATTTTGTACATGGGCTACCCGGACCTGAACCAGGCGCTGCTGACCAAGGATATCGACGCCATGAGCCAGTCCGAGCCCTACTCCACGCAGGCGATCCACAAGAAATACGGTTCGGCCATCATCAAGCCCTACGACACGCCGCTGGGCGAGCCCGTGCGCGCCCTCGTGATGACGGAAAAAATGTACAAGGAAAAGCCGGCCGTGGCCCAGCGCTTCATGGATTGCTTCGTCGCCGCCACGCGGGCGTTTTTGGCCGACCCGAAACTGGCGGAAAAATACGTGCGCGAATCGATGTTCAAGAATCAGATCACGTCCGAGGATTACCGCGATGCCATCGACAACGCCATCTTCACGGAAGACATCACGCAGAGCCACGTGCAGCTGACCACCGACTACATGGTGAAATTCGGCGTGGGCCGCATGGCCAAGCCGCCTGCCGCCAAGGACTGGGTCAAGCTGGACCTGCTGGAAAAAGCCAAGAAAACCTACGCACCTCGTTAATCTGAAAGTGTCACGATGAATATTCAAATGATGAAACGCTTCGCGCACGGTGCCATCGTGCCCGTGGTCGTGTTGCTGTTCTGGCAGGCGCTGTCCACGTTCGGCTGGATCAATCCGCAAATCCTGCCCTCGCCCGTGGCCGTGC
This sequence comes from Janthinobacterium sp. UMAB-60, assembly GCF_900095235.1. Lineage (NCBI taxonomy): Bacteria > Pseudomonadati > Pseudomonadota > Betaproteobacteria > Burkholderiales > Oxalobacteraceae > Janthinobacterium > Janthinobacterium sp. UMAB-60. Next base: position 136,086 of record NZ_LT607492.1, read on the forward strand.
TGGTGAAATGGTATGAATACCTGATTCCCATGCAAGCGTACACGCCCGAGGCGGGCAATTACCTGGTGTGGATGTTCTCCGGCGAATTGCCGCATGACGCCTGGGCCAGCCTGTCGCGCGTGCTGGGCGGCTTCGCCATCGGCGCCGGCCTGGCCTTGCCGCTGGGCTTGCTGATGGGCACCAACAAGACCATCTATAAACTGTTCGACCCGCTGGTGCAGGTGCTGCGCCCGATTCCGCCGATCGCCTACATCCCGCTGGCGATCTTGTGGTTCGGCCTGGGCAACCCGCCCGCCTTCTTCCTGATCAGCATCGGTTCCTTCTTCCCCGTGCTGATGAATACCATCGCCGGCGTGCGCCAGGTCGACGGCATCTACATCCGCGCCGCGCGCAACCTGGGCGCCAGCCAGATGACGATGTTCCGCCGCGTCATCCTGCCGGCGGCCACGCCGTATATCCTGGCCGGCGCGCGCATCGGCATGGGCACGGCCTTCATCGTCGTGATCGTGGCGGAAATGATCGCCGTCAACAGCGGCCTCGGTTTCCGCATCCTGGAAGCGCGCGAATACTTCTGGTCTGACAAGATTATCGCCGGCATGTTTACCATCGGCCTGTTCGGCCTGGCCATCGATATGGCCATGAATGCCCTGAATAATCATTTGCTGCAGTGGCACCGCGGCCTGGAACACTGAGAGGAACGGTCATGACCACGATCAATATCAATGCAGTCAATAAAATCTTCACCACGGGCGGCGCCGACGTCATCGCCCTGAAGGACATCAACCTGGAAATCGCCAGCGGCGAGTTCATCTGCCTGCTGGGGCCGTCCGGCTGCGGCAAGTCGACCCTGCTCAATGCCATCGCCGGCTTCTCGCAGCCCACGTCGGGCCAGATCCTGGCCGGCGGCAAGCTGATCACCGAGCCCGGTCCCGACCGCGGCATGGTATTCCAGGAATACGCGCTGTTCCCGTGGATGACCATCGAGAGCAATATCGCTTTCGGCCTGGAAATCGCCGGCAAGACGCCAGCCGAGATCAAGGAACGGGTCGACATGCTGCTGAGCATGCTGGGCTTGACGGAATTCCGTGCCCGCTACCCGAAAGACTTGTCCGGCGGCATGCGCCAGCGCGTGGCCATCGCCCGCGTGCTGGCCCTCGATTCGCCCATCATGCTGATGGATGAACCGTTCGGCGCGCTGGATGCCTTGACGCGGCGCAACCTGCAAGATGAATTGCTGAAAATCTGGAAAGTCTTCGGCACCACCATCGTCTTCGTCACGCACTCGATCGAGGAATCGGTCTACCTGGCCGACCGCACCATCGTCATGACCTACCGTCCCGGCACCATCAAGCGCGACGTGGCCATCGACCTGCCCCGCCCACGCGACCCGAGCGCCCCCGAGTTCAACCACCTCAAGCGCATGCTGGGCGAGATGGTAATGGAAGAGCAGCAGCGTCATCACAATGCGGAAACGATGGCCAGCACTGCAGATTAGTGTTGCCTGACCCAACCGCAACGGCCGGGGTCGGACCCTGAGGGTCCGACCCCAGTCCTTCGCTTTGGGGTTACATCTGAACAAACAAACACACGGAGCACCATGGCATTCGGCAAATGGACCCTGAGACCCGCGCTCGCCCCCCTGCTGGCCGTGGGGTCACTGGTCTTGCTGACGTGGGCGTCGTATGCCTGGGTCAAGCAGCGCCAGCTCGATGAATTGCACCGCACCTTGGATTCGCGCGCGGAACTGTATGCGGCGTCCATCGGCGGCGCCCTGAATAAATACGAATTCCTGCCCCTGGCCGTGGCCCAGAGCGATGCCGTGGCGCAATTGCTGGAACAGCCCAGCGCCGACAAAGTCACGCAGATCAACGCCTACCTGGTCGACATGAACCGCCGCGCGGGCGCCTTTGCCGTCTACGTGCTCGACGACAAGGGCACGACCCTGGCATCGAGCAACTGGCAAGACCGCAGTTCCTACGTGGGCGTCAACTACGGCTTCCGTCCGTATTTCAAGAATTCCATCGCGGGCGGCATCGGCCGCTTCTACGGCATCGGTTTTTCCACCTTCGAGGCCGGCTATTTCATTTCGCAGCCCGTGCTGCGCGACGGGCGCATCATCGGCGTCGTCGCCGCCAAGGTCAACCTGGACTGGATCGAGCAATCGTGGCGCACGCCCGGTGCGGGCGAACAGATCTGGGTCAAGGATGCGAATGGCGTGATCATCCTGGCCACCACACCCGCCTTCAAGTTCAAGACCCTGGCCCCGCTGTCGCCGGCCGCGAAGAACGATATCAGCGCACAACGCCAGTTCCTGCAGGAAAACCTGCCCATTTTGCCGCACAAGGTGCTGCGCCAGTTCGCCGACGGCGCCAGCGTGATGACCCTGGAGCGCCAGCAGTCGGGCGACACGCCGGCCCTGTCCGGCAGCGCCGACAAAGTGGACTATCTGGCCGTGAACCGCGCTCTTGGCCCGCTGCAATGGCAAATCACCGTGCTGGCCGAACTCGACCAGGTCAACGAGGCGGCGCGCAACGCAGCGATGGCCGCCGCGCTGGGCTGGGCCTTGCTGCTGCTGGCTCTGATGTATGCGCGCCAGCGCCGGCGCCGCATCGCCGACAAACTCAATGCGCAGCAAACCCTGGCGCGCGCCTATGAACAGCTGGAAATCAAGGTCGAGCAGCGCACGGCCGACCTGGTGCACGCGAATGGCCGCCTGCAGGCGGAAGTGGCCGAGCGTGAGCGGGCCGAGCAGACCTTGCGCTATGCCCAGGCGGAACTGGTGCAAAGCGGCAAGCTGGCGGCCATCGGCCAGATGGCGGCCGGCGTCACGCACGAGCTGAACCAGCCGCTGGCCGCCCTGCAGACGTTTTCCGACAATGCCAAGGTGTTTTTGGCACGCGGCCAGATCGATGACGCGCTCGACAATCTGTCGACGATTTCCGACCTCGTCAAGCGGCTCGGCTATGTCACCTCGCAACTGAAAGGCTTTGCGCGGCGCAGCGACGATGCGCGCAAACCCGTCAGCGTGCGCCAGGCGTTTGCGCAAACCATGCTGCAAATCCGCACGCGCAAGCATTCACAGCGCCTGACCCTGCATGAAAGCTGGCTGGAAGACGACATCATCGTGCTGTGCAACGCCATCGGCCTGGAACAGGTGTTTACTAATCTGATCACCAACGCCATGGATGCCGTGCCGGAAAGCGAGCCCGTGCAGATATGGTTCCAGGTGCGCCGCGAAGGCGGCCTTGCTGTACTGCATATCACCGATAATGGCCCCGGCATCCCGCTGGCCTCGCTCGACAAGATCTTCGATCCCTTCTATACCACCAAGGAACACGGGCTGGGCTTGGGATTATCGATCAGCGCAGGCATACTGCGCGCGGCCGGCAGCGCACTGGCCGTACGCAACCGCAGCGCGCAGGAAGGGGGCGGCGCACAATTTACCATCACCCTGAGCTGCGACCCGGGGGATAGAGACGAAGGAAACATCTGATGCACGAGAATAATTTTGAAGGCATGCAAGTGCTGCTGGTGGAAGACGACGCCGTCGTGCGCAAGGGCGCCCGGCAATCGCTGGAACTGGCCGGACTGCAAGTGACGGCCGTCGCCACGGCCGAGGAAGCGCTGCCCTGGCTGGTGCCCGAATTTGCCGGCATTTTATTGAGCGATATCAAGCTGCCCGGCATGGATGGCTTGAAACTGCTCGATATCGCCGTGGCGCAGGATGCCAGCCTGCCCGTCATCCTCGTCACCGGTCACGGCGACGTGTCGATGGCCGTGGGCGCCATGCGCCGTGGCGCCTACGATTTCATCGAAAAACCGTTTTCCGCCGACTTGCTGGTGGAAGTGTGCCGCCGCGCCCTGGATAAACGCCACCTGGTGCTGGAAAACATGAACTTGCGCCGCCAGCTCGAACAGCGGGTCGGCATCGAGGCGCGCATCGTGGGCCGCAGCGCGGCCATGGCCAAGGTGCGCCAGCTGGTGCTGAACCTGGCGCCGAAGTCGGCCGACATCATCATCCTGGGCGAAACGGGCACGGGAAAAGAACTGATCGCGCGCTGCCTGCACGACTTCAGCGAGCGGCGCGACCACCCTTTCGTGGCCATCAATTGCGGCGCCCTGCCCGAGTCGATTTTTGAGTCGGAACTGTTCGGCCATGAGGAAGGCGCGTTTACGGGTGCGCAGCGCCAGCGCATCGGCAAGATCGAATACGCGAATGGCGGCACCCTGTTCCTCGATGAAATCGAAAGCATGCCGCTGGCCCTGCAAGTCAAACTGCTGCGCGTGCTGCAGGAACGGCAAGTGGAGCGGCTCGGCTCGAACAAATTGATATCCGTGAATTTCCGCGTCATCGCCGCCGCCAAGGAAGATTTGAATGTGCTGGCCGAGCAGGGCAAGTTCCGGCCCGACCTGTATTACCGCCTGAACGTGGCCAGCCTGACCCTGCCCGCGCTGCGCAACCGGCGCGAGGATATCCCGCTGCTGTTCGAGTTTTTCGTGCTGCAGGCTGCCCTGCGCTACGGCCAGCCGGCCGCCCTCGTCAGCGGCGAGCTGATCTCGTCCCTGATGGCGCAGCGCTGGGCCGGCAATGTGCGCGAGCTGCACAATGTGGCCGACCGCTTCGTGCTGGGCTTGCTCGACGACACCCTGAGCCCGGCCGGCTGCCGCGAAGCATCGCTGGCCGAGCAGGTGGACACCTTCGAGATTTCCATCATCGAGGAAGCCTTGCGCCGCCATAACGGCAACGTCATCGATGCCGCAGCTGCCTTGAATATCCCGAAGAAAACCCTGTACGACAAGCTCAAGCGCTTCGATATCTCGACGGAGCAATTCCGATAATCAGTAGCAACTAGCCGACACAGCCATGCGGCGGCGTCCTACCCTTGCCGGCGCTCTCCTGTGTGAGAATGCCATCTCACATCAACACTTTGCACAGGACACCACCATGAAAACCGCCGCGCTCTTGCTGGCCGCCACCCTGATGACCGTCGGCGGCGCTTGGGTGCAAGCCCAGTCGACGACGAATGTCAACCAGACGGGCAACCACACCAACAATCCGAATGATCCGGGACAGCAATCGGACGAATCCGACAAACTCGACAACAAGGGCAAGCTGGTGCACGACGCCAAGCCAGCCAAGGCGCGCACGGACAAGCGCACGCGGCGCGGCAAGCCCACGGCCACGCCGGCCGCCAGCGCAACGGCCTCCTCGCCACCAGCGACGACGCGCTGAACTACAGCATGTGGCGGTCGAACAGCCAGGTGCCGTAGCGCTCGACAAAGACATAGGTGTTGGAATAGTGGGGCTGAGTATTGCTGAGTCCCACGAACTCGACCGTCAAGCTGATGGTCTGTGCGTCATGCACGGTCCAGTTCCATAAGCGGCGCGCAAGCAGATAATTGTAGTCATCGATACGCGGCGGCTTGATCAAGGCCAGTTCGCCGTTGTGGGTCGTCACCATGCGTATCGCATGCGCAGGCTGGCGCACCTGCCCTGTCATCTGGAAAAATTGCACGATCGGATTGATGGCCGCCTTGACAACCGCCAGCTCGTCGGCGCGGGTGATGCCGGACAAGTCCACGCGCCGCTTGAATTTCCGGTTCGGCGCCTCCTCCATAAAAGCCAGATCCAGCGCGCCTGGCACAGACGCCGAAGCGGCGCGCATGGCATACGGCGCATCTTCCGCCTGCGCGGCTGGCAGCGCGAGCGCGCTGCACAGCAAGGACAGCAATATCGATAAGCGTAATGTCATGGGCTAACTCCTGCAACGATCCATGCCGCGAAACGCGCGGCCCGCTGATGCCGGTCGCAGGTGGTCCTGATGCCGCCTGCAGCTCGCAGCATAAGACAATCGTGCACAAGTGAACAGTAGCCGTACGCTATCATCGCATCATTAAAAAATAACAAGGATGGCAATGAAAGCAGCATGGCAAACGATGGTGGCGGCAGGCGTATTGGCGGCCGCAGGCGTACAGGCGGCGCCGACGGTGGGCGAGTGCATGGAACTGACGACGGGCGTCAAGTTCAGCAAGAACAATGGCGACGCGCAAGTCAACGTCGAGGAAGTCTTCGAAGGCAAGAAACTCAAGGGTATCCAGCTGATCCTCGACGGCGGCGTCTTGCTGGCCACGTCCTACCAGGACATCCGCGACGGCCAGGTCTTTCTGACCGGCATGGTCCATTACAACGAAGACGGCAGCGTGCGCAGCAAGAACGTCTACACGCCGCAGTCCGCCATCCCCGCCGCCATGCGCCCCGGCCAGGAAGTGCGCGTGCAGTTCACGGACACGCAAACGAGCACCCACTACCCGCTGGCCGGCCTGTCCGACAAGATCACCACCTCCACGCGCACCGATAAACGCGATTTCTCGATCACCTTCCTGGGCTGGGAACGCCTGGAACTGGGCGGGCGCCGCTTCCCCGACGCCTGCAAGTTCGAACTGCGTGACGTGGGAGGCAAAAGCAAAGGCAAAAGCGGCGAATACGTGTGGTATGCGCAGGGTTTCGGCGTGATCATGACGGACAAGCTGGGCCAGGATGGCGAGGTGCAGCCCGCGTATCGCATTGCGCTGACGAATATCATCAGCGCACCCTAAATACTTTGACAATATTGCGCTAGAATCGGTGACACACTTCTTACTAGGAAATCATGTCGCCGATCGAACGCAAATGGTGGTTCATGCTGCCCGTCATGACGGTCGCCGCCGTCGCCACCCTGTTCCTGCTCGACAGTGCCAACGTGCCAAACACGAACCTGTTCGCGCGCAGCCTGATTTTCGGCCTGTGCTTCGCATCGCTGCACCGCGGCCTGTCGTTCTGCATCTGGATGGGCCTGCTATGGGGCGCGCCGGGGCTGGCGGACAGCAAGCTGGCCAAGGGCAAGCCAGCCAGCCGCTAGCGCCTGCACCTACGGCATCGCTGCATTCTTTCCGGCAAAGTTTGCGCAAGCACAACTAATCTGCCATCGCGCCCCTCTACACTGTCCTGTCTGGTCAGCATGGAGCGGCGATGGCGTATCCCAAACTTCCGTATGTCAGCGGCAAGAGCAGCGCCCTGCTGCACTGCGACCGCATGCAGGACGCCATCGTGCGCATCCGCCCCGAACTGCCCGGCAACATCATCGTCATCCATGGCGTCAATGACGTGGGCACCAGTTTCGGCGCCGTGGAAAAGGGTTTATGCCAGGGACTCGATGCGCGCATGTATGGCGGCGGCCACGTGTTCACCCCGGCCGCGTACCGTATGCCGCAGGAATCCGATAAGCGGGAAACCCTGGCCGATCCGGACGCCATCTTTTTCAAGCGCCAGCCTGATGACACGACGTACAGCCCCGTGATCCCGTTTTACTGGGGTTTTCGCGAACAAGGCAACGCCAGCAAAGTGGTCAACGGCCAGAACACGGACCGCTACGGCAACCGCCTGGACAAGGACATGTCGAAGAACGGCGGCCCGTTCGGCAATGCCACCAACACCCTGCCCGACATGTGGAACAAGGGCTTGTTCTCGCCATACGACGTGGGCGGCGACCCCGTGCGCCCACTGATGACGGCGCCGGGCCGCATGTACATGGTGCTGGCGGCCAAGCGCCTGGCCGCGCTCATTGCCATGATCCGTGACTACGACAGCAACGACGTGGTTTCCATCGTCGCGCACAGCCAGGGCTGTCTGATCTCGCTGCTGGCACAGGCCTTCCTGCTCGACGAAGGCAAGCGGCCCGCCGACACCTTGATCCTCACGCACCCACCCTACAGCCTGGTGGAAGACACGTCCATGTTTTTCGGCGCGGCGGAATCGAGCCGCATCTTCGGCGGCGGCCGGGATGCGGTCATGCGCAAGCAGTACATGGCCATCAACGACCGCCAGACCTTCCATGCGCGCCTGCAAACGCTGGTGCAGATCGTACAAGGCGTGGTGGCAAAAAAACATGCCACACCCGCTTTTGCGCAGATCAAGGATCACGCCGTCTGTCACGGCATGGCGGGCGCGGCATGGCGGGCGGAAGCGGACCGCGACAACCGGGGCAAGGTCTACCTGTACTTCTGCCCCGAAGACATGACGGTAGCGCTGGACAATATGCAGGGCATCGGCTGGCAAGGCGTACCCGATCATCAGAACGGCCATGGCCTGTCGACAAGCAAGGGCAAGAAGGAGGGAGGTATCTGGGGCGCCGGTCCCACTACTTGGGAAAAGGAGTATCAAATGCGCAAGCCGCTGGCGGAACTAGGGGCGGGATTTTACCAGCGGGTCTTTACCAACAAACAGCGGTCCAATGCAGCTGGCAAGAATAGCGGGCCGGTGCTGGTCGGCCAGCCGCCGCACGACTTCGCCCTGCGCCTGGAAGGCGAGGACGACCACGCCCACGTGGCCGGCGCCAACCGTGGCCATCGCGGCAACCATGACGAGGCACCATGGCCGCCCGTCAAACCCGGCAAATGGAATATCTTTTCAACGGAAGCGGGCCGGCGCGAAGGCTTGCGCACGATCAATGGCGAAGCGCTGCGCGCGCCCAGGGCGGCCGTGCTGGACGGCGGCGAGATCCGCCCTGGGCAATTCCCCAAGGATTCCGACCAGGCCAAGCTGCCGCGCGACCAGCAAGGACCGTGCGAAGAGGTCGATCCGATCGATGCGGCCATCGCGGTGACCAGCAAGAAAGGTTTGCGCATGCGCAAGCAGGAAATCATGGCCGATCCGCGGCCGCTCAAGCATCGCATTCCCGAATACGGCGTCGGCATGTTCGGCTCGGGCCAGCGCGATCAGGTGGAAAAAGCCCTGAACCTGGGCAAGGAAGCAGGCGACCAATGCAAGATCGACCGCGTCTCGCGCCATCCGGGCGGCGGCGACAATCTGCTTGTGAATCGCGAAGAAACCCCGAACGAGGCGCGCAAGCGCTGGCAAAACGAGGTCAGCCCCAAATCCTTCCACGGCGCCATCATCGGCAATGCGGAAAACCACCGCAACGTGACGGCGTATGACGTGGCCATTGGTGGCGGCAAGGCGAGCAGCGATCCAAGGTTTTATGAATATTTGTGCGCCGTTGCCGACTGGCGACTGCAAGGCGATATCCGTAATCCAGTGCGACCATCCATCCCCCGATGGAATGACTTCAAGAAAAAATTTGCAATCTACCTGGCGGCAGAACCGGCGCAGCGTCAGCTCATTATTAAGGGCAACGCCGACTACTACAGCTCGGGAGTATTGCCAGCCTTCGTGCCTGCCTTGCAGGCGGGTCTACCATCCACTGTCGTGTGTGAAACAATCAACGGCAGGCGTACCGAATCGGTCATCACGCCAGTCGTCCACAAGCCAAGCGACGATATCCCAAAATGAAAAGTGCATTTCCACGCTTACGCTATCCACTCGGTGCAGCCCTCATCGTGCTGGTACTGCTCGGGTCGTTGTTGATCAGCCCATCACCTTTCTTATTGGAGTCCACGATGAGCAGCAAAATATGGCGGCACCTGCAATGGCTGTTGCTGATCCCCCCCATTGTAGCTGCCGCATTGCTCGGTAATCGCTGGCTGCATTCGTCCAAGCCTGTGGCCGTCGCACAGCCGCAAGTGCAACAAGCGGCGCCCAGCGAGCAGGACAAGCGTGAATATGTGCTGGAAGTGATCGGTCTGGGCGTCACCCTGGACAAGTACCGGCAGGGCAAACTGTGGGAAGCGCTGCAACAGGGTAATACCTATGCCAGCATCCGCGAACAGGACAAGGAAAAATACACCTGGGACGCCATGCAAAGAGCTGGGATAGCAGGTGGCCGCGGCGGCGACACGCTGGAGAATGGGGCGAGGGATATTCCCATGTATTTCGGCGTCCCCGTTTTCAATGCTGAGCCACCGATCTTCAATTCGCGCATGCTGGACAGCCCCGACTCACCGGCCATAGGCCTGGCCGGTGGCGCCGCGTCATCCGGCCTGCACTGGCATCTGTTCGCCAGTGGTCCGCGCCGCCTGAGCGAACATCCGGACCGCATTTTGGAAGAGGTATTTGCCTTTTTCGATGCCAACCCTGACGTACCGTACATCGTGCTCAATTCCGAAGACAGCATGCCCACGCGCGACCTGTACAGCCCGGACAACTCTCCGCCGCTCACACATGACGGCCGCTACATTCCCGAAATGCCCGACGCCTCCGCCCTGTTCGTGCTGGCGCGGCGCGAACGCATCGACGCAGTGCGCAAGTTCGCCTACGATGACGCGCCGCCCGAGGACAGCGTCGATGACTTGAATACCTACGGCGTGGCGCGGCGCTTGTATCTGGCGTATGACAAATTGATGCGGGCAGTGCCCCATCCAGACAAAAAAGAAGACCCAAATGCATTTACCCAGCGCCAGCCATCGATCTCCGAATGGCTCCCCGTCGCCGCGCAATTCGCCCGGCGTTCCGACATCCGCGGCACGGGCAGCTTCAGCATGGTCGACAGGCTCCAGCACAAGACTTATCAGCCACCCAAAGACTGGCAACCCACGCCCTGGTTTCCCTTGCCCTTCAACAAGGAACAACTGGCCCAGCTGGATCGTCTGCCGACCTTCGGTTTCATCCACCGGCCGACTTTTATCAAGATGACGGATGAACACGGCAAGCCGCTCGCGCGGCGCGACCAGCGCGAACAAGCCTTGCAGGCGGGCTGGCAGCAAGCCTTGCGCAGCTTGCCGGAAGCGGAGCGTCCCGCCGCGCCGGCGCGCCTGGTCGCCGCGACGGGCGGCAATCAGGCCCAACTGGTGACACTGCACAAGACCTTGCTGAAACATGCGGAAGATGGCGGCACGGAACTCGACAGCGGCAATACGGCGCAATGGATAGACACGGATCAGCGCCTGGGCAACACGGGCGCGGCCACCCTGTTCGTGCAGATGGCCATCGCCGTGATGGGCAGCTACCGCGATGGCGGCGTCAGCGCGGTGGTGAATTTGCGCAACCCGGACGAAGCGACCATCGTGCTGGTCAGCCCGCCATCGGACGAAAAACGCCGTACGCAAAAACACCCGCACGGCGGCGACGTGCTGCGGCATTACGCCACGCCCGCCATCGACCCGGCGAATTATCCAGCGAACTGATTATTTACCCTGTACGGCAAGTTGCGCCAGCGCATTGCCCCGCACCTGGAACGCCACCTGCGCCACCGTCTTGCCGGCATCATCGACGAGGGCCAGCGCATGCTTGCCCGGCACGGGGCGCCAGCTGATGCTGTCAAGGGCCGCGCCCATATCCTTGCCGTCGAGCACCCAGCGCAAGCCGTGGCTGCCCTGCGCCTGGAAGAACACGCGCTGCAGGGCGGGCGGGATGTCGGGGTCGATGGCGAGAATGCTGTCCTCGGCCGGATAGACGATGGCGGGCGGTTTGACGGTGTCGCCCAGCACGGCGATGACGGGGCTTTCCGTGCCAGTGATAAACCATTCGCGGCGCGGCGCTTCCAGCGCGGGCTGGTACGCCACCATCTGCTGCAGCACGCCGGACGGCGCTTTCGGGGCGTGGCTGGGCACGTTCTTGTGCAGGTAATCCATCACGTCGCGCCACACGGGCGCGGCGCCCGTCACGCCCGACACGTCCCACATGGGCTTGCCGTCGAAATTGCCCACCCAGACGCCCACCGTATAGCGCTCCGAGTAACCCATGCACCAGTTGTCGCGCATGTCCTTGCTCGTGCCCGTCTTGACGGCGCTCCAGAAATTCGTTCCCAGCTCGCTGCGCAAGCCAAAGGTCATGCTGCGCGCGGCGCGGTCGGCCAGGATGTCGCCGACGATGAAAGCGGCGCCCGCTTCCATCACGCGGCGCCGGTCCTTGCCCGCCTGCCCCGGCTGCAGGCTGGCCGTGCTGTACAACCC
>NZ_LT607492.1:147929-235063 GCF_900095235.1 Janthinobacterium sp. UMAB-60
CGCCATTGGCCAGCGCGCGGTAGGCGTTGGCCAGTTCCAGCAGGGTCACTTCCGATGAGCCCAGCGCCAGCGAGGGGCCGTAGTATTCGGCCGGTTCCGTCAGGCTGGACAGGCCCACGTCCTTCAGGCGGTTGTAGAAGCCGTCCTGTCCCGTCAGCAGCACCGTGCGCACGGCGGGAATGTTGAGGGAACTGGCCAGGCTGGTGCGGGCGCTGACGTAACCCTTGAAATTGCGGTCGTAGTTTTGCGGCGCATACATGCCCGACGCGGTGGCGACGTCGAGCGGCGAGTCGTCCATGACGGAGGCGGCCGTCATCAGCCGGCGCTCGATGGCCAGTTCATACAGGAAAGGCTTCAGGGTGGAACCCGCCTGGCGCAGGGCCGTCACGCCATCGACGTGGCTGCCGCCCGCATTGCCGACATAGGCGAGGATGTCGCCGCTGCGGTTGTCGAGCACGATGATGGCGCCGTCGTTGACATTGCGCTCGCGCAAAGATCCCAGCTGCTGGCGCAAGTTTTCCTGCGCGAAGCGCTGCAAGGGACCGTCGAGGGTGCTACGCACGGACGCGCCCGATTGCTTGAGCAGCTGCTGCGCCACCTGCGGCGCCGGCGCGAGGTCGGCGTACAGGGCCGTGCGCTGCAAGGCCGTCTGCACGCGCTGGCCAATCAGCTGGCAACTGCTGTCCATGCGCCACTCTTTGGCCAGCGCGCAGGCACGGCGCGTGACGGTGGCCGGCGGCGCGTTTGGCGCCCGCACCAGGCTGGCCAGGATGATGCCATCCGTCTGGTTCAGGCCGGACGGCGCCTTGCCGAACAGGCTGTAGGAGGCGGAGGCGATGCCTTGCAGCTCGCCACGGAACGATACGAGGTTCAAATACGCCTCGAAAATCTGCGCCTTGCTCCAGCTGTCCTCGATGGCTTGCGCCGTGCGCATCTGGTCCCATTTCTGGCGCAGGCTGCGGCCGCCCGAGGACGCCTGCAAGTCCGCGTCCAGCTGGCCCGCCAGCTGCATGGTGATGGTCGAAGCGCCCCGGGCTTTCTTGGAAAACAGATTGTCCCAGGCGGCCGTGGCCAGCGCGGACACATCCACGCCACCATGGTGCATGAAGCGCTGGTCTTCCGCCAGCAGCACGGCCTGCTGCACGGCGGGAGAGATGTCGGCCAGCGGCACCCACGGCAAGCGCCGTACTTTCATGTCCACGCGCAACGATTGCAAGGGCGCGCCGCTGCGGTCCAGCAACTGCGCTTCCGAGCTACGGTAGGCAGCCTGCACCTGGGCCGGCGTCAATATCGCTTCAGCGACGGCCGGGCCGGCCAGCAGGCAGCCCATCAGTAAAACAAACCCTTTCACTGCCCCACCTTCACATTCGCATTGGGCGACTCGCCAAACATCTCGGGCGAATACATGGCTTCGATGCGCGTGGCCGGCAGGCTGAAATCCCCCGCATTGTTCAGGCGCACCGTGTATTCCACGCTCCAGTTGCCCTTCGGCACGAAGGCGTAGTAGGCGCGGAAAGCGTCGAAGGCCCGCTCCTCGAACGTGGGCCAGACCCAGCCCGTGGATTTTTCACCGGCCGTCAGCAGCTGCGAATCGCGCCCCAGGCCATTGCCCAGCACGGTGGCGCTGGCGGGAATCGGGTCGTCGACCACCACCCAGCTCATGTCCGCCTGCGCCGACAGATCCAGGCGCACGCGGTAGACATCACCGCGCGACCATAGGCCTGTGGTTTTCTGTTCCACTGGCGTAATGGTTTTCTTGATCGTGTAACCGCTGGACACGGGCGCCTTGAGCGGGATGGCCGCCAGGCTTTGCACCGTGGCCCACGGTTTACCCGTGCCGCTGTGCGCCAGACCCAGCGTGTCCGTGCCCTTCGGCCACGCCTGCAGCACGGGGCCGACTTTCGCCGCGCCATTCCACACGAGCGCTTGCGTATCGCCGCCCAGCTTGACGGCGCTGGCGCCCGTCACTGGCGTGGATTCGAACTTGGCCGAGAACTTATCGATGGCAAGGGTGCCCCAGGCGTTGGCCACCGTGGTATCCCAGCGCCCCTTCTTCTGCCGCCCCATGCTGCCGCGCACCAGGCGGCCGATATCGTCCTTCCATGCCGGGTCGTCCATCACGGCCAGTAATAAACGGTTGGCGTTGACGTCGCCGGAGACCATCAGCCACCACCAGTTATCCTTGCGCTCGGTGGAGAAGCCCATGGTCGTGCCCTGGAAGTTCAGGCGCGAACGCAGAATCTGCTGCGTCTCGGCCAGCAAGGCATCGCGGCGCGCCAGGCTCGGTGTGCGTTGCAGCAACAAACTCCAGTCGATGACGGCGGACGTGGGCCACAGGTTCGGGCTGATGCTGATGCTCTCCAGCGCATCGGGCGGCACTTTATTGGAACGCGACAGCGCCTCCAGCGCAGCGAGTTTACGCACGGCCAGGTCGGTCGTGGCCAGCGCGGAATGGCGCACGATGCGGCCCTGCACGAAGGCCGTCAAGGCTGCTTCCATGCGGTTTTTCGTCTGTTCGGGAATCGCATAGCCCGCTTCCCTTGTTGCCGACAGTACATACGCCGTCAGGCTGTCGCTGCCCTGCTCCATGATGGGGAAATATTTCAGCAAGCCGTCGCTGTCCAGGTAGGCGGGCAGGCTGGCGGCCAGCTTGTTCCACGCCTCCTGGTCGTGCAGGGCGATGGCCTTCGACGTGTTTTGCTCGAAACAGGTGTACGGGTACGCGGCCATGTATTCGCGCACGCCGGGCAGCTCGCCCCCGAGCTTGGCGACAAAGCTGGTCTGGATGCCGCCCCGCCCCGGCAAGGCGCCGGCCGGCATTTGCACGGACATATTGACGGGCTTGTCGACCTGCAGCAAGGTGGCCTGATACGTGCGCACGGGCGTGGCCTGGCCCACCTTTTGCGTGATTTTGAGTTTATCGGTATGGCTACCCGCCTTCGCGCCTATCTCCCACACGATATTCTGTGCACCGAGCGGCACCTGGTAATCCCACCCCACCTCGCGCGCTTCGCCCGCCGCCAACGTCAAGCTCTGGCGCGGCAAGGCCTTGCCGGCCGCCGTGGCGTTCAGTTCCACGCTCAAGGAGGCGGCCGAGGTGTTGCGCACCGTAAAGCCGGCGCGCAGCTGGTCGCCTTCGCGCACGAGGGTCGGCAAGCCCGACATCAAAATCAAGTCTTGCGAGCTGCGGATGTCCGTGCTGCCCGTGCCGAACAATTCCTTGCCCGCGCTGGCGATGGCAACGATGCGGAATCCCGTCAAGGAATCGTTGAGCGGCACTTGCACGGTCGCCTCGCCCTTGGCGTCGAGCTTGACGGTGCCCTTCCAGAACAGCAGGGTGTCGAACAGCTCGCGGCTGGCACCCTTGCCGCCGCCACCGCCGGCCGGGAAAGCCTTGCGGCCGAAGTGGCGCTTGCCGATCACCTGCATCTGCGCCGTCGCCGTTTCCACCTGCAGGCTGCGCTGCGCCATCATGGTATCGAGCAACTTCCAGCTATCGTTGGGCATCAGTTCCAATAAACCCGTGTCGACGGCCGCCAGCGCCACTTCGGCGCCGGCAGGCAAGGCCTTGCCGTCGGCGCGGCGCACGCGCACGGAAACCTCCGCCTTGTCGCGCGTCTTGTACACTTCCTTGTCGGACACCACCATGACGTTCAGCTCATGCGCCTGCCACCCCACGTTCAGCGGTGCGATGCCCATCTTGTAGGCCGGCTTGCCCAAGTCGACCAAGGCCGTCGGCTGCACGCCATCGACACGCCCGCGCACGACAAACACGGACACATATACATTCGGCGCGTAGTTCGGTTTGACCGGGATATTCACCACCGGTTCGCGGCCATTGAGCTGGCGCACATAGGTGTCGAGGATGCCTTCGCGCTCGACCGTGATCAGCGCCGTGCCCGAACGGAACGGCATGCGCACCTGCAAGCTCGCTTCCTGGCCCGGTTCATAGCGTTTCTTTTCAGGCAGCACGTCGATACGGTCATTGTCGCTGGCGTTGAACCACCAGTCGCCGCTGCCGGCCACCCAGGTTTCGCGGTTGGCGACCGCCGCGTTGCCGGCTGCATCCTGCGTGCGGGCGCGCAAAATCAGATTGCCGCTGGCGGGCGCCTTCACGTCGCACATCAACAGGCCCTTGTTGTCCGTCTTGCCAGAGCAAGCCGGGCCCAGCTTGACGACTTCGCTGCTGTTTTCATACGCATAGAAGCCGCCGATCAGGCGCCGGCGGTGCGAGTAACTGTTGCGCTGGAAGAAGTCGACGGCGACCGGCGCATTCGCCACGGGCTTGCCATTGGTACCGAGCACGGCCACCGTGAACTTGAAGGCATCCTTGCTCAAGGCCCAGGCGTCGGGCTTGATGCCGATCACAACATTCGATGGCCACAGCGGCACGCGCGTGGCGACGGAGGCTGTCTCGCCATTCGCATCCTGGAACGCCATTTCCGCCACCAGGTCGCGTGGCACGGACAACTGCGGCAGCTGGTCGATGACGATGCGCGCGCCACCCGCCTTGTCCAGGGTCAAGCTTTGCGTGCGCGCGGCAGCCGCTCCGGCGCCAGAGGGGCCGCCACGGCCTTCGTCCTGCCACTCGCCCTCATCGTCGTCGTAGCCCGTGCCCTGCTTCACCAGGCCTTCCTTCACGTCGCCATTGCTGAAGCTGACATCGGGATAGTCGGCAAACGTCACGCTCTTGTCTTGCAGCAGCGTGCGCAGCTTGACGGGCGCATTCGTGGCGGCACCGCCGGCCAGATACGTGATTTGCGCATCGAGGGCCAGCTGCCTGACCTGCACGGCGGGCGCTTTCGGTCCCTGCAGCACGGCTTTCATGGTCGGCACGCGGAACGCTTCCACGCGGAAACTGCCGGACGGGCGGCCCGCCATGGTGACGCTGTATTCGCCCTGCTTGGCGTCGGCGGGAATACCCCAGTCGTTTTCCGCCGTGCCGCTGGCCGACCAGCGCAGCGGTAATTGATAGTTCTGGTCGCTGCCCTGGTGCGTGATGACGACGGAGGTGGCACTGCCGGGACCGTTGTTCTTGTCGACCAGGCTCATGCCCTCGGCCGTGTGCTTGCGGATGAAATGCTTCATGTGCACGGTTTCGCCAGCGCGCAGCAGGGTGCGGTCGAATACCGTGGCCAGCAAGGTGTTGTCGGCGCGCGTGTCGTCCGTGGGTAAATTGAAACGCCAGGCTTCGATGCCGCCCACCCAGTCCGACAGGGTGAACGTCATGTCGCCGCCGCTGCGCGCACTGATAAAGTAGCCGCCATTGTTCTTGCAGCTGGAGTTGGCCAGCTCGCCGGGGATGTGCGCCACGCCGTCCGCGCCCGTGGCGCCTTGCCACAGCAGCTTGCCGGCGCAGTCGCGCACGGCCACTTGCGCTTTCGCAACAGGCGCGCCCTTGTCGAGCGACGTCACCCACACAAGCGACGATTGCGCACCATGCTTGAAATGCGCCGCCAGGTTCGTCACCAGCGCGGCCGTGCGGATGTACGCCGTGGTCGGCTTGCCCAGCAACACCTTGCCGAGGATGGGACTGGCCAGCTCGACCACATAGAAGCCCGGTTTCAGCAAAGGAATGCCGATCACTTCAAAGGTTTTCTTGCCATCGGGGCGTGGCAGGCTGATGGGGCGCGCGCCGGCGGCGTCCGCCAGCACGGATTTGCTCATATTGCCCGCATACTGGGCGTACGGTTGCCAGTACTCGCCCCCGTCGCCATTGCCGGCCAGGCGCTGCATCCACTCGATGATGAACTTGTCGTCATTGTCGGGCACGCGCAAGGTGGCGCCCGTGGCGGCAGCCGATGGCGTTGTCACTTCCTTGCCTGACAGCACGGGCTCGATATTGCGCACGGTGACGGGCAGCAAGCCGTCGCCCTTGGCTTCGATGATGCCGAACGGGGCCGGGAATTTCAGCAGCGGCGGCTGTTCCCCCGTGCGCACCGTCATGGGAAAGCGCGCGCGGTTGAGCAAGGCGCGGCCCGCGTCATCCGTCAGTTTCGGTGGCAGGGCCAGCACGAAACTGGCTTGCACGGGGAAAGGGCCGTTGAACGTGGCGCCGTACAGGAATTCCGCTTTTTCTTCGTCTTTTGAAATCGTCGGCGCATACGTCTTGCCGCCGCCCTTCAGGGTCATGGCGCGCACCTGCGCAGCGCTCACGGGCGCGGAAAATTGCACGCGCATGGGCAGGAAGGGGATGCACTGTTCCTTGGGATTGCTGCGCTCGCAGCTGAATTTGGCCGTGAAATCGGGCCGCGTCTTGAACTGCAGGGTTTGCGCCTTCTCCGTGGCGATGCCGCTGGCGCTGGCGATGCCCTCGCCCCATACGAGCGAGACCTTGGCGTTGGCGGGGAAGCTGCGCTTGCATTGCAGCACGGTGACGGGCAGCGGCGGCGCGCCCTTGCTGGCGACGGGCATGCCCACTTTCCAGACCGTGCCCCGCTTCTTGAAGTAGACAGTCAGGTAGCGGTCGAGGAAACTCTTGCGCAGGGTCAATACCTGCTCCAGTTCCTTGCCTTTGAACAAGCGCACGGGAATCTTTTCATTGATGCCGTCGGCGCGGCAATACGCGTTCGCGGCCACGCTGGCCTCGTTCGGCGCGGCATCCAGGCCCAGCACGAAGATCTGGTTTTCATCGATATACGGCTGACCGTCATACGGTACGGCCTCGACGATGGCCGGGCCGCCCGTGGAAAAGCGGTACGACGTCGTTCCCTGCAAAGGCTGGCCCGCCAGGTCCTTCAACCCCGGCTTCAAGCTGAAGCTGCAGGCTACGCCGGCCGGCAAGTCGCGCTCGAAATCAAAGTTCCAGTTGCGCTCGTCGGCCCAGCGCCCCGCCCCCGCCCCCGCCACGACGCCAGGCTCGGCCTTGCCGCAATCGATGGCGAACGGTGCGGGCAAGCCCATGTCGCCGAACGGCACCATCGGCGTGGCGAACTGGGCCCGCACCTGGCGCACCGCCTTGACCGTGCCGCTCGGTGAAAACAGGGCCACGCCGCTATCGGCCCAGGCCGGCATAGCCAGGCCCAGCGACAGCGACAGACATAGCCGGCCCAGCTTGCCAAACAGCGGGGAAGAAAAAACACGAGGAAGGTCAGGCACGGGTAACTCCTTGATGAAAAGTGGCGGAGCTGGCTGCGGCGCGCAAAAGTTGCCCGGTGGAAGCTAGACAAGGCAAGCGAACGCGGCAGGAATACAACATCAATGTAATATTAGTTATCAAGCCCATCATTGTTGCTAATATACAGTGGCATGCCAGTAACAAGTCGTACGATTGCCTGCCGTCGCGGCGCCCGGAAGTGGCCGTGATTGCAAAATTTTCCCGAGGCGAATTAGTTTTTTTCAACAGCAAAGTATTTGTCGTGAATCTGCAACACCATTGATGTACAACAATGCTTTGTGCGCCAACGCACCGACCGGTTGAACCTGCAACCGTATTCTCTAGTCCAACAGCAGTGCATTTATCGCAAGAAAGCGCACCTGGAATTGTTGTCTATCGTCTATCTCTAGCAATAGCATGTCTGGCAGTTGTCGCATTGATGCAGCAGAGAAAATCTCTTATCAACGTTGGGAGTTACTTGTGAATAATCTAAAAAAAATCGCCGTTGCCGCCGCAGTACTGTGCTCCGCCCTCGGCGCACAGGCCCAGGAAATCAATCCCTCCTGGTACATTCAACCTAGCATCAACGCACTCAAGCCAGATTCCGACTTTGCCACGGATAAAACCGGCTATGGCGCAGGCTTGCGTTTCGGTAAACCTGTTTCCCCGGACTGGGATATCCAGCTGGGCACCACATACGCCCGCTCCAAGGATGGCGGTCAGCGCTACCAGCAAAATACGCTGGGCGTAGACGGCCTGTACATGTTCTCGCGTAAAGCCTTCCGTCCCTTCCTGCTGGTCGGTGCCGGCATGCAGCGCGACAAGGACACCAGCTCCGCCTTCGGTGAACGCACGAAGAGTTCGCCGTACGCCAGCGTGGGCCTGGGCTTCCAGTCCAGCATCACGGATCAATTGTCCCTCCAGGCTGACGTACGCAATGTGCACGGTTTCCTGCGCGGCAATACCTTCGACCCGAGCAGCAAGTCGAACAACTACTACGTCACCGTGGGCCTGAACTTCGCGTTCGACAAACCGCCTGCACCGCCGCCACCACCGCCACCGCCGCCAGTGCGCGAGGAAGTCGTCGTGGTCGTGCCGCCACCACCACCGCCACCACCGCCAGCACGCTTTGAAAAAGTGACGATGGCGGCAACGGAACTGTTCGCGTTCGACAGCGCCAAGCTGGGTCCGACACAGACCAAGCTCGACGAAATCGCCCGCGTGCTGAATGCAGCGCCGGACGTCAACAACGTCGTCATCAGTGGTTATGCCGACCGCATCGGCTCGCCCAAGTACAACCTGAAACTGTCGCAGCAGCGCGCTGATGCAGTCAAGGAATACCTGGTCGCCCATGGTGTGGCCGCCAACCGCCTGACGGCCGAAGGCAAGGGTTCCACCAATCCTGTCGTCACCTGCGATAACAAGAAGCGTGCCGACCTGATCAAGTGCCTGGAACCAAACCGCCGCGTTGAAGTGGAACAAATCACCATCGAACGCCGCGTGCAGTAAACTCAACAGTGGTACGCCACTTGTGAATAAAAAAAGGGGCTCGCGCCCCTTTTTTGCATTGAAAGTCATCATGAATTTTTCTACCCGCTATCCCCGCCTGGCCGGCCTGGCGCCGTTCGGCAAGCAAATGCGCAGCGTCATCGTCTGTTCCGTCACCGAATGGCTGGAGCACCGCGCTTCAAGCAAGGGCGCCGCCCTCGCCTATTACACCCTGTTTTCCATCGCCCCCATCCTCGTGCTGGTGATTGCCATCGCCGGCTTTTTCTATGGTCCGGCCGCCGCGCGCGGCGAACTGATGGGTCAACTGCAGGGTTTGCTGGGCACGCAGGGCGCCGAAGCCATCCAGCTGGTGCTGGCCGGCGCGAAGAACCATGAGCAGGGCCGCATCGCCACCCTCATCGCCAGCGCCCTGCTGCTGTTTGGCGCCACCAGCGTGTTTGCCGAACTGAAAGCCAGTCTCGATGAAATCTGGCAAGTACCGCCGCTGAAGGAAGCGGGCGCCTGGGACATGCTGCGCACGCGTTTGCTGTCCTTCGGCCTGGTGCTGGTGCTGGCCTTCCTGCTGATGGTGTCGCTGGTGGTGAACGCCGCCATGGCCATCCTCGCCAACTTCTGGGAAGGCGTGTGGAAAGACACGGCCGTGCTGTTTACCATTTTGTCGAACCTGATCGGCTTTGCCGTCATCGCCAGCCTGTTTGCCGTCATCTATAAAATGCTGCCGCGCGTGCGGTTGTCCTGGCGCGACGTGCTGATCGGCGCCGTGGGCACGGCCTTCATGTTTTCCCTGGGAAAATATGCGATTGGCGTGTATATCGGCAATAGCGGCGTGGCCAGCAGCTATGGCGCGGCCGGTTCGCTGGTGGCCCTGCTGCTGTGGGTGTATTACTCGGCGCAAATCTTCTTCCTGGGCGCCGAATTCACGCGCCAGTTCGCCCTGCAGCTGGGCAGCATGAAGGACATGCCGAAGACGGACGACGGCGACGTGCAAGTCAAGATACTGAAACGCCACCAGTCCTGAACAGACTGACGCATGTCAAAACGGCGCCCGCGGGCGCCGTTTGCATGTTAGAGAACTACTCGCCCAGCAGCTCGGCCACCACTTCCATGCCTTGCACGCGCTCGGCCACCACCTTCACCATGACGATGATGGGCACGCCCAGCAACAAGCCCCAGACGCCCCACAACCAACCCCAGAACAGCAGGCTGATGAACACGGCCGTGGGATTCATGCGGGCGATGCGTCCCGTCATCCAGGTGGTGACAAAGGTGCCCACCAGGGTGGCGATGGCCATCGACGTGCCCGTCACCAGCAAGACCATTTGCAGCGATTCGAACTGCAAAAAGGCGACCAGGCCCGTGGCGATGGTGATGAGCAGCGGGCCGAAATACGGCATGATGTGCAGCAAGCCGGCCACGATGGCCCAGGCGCCCGCGTTTTCCAGGCCGATCATGCGCAGGGCGATCCACATCAGGACGGCCAGCAAGACATTCGTGACGAGCAGCATGAACATATAGTTCTGGATCGAGGTATTGATGTCTTCCAGGATGTGCACGGTGACCTTCTTGCGGCTCAGCGACGGTCCCGTCAGCTTGACGAGCTTGCGCTTGAAGGTATTGCCCGACAGCAGCAGGAAAAACACGAGGAAGATGACCATGGTCGCCTGGCTGAGAAAGCCCACCAGGCCCAGCGAGCCGGCCCAGACCCAGTCCATGATCTTGAAGTTGGGCGCCTCGGCGGCGGCGGCGGCGCGGTTGTTGCGGCGGGCCTCGGCGCCGGCGGCCACTTGCTCGATTGCATTGGCCACGGCCTGCATCTTCTGGAAGGTGCTGTTCTTGCCGCCCGTGTTCTCGGCGATCAGCCGCGACAGTTTCTGTGTGGCGGCCGGCAACTCTTCCACGATGGATTCAAATTCGCCCTGCACGCGCTCGATCACGACGACGGAACCGAACAGTATCAGGGCCGTGACGATCGTGGTGCCGATGGCGCGCGGCAGACGCAGCTTTTCCAGCCAGGTAACGACGGGATTGAGGGTATAGGCAATGAAAATGCCGAAGATGACGGGAATGAGGAATTTCTGTGCCCACTGCAGCGCATAGATGAAGCTGACGGTGGCGATGATGCCCAGGGCCAGGCCACGCGCATTGACATGCAGCGGCAGGCGCAAGGTTGAGTCTGGCTGCTCCACGGGCGCGCCGGGAGGTGGCCCGGCAGGCTCGGTGGAGGCAGCCGCCACCGGCTCGGGCGGGGTATCTGTAGGCTGGATATGCATGCGATTCCCGCGACGGTCGGTGGAGGGCCGCAGGACCAGCCCTGGGGCTGGGCACTGCGGCAGGTCAGGCCATTACTTGACGCGGATGTCGTTTTTCACCGACTTCACGCCCTTGACGCCACGGGCAATTTCGCCCGCTTTGGCGGCATCGGCTGGCTGGGCAACGAAGCCGCTCAGCTGAACCACGCCCTTGAAGGTTTCAACGTTGATTTCCGTCGATTTCAGGGTAGGCTCATTGAAGATGCTGGCTTTCACTTTGGTGGTGATGGCCGCGTCGTCGATGTACTCGCCCGTGCCTTCTTTGGTTGGGGTCGAAGCGCAACCTGCAACGGCGAACAGGGAAGCGATGAACAGGCCAGTAGCGATAGATTTAGTGAATTTCATGGTTTTTTCCTTAGGAGTGGTCAATCAATGTGCTCACAATGAGCTTCTTATACCAGTGTGGTGACTGCGCGCCGGAGGGAGCTCAGTAGCCAAACTGGGTTTTTGCAGCCTTGATACAGTCATCCTTGGCTGCGCCGGCCAATGCATCGCATTTTTCTGTCGCGACCTTGTACTCGGCTTTTCTTTTTGCTTCACGCGCATCGCTGCGCGCTTCGATGACTTTCTTGTCTGCCTTGGCGTCAGCCAGGGCCGCCACCTTGGTGGACTTGGCCAGCTTGACGCAGACATCCTTGTCGTTGCCCGTCAGCGCATTGCAGCGGGCCAGGTCGACGTCGTAATTGGCATCGGCAATCTTGATGCGCGCCTTGGTGTAGGCACGCAGGGTATTCGTATATTGCGCCTGAGCAACTGCTTCATCGTAGGCGCGCACGGCCTTCGCTTCGGCGATGCAGACATCCTTCGGGTTGCCCGTGATTTTTTCGCACTCGGCATGTGCCAGCTTGTAATTCAGGCCCGCCTGTTCGTTGGCCGCCTTGTAGGCTGCTTTCGCTTCCGGCGTGGCGGCCACTGCCTGGCCGCCCCAGGCGGCGCATGCCAGGCTGACGACGATGGCGGTGAAGAGCTTATTCTTGTTCATGTTGTATTTCTCCCTGGTGGTAGCAAGCATGTCTGCTTGGCATGACTACCGTTTTACGTGGATCGCCGCCGCTCTTCTGTACGCTGCCGTACACAAGTAATTTATTTTGAACGCGGAAGGCAGTCAGGGAGAAATAACAACGTTTTGCTGGGTCGCTCCAACCCACAACGCCATTTTCGACAGCAAATAAGTGCGTGCGGCAGCGTACAGACCGGGGACAGGGGCGTGACTAAGATGGCACTACACCCTCACCTCGTCAGGAGAATAAAATGAAAACCAACGCCACCTTGGCTGCACTGATGCTCGCTGCCACCGCCGTGCTCAGCGGTTGCGCCACCGGCCCTACCCAGTCACAACAGTATTACCCGGCCAACCAGCCTGAGTCCGCCATGTATGGCACTGTCGACTCCATCCAGATCGTGCAAGGCGGCGGACAGAGCAGCGGCGCCGGCGCGGTGGTCGGCGGCATCGCCGGCGCCCTGCTGGGCAATACCATCGGTTCGGGCAGCGGACGCACGGCCGCCACCGTGGCGGGCGCCGTCGCTGGCGGCCTGGTCGGCAACCAGGTGGAAGGCCGCAAGCAGCAAGCGCAGGCCTACCAGATCAGCGTGCGCCTCGACAACGGCGAATACCGCACCTTGGTGCAGGACAGCGCGAATGATTTGCGCCCGGGCAACCGCGTGCGCGTCGTTGACGGCCGCGTCTACCGCTATTAATTTTCGGCGGCGCTTGCCAGCAAGCGTCCGCCATCCCGCATAAGTCGTACGATAACAAGGAGTTGCCATGGGCACCATCATTCTGATCATCTTGATCCTCGCCCTGGTCGGCGTCCTGCCTACCTGGCCGCATAGCCGCAACTGGGGTTACGGCCCCAGCGGCATCGCCGGCCTGGTCGTCGTGATACTGATCCTGCTATTACTGACGGGCAGGTTGTAAAAAAAAGGCGCTGCGGCGCCTTTTCTATTTCAAGGAGGAAATATCATGACTATCCACAACACACTCTTGGCCACCCTGTTCGCCTGCAGCCTGGCGCCACTGGCACTGGCCCAGACGGCCACACCGCAAGCGGGCGACCCGCAACGCTGGTACCAGGAAGACAGCACGGCGCAAGCCCAGCTGCGCACCTTGCGCAAGGAAATCGCCGCGGCCCTGGCCGAGGCCAAAAAAGCCTGCCGTTCAGAACCCTCCGCCACGCGCGCCAGCTGCCTGAAGGATGCGCAAGATACTTACCGGCAAGACATGGCAAACGCGGAAAAACTGCGCGAGGCAGCCCATCCGCAGTGATGCGTCGTGCTGTTGCGACGCCAGACAAACCGCAACGCCTGACAAAACCGTCGCGAGCGGAAGGGAGAGGTGACTAAGAAGCGCAACCGTACTCTGTACGGGGGCGCCGAGCCGGTGAGCATCGCAGGCCGCCTATACCGACGCGCAGCAGGTTTTGACAGGCGTCACTAAGCGGCGTCACGCTCGTAGGGTGGTAGCTCGTGCACCACCAGCGGCGTGTCTTCCGTGACAAAGGCCAGCCAGCCGGCCGCCTTGATGGCGCGCAAGGCGTCCTGGTAGCCCTGCTCCCAGCGCCATTCGATGGAGCCCTTGGAAAAATTGATATCCTTGGCCGCCATGTGCCAGTCGCGCCCCGCGTACGGCAAGCGCACGATGTGCATGGTGCTGTCGCAGCCCAGCGCTACCAGCTCTTCCGTCTGCTGGCGGTTGTGCGCGCTGTCGGGCAACTTGGCGTACAGTTCGCGCAATTTGTGCTGCAAGGTATGCGTGTTGACGTAATCTTCGATATGCCGTTTCGAGCGCGAGGCGAAGGTGACGTCCTTTTGCCGCGTCTGTACTTCATCGAGGGTGGTCGGTTCCGGGCCTTCCGAACTCCATAAATCCACCATGAAGACGAGGGTGTCGACGTGGGGCGTGTCGTCGAGCACGGTTTCCAGCGGCGTGTTCGAGTACAGGCCGCCATCCCAATATAAATCGCCATCGACGCGCACACCGGCAAAGCCGGGCGGCAAGGCGCCGCTGGCGCGGATATGCTCGGCCGTCAGCGCTTGCTGCTGGCTGTCGAAACTGACGAGGCTGCCGCATTTGACGCGCAGCGCGTTGACCGTCAGGCGCATGCCGCCCGGCTGGTTCAGGTAATCGAAATCGACCAGTTCCTCCAGCGTGCTGGCCAGCTCGCCCGTATCGTAGAAGCTGGCTTCCTCCGGTTTCACGGCGATTCCGGCGGGAAACAGGCTGAAGGTGCGCGGCTTGAAGAAGCCGGGCACGCCGCGCAGCACCGTATCGAGCGTGGCCAGCCAGATGTTCGAGCGGCGCTGCTGATCAGAAATCAT
Source organism: Janthinobacterium sp. UMAB-60 (assembly GCF_900095235.1). Lineage (NCBI taxonomy): Bacteria > Pseudomonadati > Pseudomonadota > Betaproteobacteria > Burkholderiales > Oxalobacteraceae > Janthinobacterium > Janthinobacterium sp. UMAB-60. Next base: position 162,162 of record NZ_LT607492.1, read on the forward strand.
ATTCATGTCGACGCTGTCGCGGTGCGCCACGCGCTGCCAGAACTGTTTCAAGCGCACCAGCCTGTCCTCGTGCTTGTTGCCGGCCAAAATGGCGGCATTGATGGCGCCGATGGAGGTGCCCACCACCCAGTCGGGCGCCAGGCCATGTTCGTGCAGCGCGTGGTAGACGCCGGCCTGGTAGGCACCCAGTGCGCCGCCGCCCTGCAGTACCAGCACGATGCGCAGGCGCGAGGGATTTAACTGATTGATCGGTGTCTTCGAATGCGTCATCAAGATGGCCCCTCTGTCCGCCGCGCGGAATGCGGCGGGTATCATTGTAAGGGATTGCGTCGGTGCGCGTCGGACCTTGGGTGCGGGCAAAAAAAAACGCCGTCGATGACGGCGTTCCTGTGCAACATGACTGGCGTTCAGCGCTTGCGGCGCAGCCAGCTGGCGGCAACGGCGGCAACGGCCAAGAGGACCAGGGCCGGCTTGACCAGCTTCTTGCGACCGATGAACGATAGCGCCGTCAGCACGTAGGGCATGGCGCCTTGCAAACGCATGCCGCCCGGCGCCAGCAAGGACTCGACGCGGTGGCCGGCAAAGCCGACCGCCGTCTCGACCACGCCCTGCAACAGCGATTCGGGACGCAATGCATAGCCTACGTTGGCGCGCGCATGCACGATGCCGACGCGATACATTTCACCCTGGGCGATCAGCATGCGCTTGCGGGCGGCTTGCGCCGCCGGTTTGTCGTTTTCCGACATGAATTCTCCTCGTAAGGCAGCTTAGAGCCTATCCCAGTAGATGATGAATACATCCCCTGTTGGCGCCCCTCAGAAGCGGGGACTGCGTTGATCGTCGTCGCGTGGCTCGCCACGCGTCCTCCTCACGCCTTGTCCGCGCTCCTGATGAACTACCAGCAGATGACGCTCACTACTGGAATAGGCTCTTACATCAGCATGTCGCGGTCGGCCTTCAATTCCGCCATGGTGGCGGGCATGGACAACTTTCCTTGACTCAGCATGGCGCGCGCATACATGACCAGCGCGATGGCCAGCAGTACGAACACGACCGTCATGATCGCCAGGATCTTCCAGCCCAGGCTATCCCAGGCCAGGAAAACGATCAACACGCTGCCGTAAGCGATGGCAAACAAGCCCGCCACCGTCGCCAGCGCGAAAATGACCACCAGCTGCAGCATGTGATTGCGCACTTCCGACAGTTCGATGGTGGCCAGTTCCAGCCGCGACAACATCAGTCCGACGGCATTCTTGGCCAGGCCGGCGACCGAGCCGATCAATCCCGGCCCCTGGTGAGACGAAGCAGACTTGTCCATATCGCTCCTGACAGTGGATTACTTGCGGCCCAGGATGAAGCCGACCAGCACGCCGACGCCAGCGGCGACGGCCACCGTGCGCCATGGATTTTCCTTGACATAACCGTCCGCCTGGGAGGCGAGCTGCTTGGTGGCAACGATGGCAGACGCTTGCGCTTCGTGCGCCTTGGCCAGGGCGGCGTCCAGGGTTTTCATGCCCTTGACGCGCACTTCATCGGCTTTTTCGCCGGTCAGGGCGGCAGCGGCGCTGAACAGGGCTTGCGCATCCTTGACCAGGGTTTTGACATCGTTATTGACGGTGGTGATATTGTTTTCCAACATGGTTTAGCTCCTTAGCTGTGGATGAATGTAGTTACTATACCTACTTTACTCAAAAACACTATTCCATTAGATCGCGCATATCATCGGCGTGCTCTTCTTCGACAGCCATGATTTTGATCAACAAATGGCGCGTGGTCGGGTCTTTGTCGCCGATTTTGACGATCATCTGGCGATACGACTCGATCGCCACCCGTTCCGCGATCAGATTGGCACGCACCATGCTTTGCACGTCTTCGGAGTCATCATACTCGGCATGGCTACGTGCAAGCAATGTTGCCGGATTAAAATCTGGCTTGCCATTCAATTGCACGATGCGTTCGGCCAGCCAGTCGGCGTGTTCCTGCTCCTGCTGCGCATGTTCCAGAAACTCGGCCTTGATGGTGCCATTGTCGCGCCCACTCACGGTGTAGTAATGGCGCTTGTAGCGCGCAATACACACCAGTTCGGTGGCCAGCGCCCCATTCAGCAGGGTGATCAACTCCTGGCGATCGCCCTGGTAGCCGGCCGTCACGGCGCCGTCGTCCAGGTTTTTGGCGGCCGCGCGGATGGCGGCCGTGTCGATACCAGCTGGAATCTCAACAGATGTTTGGGTCATGATGTTTCCTTTCAAGTCTTGCATGGGTATCCACCGGCCAACCTTCGGCCGGTGCTGCCTACTAACAAATCAAACACTAGGCAAAACCGTCGCGAGCGGCAGTGAATTGTGGCCGAGAAGCGGAGCTGTGCTATAGCACAGTGAGCATCGGAGGCCGCAAGTCGCGACGCGCAGCAGGTTTGGCCTGGTGTTTTAACGGCGGGCGGGAATGGCCGTGTTATCTTCCGACAGGACGATTTCCACACGGCGATTCAGCTGGCGATTCGCCGCGCTGTCATTGCCGGCGGCCGGATAGGCGGCGCCGTAGCCTTTCGTGGCGATGCGGTCGCGGCCGATGCCTTGCTCCAGCAATGCATTGCGCACGGATTCGGCGCGGCGTTGCGACAATTCCAGGTTATGCGCGGAGCCGCCCGTGCTATCCGTAAAGCCTTCGATCAGCACGGTGCGCTGCGGGTTGTTTTTCAGTACGTCGGCCAGCTTGCGCGCCGTATTCACGCCATCGGCCGTCAAGTTCGCCTTGTCCGTGCCAAACAGCACGTCACCCAGGGTGATGACCATGCCGCGTTCGGTTTTCTTGGCGGCCAGGTCGGCCAGTTGCGCTTCGAGTCCGGCGGCGCGGGCTTGCGCATCGCGGGCCGACGCTTCGGCCGCTTGCGCCTGGGCCTTGGCCGCTTGCGCATCCGCTTGCGCCGACTGAGCGCGGGCCGTGGCCTGGTCAGCCTGCTGCGTGCGCGCATCGAGGCGCAATTGATCGCGCTGCTTGCCGGCGTTGGCGACATCGGCTTCCGCGGCTTTCTGCTTGGCGACTTCTTGCGCCGTGGCTATCTTTTGCTTGGCCAGATAGGCCAGCTTGTCGACTTTTTCGCTATCATCCTGGCGCGTGGCGGCCGCGTTTGCCGCTTCCAGCGCAGCGCTGGCTTCGCGGAATTCGCGTGGCGCATAGGTCGATACCAGCGGGTTCGATTGCGCCGCCATGTAGTCGCCGCGCGTCTGGTCAAGCAGGCTGGTGGTGGTCGGTGCGGAGCTGCAGGCGGCAACAAGAGCGGCCATGGCCAGCAGGCCGGGAATCGTGGTGTAAGTAGCTTTTTTCATGATGGAATCCTGTTATTAGTTATTGTTGTTGATTATTGTTTTGGAGCTTGCTGATTGGCACGGTCGAGTTCTTCGCGCATGACGCGGATGTTCTCGTTGATTTCATCGGCGGCGCTGGTGGCCTTGGCCGAGTTGGCCTTGCTTTGCGCCAGCTTGGCATCGGCTTGCGCCTGGTCGGCCAGGTCGCGCGCCAGTTTGTAGTCGTGGTCTTTCAAGGCTTGGTTAGCCATGCGCATTTTTTCGCGGGCCGAACGCATTTCATCGGGCGCCAGCTCGGCGGCGCCGGCGCTGGCGGCATTATCGACGGCGGCGCGCGACACGGCGACATCGGCCGTGGCTGGCGTTTTCAGGCTGGAACAGCCCGTCATCAGAACAACGGCGGTGAGGCAGGCGGCCAGAGCGGTCACGGGGGTTTTGATGAAATCTCGGTTTGTCATTTTTTTTCTCCTGGAGAATGTTAAGCGGTAGGTATCAACGTCGGTACATCTGGAATCAGGAACTGCGTTTGATGTATGACGTTATAGGCTCTGGCTCCCCACATATCCGTTCGGTGCCGCACATAGAGTAAGAAATCGACAATACTTGCATGGGCAACGTGCGCCAGCGCACGTGCCGGGCCGTAAAAGCGAGAAACGGGCCCGGCTTTGTAGCGATTCCTGTAGCATCGTGTCTACTTGTCCAGAAAGAATAGTCCCCCATGCAACTGTCACGCCGCCAGAAAATCGCCCTCGCCAGTGCTACCGTACTTATCGCGTTACCCGTCGTCGCCACCGTCGTCCTGCTCAATATGGACTGGAACCGCGCCAAGCCCTGGCTCAATGCGCGCGCCAGCGAAGCGCTGGGCCGGCCCTTCGCCATCGCGGGCGACCTGTCGCTGACATGGCAGCAGCCATCGACCGCAGGGCAACAAGGCTGGCGCGCCTACCTGCCGTGGCCGCACTTGCAGGCCAAGGACGTGCGCCTGGGCAACCCAAGCGCCATGGCAGGAACGGATGAGCAGGCGCAGCTGGCCAGCGTGAGCCAGCTGGCGTTCACACTCAATCCCCTGGCCCTGCTGGGCAAGAAAATCATCATCCCGCAATTGCGCTTTGACACACCGCAGGTGCGCTTGTTGCGCAACAAGGATGGCAAGAACAACTGGACCTTCGACAAGCAGGAGCAGCCGTCGCCGTGGCAACTGGAACTGCAAAGCGTGGTCTTCAGCAAGGGCAGCGTGACCTTGGACGATGCTGTCACGCACACGGCGATGCGCGCCGACGTCGACACCATCGCGGACGATGCGCGCTACGGCGTCGCCTGGACGCTATCGGGCAAATATCATGGCGAAAGCGTCAAGGGCGGCGGCAAGGCGGGCGGCGTGCTGTCGCTGCAGCAGCAAGGCACGCCCTTCCCCATCCAGGCCGACATGCGCGCAAGCGGCAGCAGCGTGGCCATCGAAGGCACGCTGACGCGCCCGGCGGACCTGGCCGCGCTCGACGTGCGCCTGAAAATATCCGGGCCCAGCATGGCGCGCCTGTATCCCTTGACGGGCGTGCTGTTGCCGGAAACGCCGCACTTCAGCACGGAAGGCCATTTGACGGGCACGCTGGCGCCGCGCGGCGGCGAATGGGTGTACGACCAGTTCAGCGGCAAGGTGGGTTCCAGCGACATCAGCGGCAAGCTGGCGTTTTCCGCCAGCAAGCCGCGCAAGCGCCTGACGGGTGAAGTCCACTCGCGCCTGCTGCAATTTTCCGACCTGGGTCCGTTGGTGGGCGCCGATTCCAGCGCCAGCAAGAAGGAGCGTGGCGTGCCGTCGACGCAGCCGGCCGGCCGCGTGCTGCCGGTGGAAACCTTCAAGACGGAGCGCTGGACCAGCCTGGATGCCGACGTGCGCTACACGGCCGATAAAATCACGCGTGACGCCGAATTGCCGATCAGCAAGCTCGACACGCATCTGGTACTGACGGATGGCGTGCTGTCCCTGACGCCGCTCAACTTCAACGTGGCGGGCGGCACCCTGACGTCGCAGATCAGGCTGGACGGCAGCGGCAAGGTCATCGCCAACGGCATCGCGGCCGAACTCAAGGCCAGCGCCCGCCATCTGCACATCCAGCAACTGTTTCCCCGCCTGCCGGCCCTGCAAGCGAGCGTGGGCGAAATCAATGGCGACGCTTCGCTGTCGGCCACGGGCAATTCCGTCGCCAGCCTGCTGGGCGGTTCAAACGGCGAAGTGCGCGCGCTGATCGACCGGGGCAGCATCAGCAAGCTGCTGCTGGAAGAAATGGGCTTGAATATCGGCAGTATCGTGCTGACCAAGCTGGTGGGCGACAAGCAGGTCAAGCTGAACTGCATGGCCGCCGATTTCGTCGTCACCAAGGGGCTGATGCGCACGCGCCAGTTCCTCGTCGACACGGACGATGCCGTGCTGCATATCGACGGCACGGTGAACCTGGCCAACGAGCAGCTGGACCTGACCTTGCAGCCGGACAGCAAGGGCTTGCGCATCTTTTCGCTGCGCTCGCCCCTGTATGTGCGGGGCACCTTCAGCAAGCCCGACGTGAGCGTCGACAAGGGCGTGCTGGCCCTGCGCGCCGGCGGCGCCCTGGCGCTGGCCGTGGTGGCGCCCGTGGCGGCGCTGCTGCCGCTGGTGAATGCCGGTCCCGGCGAAAACAGCGAATGCGCAGCCCTGCTGGCCCAGGCGCGCATCAAGCCGGTGGCGCCGAAACCGGGCAAGACACCGCGCAAAAGCCGGTGAGTCACACTTGGCCGTGCACGATTACAATTGTTACAGCCCTATGTGCGTTGCCGAACAGACCCTGCCTTGTCACAATCCTATTCTGTGATCGTGCCTGAAACACCCAAGACGTGGCGATACGAAATTCCACCGGCCCCCTGCCAGGCCGGCGCCACGAGGTCCGAATTCATAGGAGAACTATCATGCAAATCATTAAAAAAATCGCCGCTACCACTTCCGTTGTCGCTCTGCTGCTGAGCCTGACCGCTTGCGCGAATATGTCGGGCCAGGATAAAAACACGGCCATCGGCGCTGGTATCGGCGCCGTTGCCGGCTCCGTGCTGACCGGCGGCAGCGCTGTCGGCGCAGTCGGCGGTGCCGCAGTCGGCGGCGTGATCGGTAACCAGGTCAAGCCGAAGTAATTGGCGCTCAAGAAAGCGGGGTGGGTGCCCAGGCGCCCACCCCGCTTTTTTGCGTCCGCGGCACACAGATGAGGAAAATCAGACGAAGACGTTGGCCATGCCGATGGCGCCGCTGTCCTTGACCAGCGCATAGCAGCGGCAGGAAACGGCTTCCAGGCCGGCCGAATCGAGGATTTCGATATTGCCGCGGCTGTAGGTAATCAGTTTTTGCTGTTGCAGCGCGCTGGCCGCCTTGGTCACGCCGACCCGCCGCACGCCCAGGGTATGGGCGAGGAATTCATGCGTCAGGTGAAATTTTTCCGACTGCAGGCGGTCGCGCGTGATCAGCAGCGAACGGGCCAGGCGCGCCTCGAGCACGTGAAAGCGGCTGCACACGGCAATCTGGATGGCTTGCGCCAGCAAGGTGTCCGTGTAGCGGTACAGCAGGCGCTGCAGGGAATCGAGCTGGGCGAACTCGGCGCAGAACTCGGCCCGCCCGATGCGGCTGGCCGTACCGGAACGTTGCACCACGGCACGCACTTGCGCCAGGTCATGGCCCAGCGCGACGGAAGCGCCCAGCACGCCTTCGCGGCCGACGGAACCCACTTCTAGGGTCATGCGGCCTTCCGCCACAGCCAGCAGCGAGATCAGGCAGTCGCCGGGGAAATAGATGTGACCGATATGCTGGCCCGGTTCGTACAGCACCTCGCCCACCTCGACCGTGACGCTATCGAACAGCGCCGTCAGGTGCCGCAAGTCGTGCTCGGGCAGGCTGGCCAGCAAGCGGTTACCGGCATCAAGCGCGCCCGCAGGCGTGCCCAGGCCGGATCGGCCTGCATCGCGGGACAGGGTCATGCTGGCGTTCGTTGGTGGCATTGCTTTTCCTTGGTGTCGTTACAACTCGACATAATTTTTACTTAGCCTACGGCGCAGTACCGTCCCTGTATGTACGGTGACGCACGGAAGCGGGGCACGCAGCACAGCACACTGGCTGCATGCACGGATAACACGCACTACCCATTTCATTATTTCAAAAAAACCAAGGAGCTCTCCATGACTACTACCACCACCAAATCCCTCCATCCGCTGGTGCTTGCCGCCGCCGTCGCCGTCCTGCTGTTTTGCGGCGTGGGCACGGCGGCCCTGATGGGCTGGCTGCCCTCGTCCCAGCGCGATGCCCAGCCACTGGCGGCCAGCACGTCGGCCAAACAGCTGGCCAGCTTGCAGGCGAACCAGCCGCAAGCGAACTTGCAGCCTGCCGGCGCGCAAGCGCTGGCCGCCCTGCCGCCGCAACAACAGCAGCAACCCGTGCGCCAGCCGCAGCCACAGCAGCAGCCACAGCAAGAATATGCGGCCGCCCCGGCGCCGCAGGTGTGCAGCAATTGTGGTGTGATCGAAGCCATCCATGAAGTCAATACGCGCGCCGAAGGCAGCGGCGTGGGCGCGGCCGGCGGCGCCGTCGTCGGCGGCTTGCTGGGCAACCAGGTGGGCGGCGGCCACGGCAAGCAGCTGGCCACCGTGCTGGGCGCCGTTGGCGGCGCCGTGGCCGGCAACCAGATCGAAGGCAGCGTGCGCGCCACGCGCAGCTACAACATCGTCGTGCGCCTCGATAACGGCAAGACGCGCACCGTGCACCAGAGCGCCGCGCCGAACTGGCGCCAGGGCGACCGTGTGCGCGTCGTCAACGGCGGCTTGCGCGCCATCGGCTAAGCGAACCGCGGCGGTATCGCTGCCGCCATGCGTGGCAAATCGAACACACGCCCGGCCCATCCGGGCGTTTTCTTTTTGGCAATGTTCGTTGGCGTACAGATGAGTACGCCGTCCCGCGAGATGATGCACTCAGGAAAGTTCAACGAATATCTTCAAGGAGCTGCGATGGAAAACGACAAGGCAGGCGGTAAGCGGATCTGGCTCGGCTTTATCGGGGCCGGCATTCTGGCCACCGCGCTGGGCTTCTGCGCGCTGGACCTGGCGCCATTGCAAGCGAGCGCCCCCGTGTTCGGCGTGATGCTGCTGTTGACGGGCGGCATGGTCAGCTGCCTGGCGGGCGCCGTCGGCATGGCCGGCATGCTGGCCTGGATACCGGGCATGGCAGATGACCACGCTGACCGGTCCCGATAGTTGATCCTTGTGTACGACAGCGTACAGAACTCAAGCGAAACAAAGTAGACACTTAGTCATGGCATCAGCGTTCAGCGACCCAATCGCCGCGCAATGACAAAAAACCGATGACGGCGCCACGCGCCAGCGCCCGCAAGGGCAAGGCAGTCGCCGTCATCCACACATTACTCTCGGAGGACATATCATGTTGTATACAATCGCCGTCGTACTCATTATTCTTTGGCTGCTGGGCCTGGTAACTTCCTATACCATTGGCGGCTTCATCCACATCCTGCTGGTAGTCGCGGTCATCATGATCCTGTTGCGCCTGATCAGCGGGCGCGGTTTATAGCCCAGGCCGTTAGCCTGGCCTGACAAGAGCGGCGCGCGTGCAAACGGGCGCCGCTCTTTTGCCGCCATTTACCGACAGTGGGCACGCACTGGCAAGCAGCTTCATTTTGCAGTAACGTGTACGGGTAGTCCTGGGTATGTCCCAATAACAAAACAAGGAGAAAATCCATGAAAGCATTCAAAAACGGCCCTGGCGCCAAATCCCTGATCGGCATGCTGGTCCTCGCGCTGGCCGCCACTGGCTGCGCGGATATGTCCTCGACGCAACGTGGCACGGCCACGGGCGCCGGCATCGGCGCGGGCCTGGGCGCCTTGATCGGCGGCACCACCGGCGGCGGCAGCGGCGGCCGCACGGCCGGCGGCGCCCTGCTCGGTGCGGCAGCTGGCGCCGTGGTCGGCAATATCTGGTCGAACCGCATGGAAAACCAGAAGCGCGCGATGGAACAAGCGACACAGGGTACGGGCGTGCAAGTGTCGCAGACGGCCGATAACCGCCTGAAAATGGAAATTCCAAGCGATATTTCCTTCGACACCAACCGCGCCGACATCAAGGGCAACTTCCGCCCCATTCTCGACCGTTTTGCCGCCACCCTGAATGAAAACCCGAACACCACGGTCAGCATCATCGGCCATACGGACAGCACGGGCAGCGCTTCCATCAACGAACCGCTGTCGGTGGAACGCGCGGCCCACACGCGCGACTACCTGGCCATGCGCGGCGTGTCGCCAACGCGCGTCGTCACGGAAGGCCGCGGCGCCCGCGAGCCGATCGCCTCGAATGCGGATGCGGCCGGACGCGCACGCAATCGCCGCGTGGAAATCTACGTAGCAGAGCTAGCCCCACGGGGGTAACACCGAACCAAACCTACTGCGCGTCGGTATAGGTGGCTTGCGATGCTCACCGTACTAGAGTACGGTTCCGCTTCTCGGCCACCTCTCCCTTCCGCTCGCTACGGTTTTGTTCGGTGTCGTGACTATTACGTCAACGACAACAGCAAAAAGCCCACTGGCAAGGTCACTTGCCAGTGGGCTTCTTTATTTAAAACAGCTTATTTCGACGTCGTTGCCTTGGCGCCGCTTTCGCCCTCTTTCGCCACCTTGGCAAAATCGCCCGCCGTCACGATCGACACGGCCGCTGGCTTCAGGTACTCGCGCAAGCCCTGGTTCACTTGCGCCAAGGTCAATGCAGCCACTTTCGCTTCCAGGTCCTTGTCGTAGGCCATGGTACGGTCTTGCGCCAGGTAATCGGCCAGACCGCGCGCCAGGCCGCTGTCCTGCGTGCGGCCCACTTCTTCCGATTGCAGCCAGCCCTTCTTCGCTTCGGCCAGTTCCGCTTCCGTGAAGCCGTCGGCCAGCACCTTGGCGATTTCCTCGCGCAGGGCCGCTTCCACCTTGACCGTGTTTTGCGGCGCGCTGATGGCGTAGGCCAACCAGAAGCCGGCCGGCTCGCGCGATGGCACGGTCACTTGCGAGCCGACGCCGTACGACAGGCCTTCCTTCTGGCGGATGCGGTCGGCCAGACGGCTGCGCAAGGCGCCGCCACCGAGCATGTGATTGGCGATCAGCAAGGCCGGATAGCTGGCGGCATCATCCTTGAGCGCAATCGGCTGGATGGCGAACAGCACGCTATTCGCCTTGTCCGGCGTTTCCAGGGTGACTTTCTCGCCGCTGACGGGCTTGACGGCGTCGGGAATGCGCACATACGGCTGCTGCGCCTTCCAGCTGCCGTACAGGCTGGCCACTTGCGCCTTCAGCGCGGCCGGATCGAAGTCGCCCACGGCGGTAAAGGTGGCGCTCGACGCACCATAGTAGGCGCCATGGAAGGCTTTCACATCGGCCACCTGGATGGCTTTCCATTGCGCCAGTTCTTCCGGCAAGGTGCCGATATGGCGCACATGGCCTGGCGGCGTGGCGTCGAGCAGGCGGCGGAAGGCGTTCACGGCCTGCGGCTGCGGTTCAGGCAATTCCTGCTCGGCGCGGCCGACCTGCTCGCGCTGCAATTCCAGGAATTCCGTTTCGTTCAGGGCCGGCTTTTGCAACACTTGCGCCAGCAGGTCCATGGCGGCCGGCAAATTCTCGCGTTTGCCCGTCAGCATGGCGGTCACGCCCTCGGCGCCTCCCGTGATCGCCACTTGCGTGCCCAGCTGGTCGAATTTGTCCTTCACTTCCTGGCGCGACAGTTTATCCGTGCCTCGCGACAACAGATTGGCCGTGTAGCTGCCCACTTGCCCCTTGCCGCGCAAGCTCTCTTCGCTGCCGATCTGCAATTTCAGCACGACGCTGACGGTGCTGCCCTTGGTTTTTTTCGGCAGCAAGGCGCCCTTCAAGCCGTTCGGCAAGGTGAAGCGCTGGGTGCGTGCTTCGATATTCTCGGGGCTCGGGTCGAACATCTCGCCCTGCGCCACCACGGCGCGGCCCGTGTAGCCGGCCAGTTGCGGCGCCACGTCGGCGTAGGCCGGCACAACGGTGCGGTCCGGCGCATCGGTGGGGATGAAACGGCCCAGGGTGCGGTTCGAGCTCTTCAGGTATTTCTCGGCCGCTGCCTGCACCTGCGCCGTCGTCAGCTTGTCGAGTTGGTCGCGCTGCAGGAAGAACAGACGCCAGTCGCCGGCCGCCAGGGACTCCGTCAGGGCGATCGTCATGCGCGCCGTGTTCGAGGTGATCAGTTCCACCTGCTTGTTCAGTTGCTGCTTGACGCGCGCCACTTCCGCCTCCGTGATCGGCTGCGATTTCAGCTCTTCCAGCACTTTCAGCATGGCCGCTTGCGCCGCATCCAGGTTGCCATCGACGGGCACCAGCGCGCCGAACAGGTTGTAGCCCGGCTCCAGGTTGCTCACGGAGTTGTATTCGATCTTGCTGGCCAGCTTGGTTTCCACCAGCGCCTTGTGCAGGCGGCCGGCCGGTGCGTCCGTCAGCACGTGGCCGAGCACCTCGATGGCGACGGCGTCCGGGTTTCCGGACGGCGCCACGTGGTAGCCGGCGCCGACGAATTGCGTGCCGCCGCTGCGGCGCACCGTCACGGCGCGCTCGCCATCTTGCACGGGCTCGGCCGTGTAGGTGGGTTCGATCACGCGCGTGGGTTTCGGGATCTTGCCAAACAGGTCATTGATCTGTTGCAAGACCTTGGCTTCATCGAAGCGGCCCGCCACCATCAGCACGGCGTTATCCGGCTGATAATATTTATGATAAAACGCGCGCAAACGGGGAATGTTCACCTGTTCGATGTCGGAGCGGGCGCCGATGGTCGACTTGCCATAGTTGTGCCAGTCGTAGGCGATGGCCTGGATGCGTTCGCTGGTCACGCCGATCGGGTCGCTCTCGCCCATTTCGAACTCGTTGCGCACGACCGTCATTTCGCCTTTTTTCGTGACGGGGTTCCACAGGTCGTTCTGGTCGATGGCCGCGTTGACCATGCGGTCCGCTTCCATGGCCAGCATCTGGCGCAGGTTGTCGTCGTTGGCGGGGAAGGTGGCGTAGTAATTGGTGCGGTCGTACCAGGTGGTGCCGTTGAACTGCGCGCCCGTCGAATTCAGGATCTCGACGGGGGTTTTCGTGCCCTTCCTGACGCCGAAGTTGGCGCTGGGCTTGAACAGCAGGTGTTCGAGCAAGTGGGCCATGCCCGTTTCGCCATAGTTTTCATGGCGCGAACCGACCAGGTAGACGATGTTGGTGGTCAGGGTCGGCTTGCTGGCATCGGGGAACAACAGCACGCGCAAGCCATTGCTCAGCCGGTATTCGGTGATGCCTTCGACGGACGTGACCTTGACGGCGGCGCCGCGATTCGGTGCGGCCTTGCCGGTTTTCTGGGTCGGTGCGGCTTCCACCGGGGTGGCGGCCAGGATGAACGACGGCGAGAGGATGCCGGCGGCAAGCAAGAGGGCGGTAATAGGTTTCAAGTCAGAATCCTGGTAACACTACGTTATTAGACGAGCGCAAAAGCGGGCGCAATGGAATACGAACGCAAGAATTGCCATGGACCCGCGCTGCGTCTTCGCTGCCCAGGGAAATGATTGCTCTCACAATTTACGGCATACTTATCAGTTACGCAAGTCCCTGTCATCAAGCTGTTATATGCCCGTGTTATACTCCACGGTTCCAGAACTATCTGCCTGTATATGAGACGAGCTCTCGTCCTGCTCTGCCTTTTTGTTTTCATCGCCTTGCCCCAGGCGTTCGCCAGCATGGCTTACGCCAGTCCTTCCCCATTCCAGCATGCAATCGCGGCCGGCACTACCGCCACGCCTGCCTTCGTCACCGATTGCCTTGACCCCGGCGCCCATGCGGATTTGCCCGGTGACAACTGCGACGCCGACGAATGCGACAACGACCCCATCACGCTATACCCGACCTCGCGCCAGGGGGCGCCGTTTTGCGCCATCATTTGGCAGGCGGGACCGGGAGCACTTGCCGAGGCGGACGCGCGGCAGGCCACCCGGCCGCCGCGCGTCCGCCACTGACACCGCAGCACGCAGCGCATTCAGGCCCGGGGCAATCCGCCGCCGGGCACGCTTTATATTGATTGACTTTACAAGGTTACACACATGGAATGGTTATTTGACCCGACAATCTGGGTCGGCCTGCTGACGCTGGTCGTACTGGAAATCGTACTGGGTATCGACAACCTGATCTTCATCGCCATCCTGGCGGAAAAGCTGCCGCCGCACCAGCGCGACAAGGCGCGCGTGCTGGGCCTGACCCTGGCCCTTGTCATGCGCCTGGGCCTGCTCTCGCTGATTTCCTGGCTGGTCACCCTGACCACGCCATTGTTTTCCCTAGGGACATTCTCGTTTTCCGGGCGCGACCTGATCCTGCTCGTCGGCGGCCTGTTCCTGCTGTTCAAGGCCACCACCGAGCTGCATGAGCGCCTCGAAGGCGTCACGCATGCCCAGACGGGCCCGAAAGTCTACGCCGGCTTCGGCCTGGTCGTGGCGCAGATCGTCGTGCTCGACGCTGTCTTTTCGCTCGACGCCGTCATCACGGCCGTCGGCATGGTGGACAACCTGTACGTGATGATGGCGGCCGTCGTCATTTCCATCGTCGTCATGATGCTCGCCTCGAAGGTGCTGACGCGCTTCGTCAACGCCCACCCCACCGTCGTGGTGCTGTGTCTGAGCTTCCTGCTGATGATTGGCCTCTCCCTGGTGGCCGAAGGCCTGGGCTTCCACATTCCGAAAGGCTACCTGTACGCCGCCATCGGTTTCTCCATCGTCATCGAGTTCTTCAATCAGCTGGCGCGCCGCAACTTCCTCAAGCTGCAGTCGAACGCGCCGCTGCGCGACCGCACGGCGCAAGCCGTACTGAGCCTGCTGGGCGGGCGCAAGGGCCGCGAAGCCGTCGAAGAGCATGAAGTCAAGGCAATGCCCGATGTCTCCGCCTTTGGCGTGGAAGAGCGCAACATGGTCAGCGGCGTGCTGACCCTGGCCGAACGCTCGATCCGCTCCGTGATGACGCCGCGCGGCGACGTCTCGTGGGTCAACCTGAACGACAGCAGCGAGAAGATGCTGCAACTGCTGCGCGACACACCGCACAGCATGATTCCTGTCTGCAATGATGACCTGGACAATGTGGCCGGCATCGCGCGCAGCAAGGACCTGATCGAAGACCTCGTCTCGCATGGCAAGATCGACCCGGCCAGCATGCGCGAAGCCGTCGTCGTGCCGGAAGCGGCCGGCGTGCTGAAAGCCATGGAAACCCTGAAGCGCTCGCGTGGCCAACTGGTGCTGGTGGTCGACGAGTTCGGCACCGTGCAAGGCGTGCTCACGCCGATCGACATCCTCGAAGCCATCGCCGGCGAATTCCCCGACGAGGACGAGCTGCCCGACGTGGAGGTGCTGGGCCCAGGCCACTGGCGCATCGATGGCGCCACCGACCTGCATTACCTGGAGCAAGTCTTCGAGACGGAGTCCTTGGTCAGCGAAGACGGCGACTACAACTCGCTGGCCGGCTTCCTGCTGGCGCACTTCGAAAACATGCCGGCCGTGGGCGAAGTGCTGGAGCTCGATGATCTGCGTTATGAAATCGTCGAAGCGGACGAGCGCCGCATCACCTGCGTGGACGTGCGCCGCATCGAGCCCGATCACAGTTTGTAACACAATGGCAAGCGTGTCCCGCTTGCCATGCCGTATGCTGGGGTCTGCCTTTTTTGGAGATGCCAACATGAAACGATCCCTGCTACGCCTGACCCTGCTGGCCTGCGCCGCCTTGGGCGCCCACGCCAATGTCATGGCCGCCTCGCAGGCAGCCACCATCAAGCCGGGCCTGTGGCAAGTCGACAGCAAGATGGCCTCGCCCGATGCCGCCACCGACAACGCCATGTCCATGGTGCTGCAGCAACTGGGCAACCTTCCTCCCGATCAACGCAAGCAACTGGAAAGCATGGCCGCCAGCCGCGGCATGGCCATGCCCACCGTGGGCGCCGACGGCGCCGTGCGCGTGACGGCGTGCGTGACGCCGGACATGGCCGCGCGCAAGCAGATTCCCACAGGCCAGCCCGGCGACTGCACCTCGAAGAACAGCGACATCGCGGGCGGCATGCACGTGTCATTCAGCTGCACGAAGCCGAAATCGAGCGGCGAAGGCAAGGTCATGTTCACGGGCGATCAGGCGTTCAGCATGCAGCTGGCGGTGACCACCAGCGCGCGCGGCACGCCGGAACAGGTGAATGTGACGAGCAACGGCAAGTGGCTGGGAGCGGGCTGCCCTGCGCCATCAACCGCTGCTGCTCAGAAGCCGTGACGGAAGCCCATATTAAAAGCCGCGTCGCCGCGTCCCGCATCGCTGGCATTGCCCACCGTGTAGCGGGCGCCGTTCTTGTTGTGGATCTTCGCGTAGGACGCGTAGAAATCGCTGCGTTTTGACAGCGAATACGTAAGGCCGACGGCGACCTGCGTGGCGTCGCGGTTGGCCAGGTCGCGGTCATCCTTGCGCACCCAGGACGCCAGCAGCTTGAAGCCGCCCGCGGGCACGGACACGCCCAGCAGGGTGTCGCGGCTGTCCGAGGACGACATCGACAGGGCCAGCGAGCCGTACGCATTGCTGGGGTCCCACGGCGAACTGCCATAGCCCTTGTTCACGCCCACGGCGGCAAAGGCGGTGGCCACTTTCAGGTCGACATTTGCCGCGATCAGGGTGTTACGCGACGACATGTCGATGGCGGGCAAGGTGCCGGAGGCGAGGATGAAGTTGTTCTTGCGCTGGTGCGACACACTGAGATTCACGGCACCGGCCGAATAGCCGAGGGTGGCGCCATACGCGCGGTTGTTGGCGCTGCTGTACGGCGACTCGCCAAAACTGTAGATGGCGCTGGCGGACACGCCGCGCAAGGCAGGCGACACGTATTTGACGGTATTGTCGTAGCGTTTCACGCTGTAGCCGGCCAGGTTGCTGGCGCTGCCGGCCATGCCGCCCTTGAACGGGTCGGCCACATCGGTGAGCGCCAGGTATTGCAGGTTGTACTGGCGCCCCAGGGTCAGCGCGCCCAGGCGGCTGTCGAGGCCCACGTAAGCCTGGCGGCCGAACAGACGGCCGTCTTCCGACTGGCCCGTGTCGTTCTGCACGCCCGCTTCCAGGGCAAATACGGCGGACACGTCATTGCCCAGCGCTTCACGGCCCTGCAGCCCCAGGCGCGAGCCGGACGCGACGCCGCCGGACACCTTGCTGCCGGCGCAATTGGCGGCACAGCCCCGTTCGGCAACGATGCCCGCGTCGAGCACGCCGTACACGGCAACGTTACTGGATGCGGCACTGCCCGCGCCATCGGCGGCCTGGGCCGTTGCGCCCAGCGCGAACGGCCCCATCCCTATCACAGCAAGCGCAAAATACGAGGTCTTCATGATAAATATCTCGGTGACGTGGGTGAAACTTCCCGGTATTGATCAGGACATGCGCTGTGTGTCTGATCTTAGTGTTACCTTATCCTCGCTTTTTGTCCAGCCATCCGTGCGTTGTGCAACAGAAACTTCAGCTTAGCCCCGGGAAAAGAGTCGCACACTGACAACACGCAAGAGTGACCATGATTGTGGCAATCTGCGGCAAAATGGCGTGAAAAGCAGGCCCTGCCGCAAAGCAATGTTCGGTGGCGAACGTTGCGCGATTTGACGCAGGCGGTACACTACTGGTTTTACCGACAGCGGCTCGCCCGTTTTTCTGCATGCTAGCTATCCTCGAACGCATTGACCCGAACTCCAGCAATATCGACTTGCTGGTGGAATTATTCAACTCACTGCGTCCCAAGCGCCCGCACGACAGCGCTACCGCGATCGCCAACGTGCGCACCCTGCGCCAGCTTCTCAAAGGTAACCCCGCGCAAGCGCGCGCCCTGCACGAATACGTGCTGCGCGTGCTGGCCGCGCGCCGCCACGCCAGCCTGTACACGGACATCGGCGTGCTGTCGAACAGTGGTTTTTTCACCGAATTGAAACGCCGCATCGCCTACCGCATGCTGCCCCCCGCCCTGGGCGACGAATACCTGAACGACGCGCTCGACCAGGTGCTGTACCTCAAGACCGATTATTTGTGGATCAGCAATGTGCCCGCCACGGACTGGCTGGAGCTGTTCGACGTGCTCACCAGCGACGACATCGAACTGGCCGTCGGCGATGGCAATATCATGCTGCCCGGCATACTCGACGCCATCCGCACCCTGTCCTACCGCGTCTGCGCCATGGGACTGGAACCGGAGCTGACGCGTTTCCACAATGAAATCGAAGTGTTCCAGTCGCCATTCATGGTGCAGAACACGGAAGTGAACGCCTACCTGGACGCTTACACGAATTTACTGCAAGGCAACATCGAGCACATCGAGGATGCGCGCCACCTGCTGGTGATGCTGGACCAGTGCGATGCTGTCATCGCCAAGATCCGCAAGAAGGCCCTGTACCAGGGCACCAGCATTCCCCTCACCTATCTATTGGTGGCGCTGGCGCAAAGCATCGACCGCCTGCGCAAGCTGCTGTTCCTCGTCGACACGAGCGGCGAGCTGCCCGCATCGAGCAACGTGGATATCGCCGCCATCACGGTGGACGCCACGCAAGACTTGCTGCACCCGCAACCGGTCAGCCGCCGCCGCGCGGGCGCCGTAGGGCTGGCGCTGGAACTGATCCGCGCGCATAACCACAAATACAAGGTCAGCGACCTGTTTTCCGACAATATCAACTTGCTGGCGCGCAATGTGACGGAAAACGCCAGCCGCACGGGCGAGCACTACATCGCGGAAAACCGGCGCGAGATGGGCGCCATGTTCCTCTCGTCCGCGGGCGCGGGCGTGATCATCGGCTTCATGGCGTTATTCAAGATCCTGATGTCGTATCTGCGCTCGGCGCCGCTGGTCGAAGCGTTCATGTTCAGCATGAATTACTCGATCGGCTTCATGTTCATCCACTTGTTGCACTTCACGGTGGCCACCAAGCAGCCGGCCATGACGGCCTCGCGCATCGCCGCCGGCCTGCACAGCAAGGATGGCCGGAATATCGACCTCGACAGCATGGCGGAACTGATCAACAAGGTCTTCCGCACGCAAAACATGGCCGTGCTGGGCAACCTGGCCACAGCCATCCCCACGGCGTGGCTGATCGCGCTCGGCTACAAGGCGATCACGGGCCACCACCTGGTGTCGCCGGAAAAAGCCATGCATCTGCTGCACGATATCGACCCCATCGGCAGCCCCGCCATTTTCTACGCCATGATTGCCGGCGTGTGCCTGTTCGTGGCCGGCCTGATTTCCGGCTACTACGACAATCAGGCGCTGTACACGCGCTGGGCGCAGCGCATCGCGCAATTGCGCGGCCTGGGCCGCGTCATCGGCCAGGATCGCTTGCAGCGGCTGGGACTGTACCTGGAAAACAACCTGGGCGGCCTGATGGGGAATTTCTATTTCGGTATCCTGCTGGGCTCCATCGGCACCCTGGGTTTCCTGATCGGCTTGCCCATCGATATACGCCACATTACCTTCTCGGCCGCCAACTTCGCCACGGCGCTGGTGGGACTGGACCACAACATGAGCTGGCAGCTGGCCGTCAAGTCGCTGTCGGGCATCTTCGCCATCGGCACGGCCAACCTGCTGGTCAGCTTCGGCCTGGCCCTGTGGGTAGCCCTGCGTTCGCGCCAGGTGCGCTTCAAGCACGGCATGCAATTGTTGAAGATTCTGGGCAAGCGCTTCCTGCGCTCGCCCATCGTCTTCTTCTTCGGTTCGAAAAACCCGCCACCCCTGGCACTGGCCGATGATACGGCAAACCTGTCACCCACGACCAAGGCTCAAAAATGACCACCAGGCGCATGCAATCCTGCCTCACCGCCCTACTGCTGTGCTGGACCCTGGCTGCATGCGCCTCGCTGCCCAATGTCAAGAACCTCAACACCACCTTGGCCCCCGTGGCCAGGCCGAATGTGATCACGGGCAAGGGCGCCTTGCTGAACGTCAACAGCCGCGCCGCCCTGCTCAACAAGCGCTGGGCCAAGTCCGGCATGGACTTGAAAACCCAGGCCGCGCTGGAAGAGGCGGCCACGGGCGTGCCTTTGATCAAGGGCAACAAGGTGACCCTGCTGTTTGACGGCCCGCAAACGATGGCCGCCATGTTCCAGGCCATCAGCGAGGCGAAACACAGTATCAACCTGGAAACGTACATCTTTGACCAGGACCCGCTGGGTATGAAATTTGCCGACATGCTCATCGAAAAGCAGCAATCGGGCGTGACGGTCAACGTCATCTACGACAGCGTGGGCACGATCGGCGTGCCACAGGCGTTTTTCGAGCGCATGCGCGCGGCCGGCGTGCGCCTGGTGGCCTTCAACCCCGTCAATCCGGCCAAGCTGAAGGGCGACGACTGGAAGATCAACAACCGCGACCACCGCAAGGTGCTGATCGTCGACGGCAAGACGGCGTTTACGGGCGGCGTCAATATCAGCGATACCTATGCGAAAAGCTCGCTGTTCCGCTCGAAATCGAAACCCACCGACAAGAAGGACGTGGGCTGGCGCGATACCCACGTGAAAGTGGAAGGCCCGGCCGTGGCCGCCTTCCAGTGGCTGTTCATCCGCACCTGGGCCCAGCAAGACCAGGCCGACTTGCCGGACGCCAATTACTTCCCCGTGCTGTCCGAAGTGGGCGACAAGCTGGTGCGCGTGGTAGCCAGCGAACCGGACGGCGGCTTTGAAATCTACAAGGCGTATATTTTAGCCATCCAGGAAGCCAGGAAATCGATCCACATCACGTCCGCCTATTTCGTGCCCGACCAGCAGACGGTCGATGCGCTGGTGGCCGCCGCCAAGCGGGGCGTGGACGTCACCGTGGTGCTGCCCGGCGTGTCGGACAGCGGCCTGGTGTTCCATGCGGGACACGCACTGTACGACCAGTTGCTGGCCGGCGGCATCCGCATTTTTCATTTAAAACTGGCCGTGCTGCACGCCAAGACGGCCGTCATCGACGGCGCCTGGTCGACCGTGGGCTCGACCAACATCGACATGCGCAGCTTCCTGCATAACAGCGAACTGAACGTGATCGTGCTGGGCGACAGCTTCGGCCGCGAAATGGAAAACGCCTTCCAGGAAGACTTGCGCGACTCGGAAGAGATCACCAGGGCGAAATGGGAAACGCGGCCCATCTCGGACCGCATGAAGGAATGGGCGGCGCGCTTCATGAACTACTGGCTGTAAGGGAGTAGCCGTCAAAAAGTCCAGGGCGTTGTTGCATTGCCTCGCCGTACTATTCGTACTGTCTTCGGCAACGCGCCTAGCCCTGGCCATTTTGCCGGCTACTCCTGCTACCGGTGCAGGTCGGCGTAGGTCGGCGTAGGTCGGCTTAGCGCAGCGTAAGCCGACATCAGCGTAATCCGACATCACCACAGCTATTATCAAAGCCAACAATAGCGTCGGATTACGCGCGGCTTCGCCGCGCTAATCCGACCTACAGCGGCCGCAAGCTGGCCCACACGCCCCCCTGGCGCTCGAACGCTTCCGTGCTGACTTTTTCAAAGTCGGCCTTCTCGTCACTCCAGCTGTAGCGCTCGACCCGGATGCCGCTGTCTTCGATGCGGATGACATTGAACGAGTTCGACTCGCCCCTGCCCCGCGTGGACGTGGCCGTGCCCGCCTGCACCATCAGGGCGGCGTAGCCGTCGATCTTGTAGCGCGCCGAGGTGTCGCCTGCATGGCTGGCGTGAAAATGGCCGGCCAGCAACAGGTCCACGCCACATTCGGAAAACATTTGCAGCGCCAGCGGCGCGCGCTCCACCAGGTCATCCTTGTCGAAATGCTCGGGCAAGTCGAATGGATGATGCGTGACGATGATGCGCGTCAGACCGGGCGGCAAACGGCCCAGGCGTTCACGCAGCACATCGATCTGCTCGTGGCTGATGCGGCCATCCTTGAACGTCAGGGAGCGGGCCGTGTTGATGCCCAGCACGGCGATTTCCTCGTCCACGTATTCGGGCGACAAATCGTCCGTCACATGGCGCCGGTACTTCACCAGCGGCGTCAGGAAGCGGGAAAAGACGTTATACAGGGGCACGTCATGGTTGCCCGGCACCACGACCTGCGGCCCCGGCAAGCTGTCGAGAAAAGCCCGCGCCTGCTGGAATTGAACGCTGCGGGCGCGCTGCGTCAGGTCGCCGGAAACAACGACGACGTCCGGCTCCAGGCGCTCGACCAGGGAGCGCAGGGGCGCCAGCAGGGCCGCATCGACCTTGCCAAAATGCAAATCGGATAAATGCACGAGGGTACGCATGGCCTACTCCTGGGCTGGCGCCCGCGCGGGCACGATCACGTCCAGCGCGGCGGGACGGATGCGGTAGCGCAGCGGCGTATTCATGATGGTCACTTCGCCATCGGTGGCCACGCGCAGGCGGCGGTGTTTCGTGGCAATTTCCAAGTCATTGGCCGTCAGCATATCGAAATCCTTGGCTTGCGACAGTTTGCCGAACAGCGCGTGCAAGGCCAGTTTCAGCAAGCCCAGGCGGCCCGGACGCTGCGCCACGTACAGGCTCAACCGGCCGCCATCGAGCCGTTCGCGCTCGCCGATATTCAAGCCTTCCATCAGATACTCATTATTGCCGATGAAGACGAAAGGCGTGCGGCGCGCATGCACGGCGTCGTTGAGTTTCAATTGCACGCTGAGAAACGGATAGCGGCGCAAAGCCGCCACCAGCGCCCAGCTGAAGGCCAGCCACTTGCCTCGTCCCAACCGGCGCTGCTGCTTTTCGCGATCGCGCACAATATCGGGATACAGACCCAGGCTGGAATTATTCAGGAAGATGCGGCCATTCACCTCGCCCACGTCGACCTGGTGCGGCACGCCGTGCGCCACATTGGCGATGGCCGCATCAAGCGCCAAAGGAATATTCAAATCCTTGGCGAAATGGTTCAGGGTGCCCAGCGGCAAAACGCCAAACGGCGTGCCGCTGCCGACAACGACGGAGGCGACGGCATTGATGGTGCCGTCGCCGCCACCGGCCACGACGATGGGCGCGCCATCGCGCAAGGCTTGCTCGGCGGTGGCGATCATGTCGGCGCCGCTTTGCGCCAGGGTGATGGCGGCGTCGAGGCCTACGGCCAGGAACTGTGCTTCGAGCTGCTGCGCCCAATCGGGCGCATAGCCACAGCCGGCGCCCCCGTTGATGATGACTGCAATTTTACTCAGGATCATTCCCCTTATGTGGTTTGCCGGATATGCCGGCGGCGGCGCAGGGTCGACACGCCGGCGATGCAGATGGCCAGCCAGCCATAGCTTTCCGCCATGGCTGCCAGCACATCGCTCAGGTAATGCGCGCCCAGGTAGATGCGGCTGAAACCCACGAGCGCCGCCATCAGGAAGGCGCCCAGCGCGATGGCGATGCGCTTGCCCCAGGCGCCCGGCGCCGTCTGGCAAATCAGGTAGGCAGCCAGCAAGCCGTACAGGGCCGTCGAGGTGGCCGTATGGCCACTCGGAAAGCTGTACGTGCTCAGGGCCGTCTGCAGGATGGGTTCGTCAAAGCTGGGCCGCGCGCGGACAAAAATGTACTTTAGCAGCAGGTTCAAAAACATGACGCCCGGCATGGTAATGAGCAGGGTAAACAACCAGTAGGTGGCGCCCTTGCGGTGCAGATACCAGCCCAGCAGGGTCGCCAGGGTGATGGCGCCGATCACGCCGTGCAGGTGCGTGACGACCAGCAGGCAGCTGGTGATCCACGGCACGGCATGCTGGTTGAACCACTGCGCCACCTGCAGGTCGATCACGGTAATTTGGGCCATGCCCATCACCGCTTCGGCGATCTCGTGGAACACCACGATGGCCACCAGCATCAGCGCCACGCCCACCGTCATATGCAGGCCCAGCTCGCCTTCGGGCGACAGGCGCGCCTCGACGAAGCGCCGCAGTTTCATGGTCCAGCCCGTGGTCATGCCCATGTCATTTTTCTCTTGCAAACTCATCTCTCTTTCATGTCCCTGGTGATGATCAAAAAAACCACACCCGTAAAAAAAATACTGTTTATTCATACAGTAGCTGTGTTTTCATACAGTAGTTATGCTATTCTGATGACTCGTTCAACACATCTCCCTCAAAGGAATTGTCATGGCAACATTGAATAGCGGTTTTGGCTCACGGTTCGGCCTGGAATACGCCCCAAGCTCTTTCCTCGTCCGCATGGGCAAGCGCGAAATCCTCGTCTGCCGCGACTTCCGCAAGCGCTACTACACCGTCAATCCCCTGATCGAGTGCGGTACGGGCATCGAGCCGGGCTATGTTGAAGTGCTGCTGATGCGCCGTTGGCTTTTAATATTATCTAAAGCGCATTAAATACGCCTTAAAAATCTACTGCGCGGCGCGATTTGCGGCCTGCGATGCTCGCTGTACTAAAGTACAGCTGCGCTTCTTAGCCACAACTCGTTGCCGCTCGCTACGATTTTTCTAGGCGTATTCCGGGGCTTTCGACGACCTTGCTTGAAAGCCTCGCCCGGCCACGCCGGGAACGCGCCAGTACCGGCCAGCGGCAACGCTGGCCGACCCCTCATTACTGCGTGCGTTCCGGTGCGGCCGGGCTGGCAGGTGTATTGGTAGCAGCGTTGGCAGGCGGCAGCTTGTCGAACACATTCGCCTCGTACCACAGCGTAACGAACAGCACCATCACGACGGGGCCGATGAACAAGCCCACGAGACCGAGTGTCTCCACGCCGCCCAGAATGCCGAACAACACGGCCAGGAAGGGCAAGCGGGTGGCGTTGCCGATCATGCCGGGACGCACGAAGTGGTCGGCCACGAACAGCACCACGGTGCCCCACGCGGCCACGCCGATGGCGGCGCCCACATTGCCCTGGAAGACCAGCAAGGCGGCGGCGCACACATACGCGAGCGGCGCGCCAAACGGGATGATGGCCAGGATGCCGGTGGCAAACGCCCACAGGGCCGGCGACGGCAAGCCGGCAATCGCATAGGCGATACCGATCAGCACGCCTTCGGCCAGCCCCACCAGCACCAGGCCGTTGACGGTGGCGCGGATGGCCGTCGGGATCTTTTGCGCATAGCGGCCCCAACGTTCAGGACGCAAAAAATGGCTGCCGACGGCCGTGATCTGACGCGTCAGCGCTTCACCATCCTTGTAAAAGAAAAACAGGCATAAAAACGCCAGGCCGAAGTCGACCAGGCGGTGAAACACGTCCGCGCCTAGGATTTTCAGGATATCGCGCGCGGAATGAAAACCGCCCACGGCGCTGCCCGCAAAGAAGTGACCGAGACCGTGGGGCTGGCTCAACGTAGCTAGCCACCAGTCGCCGATGGCGCTGCCGGCCAGGGGAATATGCGCCACCCAGTCCGGCACGGGCAAGCCGTCGGTATTCGCATGGACGACAAAATTGGCCAGCACGGGCACTTCGCGCGCGGCCTGCGCCACGCCAAACAGCACGGGAATGATGAAGATGCAGGCGAACGCCAGGGTCAGCACGGCTGCAGCGATAATGGTGCGCTGGCCCAGCGCCGCGCGCACGCGCAGGTACAGGGGCCAGGTGGCCACGCACAGGATGCCGGCCCATACGAGCGGCAAAAAGAAACGCTGCATGACGAAGGCCGTCACGGCAATCAAGGCCAGGGAAAAGCCTGCGCTGACGATGTCGCGCTGGGTATCGGTCATACCACTCCATTCGTGCCCCGCACCGGGGACAGTGATGGGGCTGAGTTACGCGCCAGTTGCGCAGGCGTAGCGTAACACGGAGGTTCCTTACATCACACCAGCCCCAGCTCCACCGGCCTGACGCCGGCAAACACGTGATCGAGTTGCGCTGGCGTCAAGCCGAAGGTGCGGCGCAGCAAGCCACCCAGCACGGCGCGGTATTCATTCAGCACGGGCATGTCGCGGTTCTGGAACAGGTTCGCCTGCGAAATCGCCACCTGCTCGCCCGCCACCTGCTTGCCCTTGATACCGCCACCGAGCACCCAGAACACGCTGCCGTGCCCGTGATCCGTGCCGCGGTTGCCGTTTTCGCGGAAGGTGCGGCCAAATTCGCTGACCACCACCACCACGGTATTGCGCCAGGCGCTGCCCATTTCCTGCGAAAACGCGGCCAGGCCCCGTCCCAGCTCGTCGAAGCGCCCCGCCAGATAGCCGTTGGCGCCGCCCTGCCCCACGTGCGTATCCCAGCCGCCCACGTCGACGAAGCCAATATTGTATTTGTCCTTCATCAAGCGGGCGATGCGCTGCGCTTCCAGTTCAAAACCCTTGGTACTGATGGCGTTGCGGTTGGCCGCCTGCATCTCTCCCGTCAATTCCTTCGTCACATCGTCGCGCACGGCAAAGCCCGCGCTGACCGGCTGCTGCAAGGGCGTACCCTTGTACATGGCGGCGATGAGCTGGCTTTGACGCGCATCGATGCCCGACTTGCCCACCGAGCGCAGCCCCATGTTCGGCACTTGCACGCCGCCCTGGAAGATCAGGGGCAGCTGGTCCGTGAAGGAAATGGCGTGATTGTTGCTATTGAGGCTTTGCGCCAGCCGGTTCAAAAAACCCGAGCGGAAATCGCGCCGACCGCCCAGTTCCTGCCCCAGCTCAATGCTGTCCTGCGTCTCGAAATGGCTGCGCGTCAAATCCGTCGTGCCCGCAAACGGGATGAAGGCCGCCTCGCCGCCGGTGAACATGGGGTAGATGGTCTCGCGCAGGGCCGGATGCAGGGCCCAATCGCTATTCAAGGCCAGCGCGCCGTTTTCCACACCAGGTTTTGCAATGGCAATATTCGGCCGCGATGCATAGTAAAAATCGCTGCCGACCGGCACCAGCAGGTTGTTGGCGTCATAGCCGCCGCGCAAGAAGACGAACAACAGCCGGGCATTCGTGGCGGGTGCGGCCAGCAAGCTGCCCGCATGCGACAGCAAGGGCGCGGCGGCCAGGGCTTTCAACAAGTCACGACGGTTCATGGCAATCCTCCGGTTTCAACTTAGCGGTGCATCATTTCTGGCGAAGACAGCAAAAAGGTGTTCCACTCCTGCGGCGAAGCGGCCTGCTCCAGCGCCTGGCGCGTGGCGGGGCTCAAGCCTGGCTGCAGCGACTGGTAATACAGGGCGCTGGCCAGCTGGGGAAACGCCACTTTTTCCTGCGGCTGCGGGCCATCCGTCTTGAACAGGCCGGCGCTGCCCGAACCGATGGTGCGGGCGATATCGAAGCGCGTCGTCATCTGGCCGGGACTGGCCCAGGAGGCATCCGTCATGGGATAGCCATCGGGCGTCTGGCGTCCGTACAGGGGCTGGCCCATGCGCGAAAGCCAGTTCAGCATGGGGCCCGCGTTGAGGATGGGCTTGTCGTCATAGCTGAGGCGCACGGCCGACACCACATAATGCATGGGGTCCTTGAATTTCTTGCCCAGCGATTGCCTGAATTCGGGACTGTTGAACATGGTCTGCAGCACGTCGGCGATCATGCCGTCGCTGTGCTGGAAGGTGGCCGCCATGCGCGCCACCAGCGGCGCGGGAGGATTGTCGCCGACGAAATACTGGGCCAGCTTGCCGCTGATAAAGTGCGCGGTGGCGGGACTGCGGCTGAGGCGGTCCAGCGCTTCGTCGAGTTCGGCCAGCCCCCTGCCCTTCACCGTTTGCCCGAGGAATTGCTTGTCGCCGTAATCGTGGCGGTTCGGGTTGAATTCGAACAAGCCCCGGCGCACGTATTGCGATTGCAAGGCCGGTTTCACCTTCGGCGTGTCCCCTCCCAGGTTGACGCCCACGCCGGTCAGGATGCGCGCCAGTTCCTGCACGTCAGCCTGGCTGTAGCCGCCGTTGACGCCCAGCGTGTGCAGCTCCATCAGTTCGCGCGCATAGTTTTCATTGATGCGCTTGACGGCATTGGCTTCATTGTCCAGGTAGCGCAACATGGCCGGATGGTGGACGGTCGCGCCCAGCAAGTCGCGAAATTTCCCCAGGGCATGCGGGGCGATGGCGTTCGCCTCGTAATCGCCGACCATGGCGCGCAAGTTGTGCTTGCCCTGGTGCACGCTGAAATGGTTGAGCCAAAACCAGCTCAGTTGCTGCTGCAGCTGGTTCGGCGAATACACGTCGAGCAACAGCGAACGCGTGGCCGCCTCGCGCGCCAGGCGGTTCAGTTCCTGCTGGTAATCCTTTTGCGCCTGCTGCTTTGCCATGTCATCCATGACGGCGGCCGACTCCTTGCGCTTTTGCTCCATCGACATCACCAATTGATCGAGCGGCACCTGGCTGATCGTCATGGCGTCGATCTGCGCCTGCACGGCGGGCGGCAGGCTGATTTTGCCTGGATGCAACTGCGCCTGCAGGTAAGCGCTCCAGCCTTCCTTTTGCAACTGGCGCACGCTGCCGCCATTCACGCCCCAGCTGGCCCGTTCCAGCATGGCGATGCCTTGCGCGGCATTGTCGGGCGCGGCGGCGGCATGCTGCGCGGCCGGCGGTGCCGTCGCGGCGCAGCCGGCCAGCAACAGCAGGCACATCAAGGTCGTCGGCAACAGTTGTTTCGGAGTCATGGCTATCCTTCAGGCGGTTTCATGCACAATGCCTGAGGGTACGCTCAGGTTGACCCGCGCATGATTGCCATTTGCAACGAGTTGTAATCAATAGTGCCGTTATGTCAACTCCGCACACTTGTCGCGCAAGAAATCGCGCAGCTGCAGCACCAGCGGCGTCACCTGGGCCCGGTGCATGCATACCAGCTGCAAGGGCGTGGCCTCGCCCGCCACCTCGGGCAGCAACACCTGCAGGCGGCCGGCCGCCACGTCGCCGGCAACGTCGAGCCGCGATTTATAGGCGATGCCCAGGCCCGCCACGGCCCAGCGCCGCACCAGGTCGGCATCGTCGGCGCTGCGGTTGCCGCTCACTTGCACGGTGACTTGCTCGCGCTGCGGCAAGCGATAAAAAGTCCAGCGGTCGTGCAAGCCATCTTCCAGCGCGAAGCGCAGACAATTACGTTGCGACAAGTCTTCCAGCGCCAGCAGGGGGCCGTGCTCGCGCAGGTAAGCGGGCGACGCCACCAGCACGCGGTCGTTGGCGGGCGCGATCGGCATGGCGACCATGCTCGAATCGTCCTGCTGGCCGTAACGCAGGGCAATATCGACTTGCTGGCGCACCATGTCGGCCACCCGGTCGCTGACGCTGAGCTGGTACTGCAGCTTCGGGTGGCGCGACTGAAATTCGTCCAGCCAGCCCAGCATCAGGTTGCGCCCCAAATCGGAAGGCATGGCAATTTTCAAGGTTCCGCCGAAACTGTCCTTGCCGGCCAGCAGCGCGTCGTGGCCCGCGCGCAGCAGGCGCAAGGCTTCGCGCGCGTGTTCCAGGTATTGCGTGCCTTCCGCCGTCAGGCTCAGTGAACGTGTCGTGCGGGTCAGCAGGCGCAAGCCCAGCTCCCCTTCCAGGCGCTTGACGGCGGCGCTGGCCAGCGCGGGCGAAATGCCGATCTCGCGCGCGGCCGCCGACAAACTGCCCCGGTCGGCCGTGCGCACAAACACCTGCAAGTCATCGAGTCGCAGCAATTTTCAGCATTCCTTTGAAAGTGTTTCGGTACGCGCCCTCTTTTTCCCGGACGCGAAAGCAACCATCATACGTCATCGCCTGCCCACTCTTGACCAAGGATAATCATGAAAGCCATCGCCTACCACCACAGCCTGCCCATCACCGATGCCGACGCCCTGCTCGACATCGAGCTGCCCACGCCCGTCGCCACGGGGCGCGACCTGCTCGTCGCCGTGCACGCCATCTCCGTCAACCCCGTCGACGCCAAGGTGCGCAAGAACCGCGCGCCGCAAGACGCTCAGCCGGAAGTGCTGGGCTGGGATGCGGCCGGCGTCGTCACGGCCGTCGGCCCCGACGTGACCCTGTTCCAGGCGGGAGATAAAGTCTGGTACGCGGGCGCCATCAACCGCCCCGGCAGCAACAGCGAATTTCAATTAGTCGACGAGCGCATCGTCGGCCACATGCCGGCCAGCCTCGATTTCGCCCAGGCCGCCGCCCTGCCCCTCACCAGCATTACGGCCTGGGAATTGCTGTTCGACCGCCTGCAGCTCAGCCGCGACAAGAACCTCACGGGCAAGTCCCTGCTGGTGATCGGCGCGGCCGGCGGCGTCGGCTCCGTGCTGGTGCAGCTGGCGCGGCAATTGACGGGCGTGACCATCATCGGCACGGCCTCGCGTCCAGAGACGGCGGCCTGGGTGCAGGAACTGGGCGCGCACCACGTGATCGACCACAGCCTGCCGCTGGCGGGGGAAATCACGCGCCTGGGTTTACCGCCAGTCGATTACGTCATCAGCCTGAACCAGACGGACCAGCATTTCGAGCAAATCGTCGAACTGATCGCGCCGCAGGGGAAATTTGCCCTGATCGACGACCCCGAGCACATCGACGTGCGCAAGTTCAAGGGCAAGAGCGTGTCCCTGCACTGGGAACTGATGTTTACCCGTTCACTGTTCCAGACGGCCGACATGGTCCGGCAGCATGAATTGCTGGAGGAACTGGCGCAGCTGGTCGACGCAGGCGTCATCAAGACCACCGTGGCCGAGCGCTTTGGCACGATCAATGCGGCAAATTTGAAACGCGCGCATGCCCTGCTGGAAAGCAATACGGCCAAGGGCAAGATCGTGCTGGAAAATTTTAATTAATCAGGTAATCAGGATGGCCCGGAAATCATTGACATTCGTCAAGGTCGGGCCAGTAATCACGGAATCTCCCAGCGCCTGGAAGAAGCCGTGGCCATCGTTGTTGTCCAGGCTGTCGCGCGGCTTGGTGCCCAGCGCCCAGGCGCGCCGCAGGGTGTCCGGCGCCAGAACCGCGCCGGCGATGTCTTCCTGGCCGTCGACGCCATCCGTGTCACCGGCCAGCGCGTGGATGCCCGCGTGTCCGTCCAGCGCGATGCCCAGCGCCAGCAGAAATTCCACGTTGCGCCCGCCGCGCCCGTTGCCGCGCACGGTGACCGTCGTTTCGCCGCCCGACAGCAGCACGCACGGGGCGGGAAACGGCTGGCCCCGCATGGCCGTTTGCAGCGCGATGCCGGCCATGACTTTGCCCACGTCGCGCGCCTCGCCTTCCAGGCTATCGCCTAATATATACGGTGTGATACCGGCCGCGCGCGCCACGGCTGCCGCCGCTTCCAGGGCCATCTGCGGCGTGGCGATCAGGGTCGTCTGCGTGCGCGCCAGGCGCGGGTCGTCGGGTTTCACGGATTCGCCGCGCCCGCTTTCCAGCGTTGCGCGTATGCTGTCCGGCAAGTCCATGCCGTAGCGGCGCACGATGGCCAGCGCGTCCTCGCACGTCGTCGCGTCGCCCACCGTGGGGCCGGAAGCGATATCGCCCAGCTTGTCGCCGGGCACGTCGGAAATGGCCAGG
Organism: Janthinobacterium sp. UMAB-60; assembly: GCF_900095235.1. Taxonomy (NCBI): domain Bacteria; kingdom Pseudomonadati; phylum Pseudomonadota; class Betaproteobacteria; order Burkholderiales; family Oxalobacteraceae; genus Janthinobacterium; species Janthinobacterium sp. UMAB-60. Next base: position 192,840 of record NZ_LT607492.1, read on the forward strand.
GTGATGACTTGCGCCGGATGGCAGGCGGCCGCCAGCCTGCCCCCCTTGATGGCGGACAAATGGCGGCGCACGCAATTCATTTCGCCGATGGTGGCGCCCGACGCCAGCAGCGCGCGGTTCAAGGCTTGCTTGTCTTCCAGGCTGATGCCGTCCAGCGGCAAGGCCAGCAGCGACGAGCCGCCGCCCGAGATCAGGCACAGCACCGTGTCATCAAGCTGCAAGTTGGCCACCAGGTCCAGCATGCGCCGCGCCGCGTCCATCCCGGCCTGGTCCGGCACGGGGTGCGACGCTTCCACGATCTCGATGCGGTCACACGGCACGGCGTAACCGTAGCGCGTGACCACCAGTCCGGACAGCGGCCCCGGCCAGTGCCGCTCCACGGCTTGCGCCATGGCGGCCGACGCCTTGCCGGCGCCGATGACGATCAGCCGTCCCTTGGGCGGGGGCGGCAGATGGGGCGGTATGCAGTGCGATGGCTGGGCCGCTGCGATGGCGGCCTGGAACATGGCTTGCAACAAGGCGCGCGGCGCCGGGATCGTCGTCATGGTGTTCTCCTCGGGTATCCGAACCCGATCATAGCAGTGCCGGCAGCCCGGCAGCTAGAATGGCGCCTTGACCACATCACAGGAACACCATGAGCGACGCCATCGAATGGACCAGTCTTGCCCGCACTTTCGGGCTGTTTACCGTCACGGCCGTGGCTGAACTGCTGGGCTGCTACCTGCCCATGCTGTGGCTGAGCAACAAGGGCAGCGCCTGGCTGCTGTTGCCGGCCGCTATCAGCCTCTTGATCTTCGTGTGGCTGCTGACCTTGCATCCAGCCGCCAGCGGCAGGGTGTATGCCACGTATGGCGCCATCTATATCGCCACGGCGCTGGGATGGCTGTGGCTGGTGGACGGCATCACGCCCGCCTGGACCGACATCGCCGGCGTGGGCCTGGCCCTGGCTGGCGCCGCCGTCATTGCCATGGGGCACAAGACGGCTTGATGTGCATCAGGCACCGTGCGCACGGAAGTTCGTTTCCGCTGACCACACGGCGCTGGCGCGGGCCAGCAACACGGCTTCGCCATCGGCCAGCCAGTCGTCGGCGTCGGCGATCTTCCACATGGCTTGCAGCAGCTTGCGGCGCAAGTCCGGATCATCGATTTCATCGAGCAGGCTGTCGATCACGCCATTGGCCAGCTGTACCGCGCCATGCACGGTCGAGGTCAGCATGTCGTCGCACAAGTCTTGCAGCAACTGCTGAAAAGCGGCCGGCGCCAGGTCGATATGCTCGAGGATCTTGCTGCGGTGCATGGCTTGCAGCTCGGCGCTGGCCAGGTTGCCATCGACTACCATCATCAGGGCCAGAATACGTCCCGCTGCCTGGGGACTGTTCGCTTCATAGGTACGCATGATTTTCTACTCTCTCAGTTAATTAATTAAAAAGCGCGCCACCGCCGTGCGGGGCGCGCCGTATTGCTATTTATTTCTTGTCGCTGCGGGTGATGAACACGCTCGCCACGCAGCTCGATACGATCAGCACCGCCACCACCAGCAACGAAGCTTCCACCGGCACGTGGTACCACGGCATGATCAGCATCTTGGCGCCGATGAACACCAGCACCATCGCCAGGCCATACTTGAGCATGTGGAAGCGGTCAGCCACGTCCACCAGCAGGAAGTACAAGGCGCGCAAGCCCATGATGGCGAACAGGTTCGACGTGAAGACGATGAACGGGTCCGTCGTGATGGCGAAAATCGCCGGGATCGAATCGACCGCGAAGACCAGGTCCGTCACCTCGATCAGGATCAGCACCAGGAACAGCGGTGTGACATAGCGCAAGCCGCCTTTTGCCACGAAGAAACGCTCGCCGTGGTCGCCGTCCGCCACCCGCAAGTGGCGGCGGGCAAAGCGCAACACGGGGTTGTTCGCCACGTCAGGCTCTGAGTCGGCCGCCACCAGCATGCGCATACCGGTAATCAAGAGGAACGCGCCAAACAGGTACAGCACCCAGCTGAACTCGCTTACCACCCATGCGCCGGCCATGATCATTACGGCACGCATGACGATCGCGCCCAGCACGCCGTAAATCAACACCCGGCGCTGGTACTGGATCGGCACCTGGAAGGCGCTGAAGATCAGCAGGAAGACGAACACGTTATCGACCGACAGCGCTTTCTCGATCAGGTAGCCGGAGAAAAATTCCAGCGCCTTCTGGTTGGCGATTTCGGGTCCGGCCGTGCCGTTCAGATACCACCACAGGCCGCCGTTGAACAGCAGAGCCAGGCTGACCCACACCAGCGACCACGTCGCCGCTTCCTTGACGCTGACCTTGTGCGCCTTGTTGCCGCCGAAAACGAACAAGTCCAGCGCCAGCATCACCAGGACAAAGGCGATGAAGCCGGCCCACATGGGTGCCGTTGCAATACTCTCCAGGCCGTTCATCGGCGGCCTCCGCAACTGTCTGTTTCTATCCTGATGCCCATGGCACTCTCCTTGCATGAATTGAGCAGCCATCATAGTCCGAATATAAACATCGAACAAATCGAATATAATTGACGAATACATCGAAAAACTCGATGTATTAGCTTCAGGGAAAAGCATGTCGACACTTAACTTCAAGCACTTGCGCTATTTCTGGATGGTGGCCAAGACGGGCAGCATCGCGCGCGCAGCCGAACAGCTGCACCTGACGCCGCAATCGATCTCCGGGCAGCTCAGCGAGTTTGCCGACACCCTGGGCGTGGAATTGTTCCGCCGCAGCGGGCGCCAGCTGGAATTGACGGACACGGGCCGGCGCATCCTCAGCCATGCAGAAAACATTTTCAACACGGGCGATGAACTGCTGGAAATTGTGCGCGACCAGTCGCGCACGGCGACGACGACGTTTCGCGTGGGCTGCGCCGATTCCGTGTCGAAATTGATCGCCTGCCGCCTGGTCGCGCCCGCGCTGGGTCTGGCCGAACCGCTGCGCATCATTTGCCGCGAAGGCCGGCTCGCCAGCCTGCTGGCGGACCTGGCCGTGCACCGGCTGGACCTGATCATGGCGGACCGCCCCATGCCCGCCCATTTGAGCGTGCGCGGCTTTAACCATTTGCTGGGCGAAAGCGGCATGACCCTGTTCGGTACGCCAGCGCTGGCCGCCACCCTGACGGGGGACTTTCCGCTATGCCTCGATGGTGCGCCGCTGCTGCTGCCGGGCGAAGACTTCGCCATCTACGGGCGCTTGCTGCAGTGGCTGGGCGACAACCATCTGCATCCGCGCATCGTGGGCGAATTCGACGACAGCGCCATGATGAAAGCCTTCGGCCAGTCCGGCGCCGGCCTGTTCTTCGCGCCCACCGTCATCGCGCCCCAGGTCTGCGAACAGTACGCCGTGGTGGCGCTGGGCCGGGTCGACAGCCTCGTCGAGCAAGTGTATGCGATCACCACGGAACGGCGTTTGAGCCACCCGGCCACCGTCGCCATCAGCCAGAGCGCGCGGCACGAACTGTTCGTGTAGCAGTTCTGCAACTGACGTTCCACAATTAAAACCCCGTGAATACATTTGAACAAATATATCTATATAATGACAAGCCTCCCCGACGCCCTGCGCGCCCCTTCCTGGACTTGCCGCAATGAAGCACTTGCACGACATCCCCTCTGCCTTCAAGCATGAATTTGCCAACCCGCGCCTGTGGTGGTCGCGCGCCGTCGTCGTCGGCATGGCCGCCATCGCGGGCCTCGTCGTCGTCGGCTTCACGTGGCTGGCGGAGGAAGCGCTGGACCTGTTTCTCTTTTTTAATGGCAAGGCCTGGTGGTTCGCCCTGCTGTGGACACCAGCTTGCGCCGCCCTGCTGGTCTGGCTGACGCGCCGCTACGCGATGGGCGCGGCCGGCTCCGGCATCCCGCAAGTGATGGCGACGCTGGACCCGGCCGTGGCACCCGAGCAGCGTTCGCTGTTCGTGTCGCTGAAACTCAGTGCCGCGAAAATCGTCCTGACGGCGGGCGGCTTGCTGGGAGGGTTGTCTCTGGGGCGCGAAGGGCCATCCGTGCAAATTGCCGCCGGCGTGATGCTGGCCGCGCGCCGCTGGCTGCCGCGCCACTCGCAGGTGAGCGCCCATTCCCTGCTGGTGGCCGGCGGCGCGGCCGGCATCGCGGCCGCCTTCAATACGCCGCTGGCGGGCGTCATGTTTGCCATCGAGGAACTCTCGCGCTCGCCCGAGCAGCGCAACAGCGGCCTGATCGTGGCCGGCATCGTGCTGGCCGGCATGATGGCCGTGTCTATCCACGGCAACGCCACGCACTTCGGCATCATCCACCCTGGCCCCATCGGCCTGGCGCTGGCCTTGCCAGGTTTACTCGTGACCCTGGTGGCGGGCGTGGCCGGCGGCCTGTTCGCGCGGCTGCTGCTGGCGTCCGCCCGCGGCAACCCGCTGGGGAAATTATCCGCGTGGAGAAAGGGCCGGCCCGTGCTGTTCGCCGCCGTCTGCGGTTTGCTGGTGGCGGCCATCGGCATCGCCAGCCATGGCGCCACGTTTGGCAGCGGCACCGTGGCCACGCGCGCCATGCTGGAAGGTTCCAGCGACGCCTCGCCCGCCTTTGTTGCTTTCAAGTATGTGGCGACGTGGCTGACCGTGTGGTCGGGCGTGCCGGCCGGCATCTTCGCACCGTCGCTGGCCATCGGCGCCGGCATCGGCCACGATATCGCCGTGCTGCTGCACTACCCGCACGCGCCCGCGCTGATCGCGCTGGGCATGGTGGGCTTCCTGGCCGCCGCCACGCAGGCGCCGCTGACGGCGTTTATCATTGTCATGGAAATGGTCGATGGCCACGGTATGGTGCTGAGCCTGATGGCCTGCGCCGTGGTGGCCAGCACCGTCTCGCGCGTGCTCAGCGAACCGCTGTACGGGGCGCTGGCGCAGCTGCAGCTGCAACGGCTGCCGCTGCAGTTGCAGGCTGGCCGGGACACTACATCGTAAACGGAAACGGCTGCATGCCCGCCTGGCGGTCGTCTGGGGCGACCACGGCCAGCAAGGCGTTCAAGCCCTGGTTCAGGTGCGCCAGGCTGTCGGGGTCCAGCTGGGCCAGCGCGCTGGGCAGCAGGCCGCGCGCCGGCTGCGGCGCGCCAGCGATCACGGCCTGGCCCTCCGCCGTCAGGGTGAGTGTGACCACGCGCTGGTCGGGCTGGTCGCGCGCCTTGCGTACATAGGTTTTTTTCACCAGCGCGTCGACCAGGTTGCTGGCCGTCGTCTGGTGGATCGACATCTTGCTTGCCAGTTCGCCCATGCGCAGGCCTGGGTGCTCCAGCAATTCCTGCATCACCCACAATTGCGCGCCAGACACGCCGCATTGCTTCTCGATCTGCGCCGAGTGCCGCTGCGCTGCGCGCATGACGACGCGCATGTTTTGCAAGGCCATGCCCTGTGCCCGGGCCACCGCCGAAACTTCCGCTTCCACCACCATTGCCTCCAGTTATCCTGCCGGCTTCACGCCTGCTGGCGGGCCGGAATCCCTGCATGATACCTGCAAAGGAAGCGCTCGACTAACTGCCTGCTACAGGCTGTCCATGGCGCCAGGCCTGCTCCAGCACCAGCTTGCCGGCCGGATCCCACTCGCGCTCGATGCCGTGCTTCTTGCCGTGTTCGTACGGCACGAGTTGCCGCACACTGCCGTCGCCGTACCAGCTTTGCAGCAAGCCATGGCGCTGGCCGTCGCGCATGGGAGTGACCTGGGCGCGCACGCCGTTGTCATGCCACTGCGTCACGTCGCCCTGCTCGCGCCCTTGCGCGTCCTGCTGCCAGGCGATCGACGGCTTGCCGTTACTGCCCCACTTCTGCATGCTCAGCAGCTTGCCCTTGCGGTACAGGGCCTTTTGCGCCAGCTGGCCATTGTCATGGCTTTCAAACGACCAGCCATCGGCTTCGCCATCCACCAAGACCTTGCGCGCGAGCACCTTGCCATCCTCGGCCAGGGTGAGGAACTCGCCATCCTGCTTGTCATGAATAAAATGACTGCGCTGGAACAGCTTGCCATCGGCGTAAAACACTTCCTGCAGCCCATGCATCTTGCCGCCTTTCAGGAAGGCGCGGCTGCTCACCTTGCCATTCGGACCGTACGACACATACTCGCCATCGGCCATTTGCTGGCCGTGGTAGCGGATGCGGTTCATCAGCTGGCCATTCGCATGGTAAGTCTCGACAATACGGTCGCGCCCGTTCGGCAGCCGGGTCACCTTTTGCTTGAGCTGGCCGTTGTCATAGAACGACGTATCGCCCTGCGCCGCCAGCGGCAAGGCAATCAACGCCGCCAGCAGCGCCAGGCGCATGGTCCGCATAGTCTGTCGATATGGCATGCGATCCCCCTACTTCGCGGCCACGGGCTGGCCATCCTGCCACGCCTGTTCCAGCACCAGTTTGCCGGCAGGGTCCCACTGGCGCTCGATGCCGTGCTTCCTGCCGTGGTCGTACGGCACGATCTGGCGCAGGCTGCCATCGCTATACCAGGTCTGCAGCAAGCCGTGGCGCTGGCCTTCAATAAACGGGGTCACGCTGGCGCGCACGCCGTTGGCATGCCAGTCAGTCGTGTCGCCGTGGTCGCGCCCCTGGGCGTCTTTCTGCCACGCAAAATTGGGCCGGCCATTCGGCCCCCACGTTTGCAAGCTGAGCACGGCACCCTTCTGGTACAGCGTCTTGTTCGACAGTTTTCCATTGCCATGGCTTTCAAACGACCAGCCGTCGGGCTGGCCATGCACCCAGACGGTCCGGGCCAGCACGCTGCCATCCTGGGCAACCGTGACAAACTCGCCCTCGCGCTTGCCATCGACGAACTGCCCCCGTTGGAACAGCTTGCCATCGGCATAAAACGATTCCTGCACGCCATGCATCTCGCCATTGCGTTGATAAGACCGGCTGCTGACGGCGCCATTCGCGCCATACGACACATGCTCGCCATCGGCCATCTCGTCGCCGTGATACAGCGTGCGGCTCATTAGCTGGCCGTTCTCGTGATACGTTTCCGAGATGCTGTCGCGCCCGTTCGGCAGCGGCGTCACCTTTTGCTTGACCTGGCCATTCTCGAAGTACACGCTGCCGCCGGGCAGCTCCTCGCCCTGGGCATCGAAATAAGTTTCGCGCAGCAGCTGGCCATTCTCGTAGTAGTACTTGCGAAAACGCACGAACTTGATCTGGCTCAGGTCGAGATCCGTGGCATAGGTTTCAAAGGCCAGCACGCCCGGCGTGTCGGGAAATTCGAGCCGCACATGCCAGGCGCCCAGCGCCTCGTCGCGCACGGGCGGCGTGCGCAGCGCATACGCGGCACGGCGCTGATTGCTCGGCATGAAATTTTCATCCAGATACATGCTGTGGTCTTCCTCCAGTAAGGTTGGCGTTGGCGCCGCCGGCTGTTCCTGCGCCGCCAGCGGCAAGGCCAGGGCCATGCCCAGCAGTGCGGCCAGTGCCGCGCGCGTCGTCTGTGGTGTGTGCATTGTGTTCCGTTGCGATGTTATTCTGCGGCTGCCATCATAAAGGAAGGCAACGTTTCCCCCTGTCACGAAAGAAAGCCATGCACTTGCCCGCCGCCCCCGGCGACACCCGGATACTGGACATCATCGACGCCTGGATCGCGGACCTGGCGCGCGGCGATTACGCGTGCGCCCATGCGCGCACGGCGCACGACGCGTATTACGGCTGGACGCCAGCGCTGTTGCGCGCCGTGATCGAAGGGTATGGTTCGCCGGAAGCGTATGCGGATGGCCGGGTCTACCGGGTCACCCCGGCGGCGCTGGCCGGCGGCGCGCCGCACGAGCGCTGCGTCGAGCGCCCGGACGGCCAGGATGGCGGCATAGTGATCGCCGAGGTGCGTCATTCCCTGCCCCTGAACGGCGCCTGGTCGGACCTGACTGCCACCTTTCGCGTGGAGGGCGCGGCGTCGGGCGCCACGCTGGTATTACAGGAAATTCACGTGTTCTAAGGCTCTAGGCCGCGCCATTCTTGACGGGAGACAACTGGCTCGCATGCAGTCGCGCATACGCGCCGCCCTGCCGCAGCAAGGCGGCATGGCTGCCCGACTCCACCAGGCGCCCGCCCTGCATGACGACGATGCGGTCGGCGTTTTCGATGGTGGATAAGCGGTGGGCGATGACGATGGTGGTGCGGTTGCGCATCAGCACTTCCAGCGCCGCCTGCACGGAACGCTCCGACTCCGTATCGAGCGCGCTGGTGGCTTCGTCGAGCAGCAGAATCGGCGCGTCCTTGTACAGGGCGCGCGCGATGGCCAGGCGCTGGCGTTGGCCGCCCGACAGGCGCGAGCCGTTCTGGCCCGCCTGGGTCGCGTAGCCTTGCGGTAACTGCATGATGAAGTCATGCGCGTAGGCGGCGCGAGCCGACGCTTCGATTCTGCCCTGGTCCGGGGCCGGGTCGCCATACGCGATATTCGCCGCCATGGTGTCGTTGAACAAAATCACATCCTGGCTGACGAGGGCGAACTGGCGCCGCAGGGCCAGCAAGGCGTAGTCGCGCACGTCGACGCCGTCGAGCAGGATCTGGCCGCCGCTGACGTCGTAGAAGCGCGGCAGCAAGCCCAGCAAGGTCGTCTTGCCGCCACCCGAGCCGCCCACCAGGGCCACCGTTTCGCCGGCGCGGATGTCGAGCGTGATCTCGCTCAAGGCCGTGGGCGCATCGGGATCGTCGCTGTTGTAGCGGAAGTTGACGTTCTGCAAGGACAGATTGCCCTGCACGGTCGCCGGCGCAATGGTGCCCGGGTCCGGTTCCAGCGGGGTGTCGATCAAGCCGAAGACGGATTCGGCCGCCGCCAGGCCCCGCTGCAGCGGCTCATTGATTTTGGTTAAATTCTTGATCGGCGACTGCATCGCCATCAGCGCGCCCATGAAGGCGACGAAGGCGCCCGGCGTGATGGCGCCGCTTTGCGCGCGCAGCATGGCAAAGTAAATCACGGAAGACAGGGTAATGCCGACGAGCATCATGATGAAGCCGGAATTCATGGCCGAGGTGGCCGCATGTTTGACGGCCAGCTGGCGGTTGCGCTTGACGACGTCGACGAAGCGCGCCTGTTCATAATCCTGCCCGCCGAAGATTTTCACCACGCGCTGGCCGGCGATGCTTTCGTCCAGCACGGAGGTCAGCTCGCCCACGGCTTGCTGCGAACTCTTGCTCAGGTGGCGCATGCGGCGGCCCGCCAGGGTCACGACCAGGGCCACGATGGGCATCGAGGCCATGCAGAACAGGGCCAGTTTCACATCGATGCTGAACAATAAAATCAGATAGCCGATGGTGGCGACGGAATCGCGCACCATCACGTTGAGCACGTTCAAGCCCGCCTGCGACACCTGGCTGGCGTCGAAGGCCACGCGCGACTGCGTCAGGCTGGTGGTGGTGGTATCGAAGAAGCGGCTGGGCAGACGCATGATGGTGGCGAACATCTTTTCGCGCAAATCGGCCTGCACCCGGCTCGATAGCCATACGGAACCGTAATCGCCGGCAAAGCTGGAGACCATGCGCAGCACGGCCAGGCCCAGGATGGTGGCGGGAATGACCCACAAGTCCACCTGTCCCGCATGCGCGGGCAGGAAACGGTCGACCCAGCCCTGCAGCATGCCCATCACGCCGGACACGGGCGCGACCTGCTCGCTGGCCGTCGTGCGCATGGCATCGACGACGTTTTGCAACTGGCGGATTAACAACACATCGGTGGCGGACGCCACGCCCACGGCCAGCAAGGTAGCGGCAACGATGGCGCCATAGCGGCGAAACTGGCCGGCCAGGCGGAAGAACAGGAGGCGACTTTGCTGCATGTAGTTGGAAAAAGTGAGGGTAAAGCGTGATTCTAACCGCTGCCAGACTTACCTAAGTAGGTCGCAATAAATTATTGTGATTTCTGACTTCCATAACCGACGCTCTGCGGTGTTGCCCGCTGCTAGCAGTGCTCGCACTGCGTCGCAGCGGGCGCCTTGCAGAGCATCCGGTTCTGTTCGTCATAACTTCACAATAATTTCCCACGACCTACTTAGACGAAAGTCGCACCTTGCCGGCGCAGAACCGGCAAGGGCAATGCACGGAAAATCAGCTCTTCGCCACTTTCCACGCGGCCGTGCCTGCCTTGCAGACCTTCAGCTTGAGGGTCTGCTCCTGGCCCTTGGCGCTCAAGCCCACCTGCACCTTGCGGCAGGTTTGCGCGTCCGTCTTTTCCGTGTCGCTGGCCGTGATCTCGGCGGCGATGCGCACGGAATTGCGCAAGCCTTCATTGCTCCATTGCACGGTTTCGCCATCCTTCTTGTCATTGAGCACGTCGGTGACGGCTTTCACGAAGACGGGCTTGTCGTTTTTGTTCAGGTAGGCCATCGGCGTATCGGCCAGGAAACCCAGGCCGACGGCGGAAGCGGAAGCGCTGAAGACGACGCTGCCGAAGATCAGGGCGGACAACAGTGTGGCGGGACGAATACGCATGGAAAACTCCTTGTAAAGTAAAGAATAGGGACAGGACCGGGAACCGCCGGGGCGGCCCTTAGCCGGGATCCGCCGGCGAAATACCCACGGCCAGCAAGGCGTCGATGCTGGGCACGAAGTAAATCGCCGACGACAGCGGCGTGGAAAAATCCAGCAGCCTGTCCGTCTTGGTGACGCCATCATAGCCTACGCCGTACATTTGCCGCAGCATGCCCATGGTCACCGTGATATCGCGGCAAAAACCGACAAACATGACGCCCGCCTCGCCGGCATTGGCATAATTGGCATTGCGGCGCACGATATCGACTTCCTCGCCATCGCGGATGAACTGGTTGCGGCCCACATGGGAATCGACGGGCAGCGGCGACAATTCATGGCTGCCGGCCTTGGTGCGGCCCCACACCTGCTCGGCCGCGTGCACGGGCAAGGCGCGCAGGCGCTCGACATCCATGCGCCATTTCTGCAGCAGCACGGTGGAGCCGCCCGCGCCCGCCTCGCCGTCCGGAATGATGGCCACGCCGTGGGCGCGGAACGGATTCGGATTGGCGACGCCGTCGGCAAAGCCGTCGAAGGTCACATTATTGTGATATGGAAAACACACTTGTTCGCTGGCCAGCTCGGCGAAGGGACTCAGCAAAGTGAGCGTCGTGCGCATGCTGTCGTACAGGGTGGCCGCGTTCGACTGCGTGATCCAGACCCAGAAATCGTGCTGGGTGGCGGGCGCCGTCTTGCCGTTGGCGCCCACGAGATCCTGCGCGAACGATTCCATGTTGTCCGGCACGCCGCCGGGACAGGTGGCGCGCCACAGCTCAGGCTTGAATCCCAGCACCACATTGGCCGTGCCGCCCGTCAACTGATGATGGCGGTTCAGGGTGGGATCGAGGATGCCAGTGACCTCGGATTCCCACAATTTACTGAGCGACTTGAATAGCTGCCGCATATCGATGCCGGCCTTGACATTGAACTGCAAATGCACTTCATCGCGCGCGACGACGGACAGCATGCTTTGTGGAATTGCCATGACAGATGTTCCTCTTTTAGTTTTCTCTATGGATATTAAACCAGAAGTGCAGGTTGGTAGTTTCATTTAGGCAACATGCGATCTTTGTAACTATAGGTCGTCATGAATTGGACGATAATGCAATGATGTAGAGCAAGAATCAGGAATGGAACCATTGCATGAAATTGTATGAAAAGCTCGTCGGCGACATCGAGCAACTGGTGGACAAGGGCGTGCTCTTGCCCGGCGAACGCATCCCCTCAGTGCGCCAGACCAGCCAGCAGCACAAGCTCAGTATCACCACGGTGCTGCGCGCCTACGTCAAGCTGGAAAGCATGGGCGTGCTCGAAAGCCGGCCCCAGTCCGGCTACTTCGTGCGCCAGCGGGCCAGCGATACGGCCGCGCCGTCCCTGTGCATGCAGGCGTCGCACCCCAGCCCCGTGCCGGCCGAAGTGCACGTCAGCCGCCTGGTGCTGTCGACCCTGCGCTCGATCGGCTTGCACGATGCCATTCCGCTGGGCTCGCCCTACCCCGACCCTTCGCGGTTTCCCTGGGAACGCATCAACCAGTATGCGGGTGCCGTGGCGCGCCGCAACCGCGTGTGGAACATGACGGACGACCTTCCGCCGGGCAACCCGCAGCTGATCCGTGAAATCGCCCGCCGCTACATGGAAAACGGCCTGGCCGTCGATCCCGACGAAATCATCGTCACCGTGGGCGCCACGGAAGCGATCAACCTGTGCCTGCAAGCGGTGGCCAAGCCGGGCGATACCATCGCCGTCGAGTCGCCCACCTTCTATGCCATGCTGATGGCCGTCGAACGGCTGGGCATGAAGGTGGTGGAAATTTCCACCGATCCGTATGAAGGCATCAGCATCGAGGCGCTGGCCGACATCATGGCCCGGCAACCGATCGCCGCCGTCATGGTGATGCCGAACTTCCAGAATCCGCTGGGCTTTCAAATGTCGGACCAGCGCAAGCGGGCCCTGGTCCAGCTGCTGGAGCAGCACGACGTGCCCGCCATCGAAAACGGCGTCTACAACGAACTGTATTACGGCGACGCCCACCCGTCCTCGCTCAAGTCCTACGACCGCAAGGGCCTGGTGCTGCACTGTTCCTCGTTTTCCAAGAGCCTCAGTTCGGCCCAGCGCGTGGGCTGGGCCCTGGCCGGGCGCTATCGGGGCAAGGTGGAGGAACTCAAATTCCTCAACACCCTGGCCACGTCCTCGTTTCCCCAGCTGGCCATCGCCGAATACCTGCAAAACGATGGCTACGAACAGCATCTGCGCCGCACCCGCAAGGCCTACGCCCAGCAGGCACGCATCATGGCGGCCGCCGTGCAGCGCTTCTTTCCCGCTGGCACGAAAATCTCGCACCCGCAGGGCGGCTACGTGCTGTGGGTGGAATTGCCCGGCGACATAGACTCCATGCAGCTGTACCGGCGCGCGCTGGAATGCAAGATCACGGTGGGTCCGGGGCGCATGTTTTCCGTCAGCCAGGCATACAAACATTGCATCCGCCTCAATTACAGCTATCCGTGGAGCGTGGGCGTGGAACAGGCGATCATCCTGCTCGGCAAACTTATCACCGAATTCCTGTAGCCACTCCACGCAGTCCCGTCACCCGCCCACCAGCGACATGCGCACGGTGGGATACTGCTTGCGCCCGCCAACCTGGGCCAGTGCGCCGCGCACTTCCGAGTAGCGGTCGCCACGGTGCTGCCAGTGCTGGCGCAACAGGGTTTCCAGCCCTTGCGCCGAATCAAGCCGGGGCCGCAGGTCGAGGCCGTCGTGGGCAAACAGGCAAGTAAACAGCTTGCCGTCCGACGAGACGCGCACGCGGCTGCAGTCGCCGCAGAACGGCTGCGACACGCTGGAAATGAAGCCCACTTCGCCGCCGCCATCGCGGTAGCGGTAGCGGCTGGCCGTCTCGTGCAAGATCGGCTTGCCTTCGCCCAGCGACACGAGGGGAAATTCGGCGGCGATCAGCGCCCGCGCTTCGTCCGACGTGACGACATGCGTGCGCGACCAGGCGCCGATGCCGCCCACGTCCATGAATTCGATCAGTCGCAGCACCACGCCCGTGTGGCGGAAATGGCGCGCCAGCGGCACGATCTGGCTATCGTTGACGCCTTTCTGCACGACCATGTTGACCTTCACGGGATGCAAGCCCACGGCTTGCGCTACCTCAATACCGTGCAGCACTTTCTCGACGGGAAAGTCGACGCCATTCATGCGCTGGAAGATGCCGTTATCCAGGCTGTCGAGGCTGACGGTGACCCGCTCCAGGCCCGCATCCTTCAGCGAGCGCGCCTTGGCTGCCAGCAAGCTGCCGTTGGTCGTCAGCGCGATGCTGACGGCGCGCCCGTCCGGCGTGGTGAGTCTCGCCAGCATCTCGATCAGCTGTTCCAGGTTCTTGCGCAGCAGCGGCTCGCCGCCCGTGATGCGGATCTTATCCACGCCCAGGCGCACGAAGGCGCGCGCCATCGTTTCGATCTGCGCGAAGGACAGGCGCTCGCTCGATGGCAGAAACGGGTAATCGCTGGGGTACAGCTCGGCCGGCATGCAATAGGTGCAGCGGAAATTGCACTGGTCGATGACGGAAATGCGCAAGTCCGTCAGGGGGCGGCCCAGCATGTCCACGCAGGGCTCAAAATAGTCTGGCTGCCGGAGCGCTGGCTGCGGATACAGGATGGTGTTCATTGTTGCTTCCCCTCGATAGGCATACGTCAGGATGTAGCATAAGACGAATGAGGGCATGCCAAGAGGTACAGTCCGGCGCCAGCCGATAGAGTACAGACGCGCCGGACTGTGCTCTTACTGCGCAGGCGGCGCGAACATGCTGGCGCACAGCTGCGCGCCCGCCGCGCTCAAGGATGCGCTGCCGCCGCCGCTCTCCGCCGTGGCGACCACCACCAAGCCCGCGCTGGACAGCGCATTGAGCTGGCGCAGCAATGTACTCATCTGTACCCCTGCCCGCTTGGCCAGCTTGGCCAGCGACCACGGTTTCTCCGGCGCCTCCTGCCGCGCTTGCCACAGCAGCGCCAGCAGCGCTATCAGCGCTGTGTCGATCCCTTCTTCCTTGTGCATGTTTTTCTCCTTGTCCACATCATAAATCACGGCCGGTTCCGGCGCGACCGGCATCGTCGTCTTGCCATCTGTACTCTGTTTTTTTGTCCGGAACTGTGCGCCTACGGGGAGGTCCACCGCCCCTACCATGTGATTGTCCCATCGCATATCACCAGGAGAGTCATCATGAGCAAGCCAAAGTCCGACGCGCGCATCGCGCCCTACACCCATGCCGCGGCCGGTTGGGGAGCCCTCAAGTACGTGGCCATCAATCTGTTCAAGGAAAAAGTCAGCGCGGGCAATTACCGTTCGCTGTTCGAGCAAAACCAGCCCGACGGCTTCGACTGTCCCGGCTGCGCCTGGCCCGACCGCGAACACGCGTCCACGTTCGAATTCTGCGAAAACGGCGTCAAGGCCGTAGCCGCCGAATCGACGAGCAAGCGCGTGCGCCCCGAGTTTTTCCAGGAACACACGGTCACCGAACTGATGCAGCAGTCGGACTATGATCTGGAACAACATGGCCGTTTGACGGACCCCATGGTGTACGACGCGGCCAGCGACAAATACCAGGCGATAGCCTGGGACGACGCCTTCGCCCTCGTGGCGCACCACTTGCACGCGCTGGACGACCCGAACCAGGCCGCCTTCTACACGTCTGGCCGCGCCAGCAACGAAGCGGCCTTTTTGTACCAGCTGTTTGTGCGCGCCTACGGCACGAACAACTTCCCCGACTGTTCCAACCTGTGCCATGAAGCCACCAGCCGTGGCTTGCCGGAAACGGTCGGCATCGGCAAGGGCACGGTGCTGCTCGACGATTTCGAGCATGCGGACACCCTGCTGCTGTTCGGCCAGAATCCGGCCACCAACCACCCGCGCATGCTGGGCGAATTGCGCGAAGCGGCGCGCCGTGGCGCCGTCATCGTCTCCATCAACCCCTTGCACGAACGGGGCCTGGAACGCTTCACCAGCCCGCAGCATCCGCTGGAAATGCTGACGGGCGGCAGCACGAACATCTGTTCGCTGTTCATCTGCCCGACTCTGGGCGGCGACTTTGCGCTGATCAAGGCCATGGCCAAGCGCGTCGTCGAGCTCGATGACGACGCCATCGCCCACGGCCAGGAGCGCGTACTCGACTGCGCCTTCATCGCCGAACACACGAGCGGCTTTGACGCCTTCGCGGCCGACCTGCGCGTGGAAAGCTGGGACTTGCTGATCGCCGAATCGGGCGTGGCGCGCGACAAGATCGAAGAGTTGACGCAGATCTATGTCAAAGGCAAGGCCGTCATCGCCACCTGGGGCATGGGCGTGACGCAGCACAAGAATTCGCTGGCCACCGTGCAAATTCTGTCGAACTTGATGATGATGCGCGGCAATATCGGCAAGCGCGGCGCGGGCCTGTGCCCCGTGCGCGGCCACTCGAACGTGCAGGGCGACCGCACCATGGGCATCGAGGAACAGCCGACCAAGGAATTCCTCGACCGCCTGGGCCTGGTCTTCAACTTCGAGCCGCCGCGCCACCACGGCTATGACGCCGTCGGCACCATCGCCGCCATGCTGGAGAAAAAAGTGAAAGTGTTTGTCGCGCTCGGTGGCAATTTCTCGATGGCCACGCCGGACACGCCGCGCACATGGGACGCGCTGCGTTCGTGCGAGCTGACCGTGCATATCGCCACCAAGCTCAACCGCAGCCACCTCGTGCACGGCAAGGATGCGCTGATCCTGCCCACCCTGGGCCGCACGGAAATCGATGTGCAGCAAGGCGTGGCGCAAGGCGTGACGGTGGAAGACTCGATGAGCATGGTGCACATCTCGTTCGGCATGAACCAGCCCGCCTCGCCCAATCTACGCTCGGAAATCGCCATCGTGGCCGGCATGGCGCAGGCGACCGTCGGCAGCGAAAAGATCGACTGGCTGCGCTTTTCCGGCAACTATGCGCTGCTGCGCGATTCCATCGAGCAAGTATTCGATGACTTTTTCGATTACAACTTGCGCATAGCCAAGCCGGGCGGCTTCCACCTGGAAATCGCCTCGCGTGAAAGAGTCTGGAAGACGCCGAGCGGCAAGGCGCAATTCCTCGTCAACGCCGTGGAACTGGACACGCCGATCCACCGTGCGCGACAGCAATATGGCGAGCGCCTGATGGTGCTGATGACCACGCGTTCGCACGACCAGTACAACACGACGATCTACGCCATGGACGACCGCTACCGTGGCGTATTCGGCCAGCGCCGCGTCGTCTTCATCAACAAGGATGACCTGGCCATGCTGGGCTTTGCGGCCGGCGACTGGGTCGACCTGATCGGCGTGTGGCATGACGGCATCGAACGCCGCGCCGACCGCTTCTTGCTGGTCGAGTACGACATTCCGCGCGGCTGCATCGGCGCCTACTACCCGGAAACCAATCCGCTGGTGCCGCTGGACAGCGTGGGCGAAGGCTCGCGCACGCCGACCTTCAAATCCATCCCCGTGCTGCTGTCGCCTTCGGCCGCCCTCAGCTGATCAGGAGAACGCCATGTTCGGTTTCGATACCCTGGACCTGTCGCGCGCGCAATTTGCGATGACGGCCATCTTCCACATTTTGTGGCCCATATTGACGATCAGCCTGTCGCTGTTCCTGTTCGTCGTCGAGGCGCTGTGGCTGCGCACCAGCGACCCCGTGTACTACCGCCACGCGCGCTTCTGGAGCAAGTTGCTGGTGCTCAACTTCGCCGTGGGCGTCGTCAGCGGGATTCCCCTGGAATTCCAGTTCGGCACCAACTGGGCGCCGTTCTCGCACCATTCCGGGCAGTTCATCGGCAACATCCTCGGCTTCGAGGGCGCCATGGCCTTCATGCTGGAAGCGGGCTTCATCGGCGTCATGATGTTCGGCTGGGGCCGCGTACCGAAGGGCGTGCACCTGTTTGCCACCGGCATGGTGGCGCTCGGGTCGAGCATTTCCTCGTTCTGGATCATGGTCGCCAATTCCTGGATGCAGACGCCGGCCGGCGTGCGCGTGGTCGATGGCAAGATCATCGTCACCGATTACGTGGCCGCCATCTTCAATCCCGACATGGCCTGGGCCGTGGGCCACATGTGGGTGGCCGCCGTGGAAACGGGCTTGTTCGTCATCGCCGGCATTTCCGCCTGGTATATGTTCAAGCGCCGCGAGCCGGCCTTCTTCGCCCGCTCGTTCAAGCTGGCGCTGATGTTGCTGCTGGTCATCGCGCCGTTGCAAGTGTGGCTCGGCGATTCCAGCGGCGTCGATGTCTTCAAGACCCAGCCCGCCAAGGGCGCGGCCATCGAAGGCCACTGGCACACGAACCCCGATGGCGAGGGTGCGGCCTGGTCCTTGCTGGCCTGGCCCAACCAGGCCGAGCAAAAGAATGACTGGTCGCTCGAAGTGCCCGGCATGCTCAGCGTGATCGCCACGCATAGCGCCACGGGCAAGATCACGGGCCTGGCCGACATCGCCCGCGCAGACCAGCCGCCCATGCTGCCGCTGCTGTACTACGCGTTTCGCGCCATGGCCGGCATCGGCATGTGGTTCGTGCTGCTGTCATTCTGGACCTTCGTGGCCTGGCGCAAGGTGGGTGGGCGGGTGCAGGAGTTCGTGCGCAAGCGCAAGCTGCTGCTGGCCTGGGTGCTGACGATACCGCTGCCGTACATCGCCGTCGAGTGCGGCTGGATCGTGCGCGAAGTGGGACGCCAGCCGTGGGTCGTGTACGGCTTGCTGCGCACGCGCGACGCCGTCTCCGACGTGGCCGCCCACGCCGTGGCCGGCAGCATGCTGATGTTCTGCGTGTTTTACATCGTGCTGTTCCTTACGTTTTTTGTGTTCGCCATGAAATGGTTGCAACAAGGCCCGGACGTGGCACTGCCGCTGCCGGACGCCGCCCATGCCGCGGGGTACTGAAGTGCGCCGCTATCTGACTAGGAGTTTGTAATGGAAATGAATTCGCATGCCATGCTGGGCAATGCCTGGTTCGGCCTGATCGGCCTGATGCTGGTGTTTTACGTGGTCACGGACGGCTTCGACCTGGGCGTGGGCATCCTCAGCCTGTTCACCGGCCGCGAGCAGGAACGCAACCTGATCTTCCAGTCGATCGAGCACGTGTGGGACGCCAACGAAACCTGGCTGGTGGTGGTGGGCGGCGCCCTGTTCGGCGCCTTTCCCAGCGCCTACGCCACCTTGCTGGAACAGCTGTACATTCCCATCATGCTGCTGATCGCCAGCCTGATCATGCGCGGCGCCTCGATCGAGTTCCGCCATGCGGCCGGCAACAAGCGCCTGTGGGACCTGATCTTCGGCGTGGGCAGCCTGCTGGCCGCCGTGGCCCAGGGCGTGGTGCTGGGCGAAGTCATCACGGGGTTGCAGCCGGGCCCGCTGAGTGCGGTCTTCACGGCCTGCACGGCGCTGGGCGTGGTGGCCGGCTATTGCCTGCTGGGCAGCACTTACCTGATCAAGAAGACGGGCGGCCAGCTGGAAGCGGCGGCGCGCCGCTACGCCACGGCCAGCGTGCTGGCGACAGTCGCGGCCGCCATCGTGCTGTCGGCCGGCACCATGGTCTTCAGCGCCATCGGCCACGACCGCTGGGCGCAGCCTGGCGTGTTCGGCGTGCTGCTGGCCCTGGCCGCCATCGCCGCCAGCGCCTTTATTTACATCCTGTGGGCCGTGCACGTGAACGGCGTGCGCGGCCCGTTCCGTGGCGCCATCGTGCTGTTCCTGGCCTCGTTCGCGGGCCTGGCCATCAGCTTCTTCCCCGACCTGGTGCCGGGCAAGCTGAGCATCGCGGCGGCCGCATCGGACGAGCCGACGTTGATCTTCATGCTGATCGGCATGGGTTCCATGCTGCCGATCATGATCGGCTACAACCTGTTCCAATACTACGTCTTCGAGGGCAAAGTCGTGCCCCGCAAGCATTGAGCGGCATCCAATATGATCATTCGGCCTACTACCAACTGGTTCCGCATGCTGTTCGTCTGGAACGGCTCGGTGCTGCAAGCCATCATCCCGCAATTGCTGCTGATGCTGGTCGTCAGTTCGCTGGCCCTGCTGACGGATGGCCGCATCTTCGGCGTCAAGATTCCGCTCGATACGGCGCCGTTCCCCATGGTCGGCATCAGCCTGGCGATCTTCCTCGGCTTTCGCAACAACGCCAGCTATGCGCGCTTCGTCGAGGCGCGGCATATCTGGGGGCAATTGCTGATCGCCGCGCGGGCCCTGGCTTCACAGGCGCTCACATATTTGCCGCAGGAAACGAGCGGCCTGGACCATGAATTGCTGCTGCGCCGCCTGATCGCCTTCGTGTATGCACTCAAGCACCAGCTGCGCCAGACGGACCCGCAGCAAGACCTGGCGCGCTACCTGCCGGCCGAGGAAGTGCAGCGCTTGCAGGGCATCGTCTTCAAGCCCGTCGCCGTACTGCATGCGGTGCGGGCCATGCTGCACGAGGCCGTGCAGCGCCAGCCGGGCCAGGCGCAGCTGCTGTGGATGCTCGACACGCAGCTCAACGACCTGGCCGCCACCGTGGCCGGTTGCGAACGCATCAAGAACACGCCGATTCCGTATCCGTATGGCGTGCTCGTGCACCGCACCGTCTACATGTACTGTTTTTTACTGCCGCTGGGCCTGGTGGACGCCATCGGCGTGGCCACGCCCCTCATTTCCGTGTTTGTCGCCTACACCCTGTTTGCGCTGGAAGCCATCGCGCAGCAGATCGCCGAACCGTTCGGCCTGGCGCCCAACTGCCTGGCCCTGAACGCCATGACGCGCGAAACGGAACGCTCGCTGCTGGAATTGAACGGCGAGCCGCTGCCACCCTCGATCCGGCCCTGCCCGCGCTATCAGATCGATTAACCGGAGGAAAAATCATGGAATGCGACATCACGACTATCGAACGCGACGGTTACCTGGAAGTCTCCATGGTGCGCCACCAGGGTGGCGTGGCCACGGCGGGCCGTGACATGGTGGCCGAGGAATATCCCGTGGCCCTCGTCTACAACGGCATCGCGCACGCGGTGATGATGGCCACGCCGCGCGACCTGGAGGAATTCGCCGTCGGCTTTACCTTGACCGAAGGCATCGTCGGCAGCGTGCGCGACATCTACGACCTCGATGTGTGTTGCGGCGCGGATAGCGCGGAAGTGCGGCTGACCATCGCGCAGCCGGATTTGCTCCGCCTCAAGGGCCGCCGCCGCGCGCTGACGGGGCGCACCGGTTGCGGCGTGTGCGGCATCGAAAGCCTGGCCCTGCTGGACCTGGTGCCGGAAAAGATCACGCGACCGCTGCCGCCGCTGGTTGCCAGCAGCGCCATCCTCGGGCGCGCCGCGCGCGAACTGCTGCCGTACCAGGAATTGATGCACAAGACGGGCGGCGTGCACGCGGCCGCCTGGTGCACGGCCGAGGGCGCGGTGGTCAAAGTGTTCGAGGACGTGGGCCGGCATAACGGCCTGGACAAGTTGATCGGCTATCTGGCGCTGCACCGCATCGCCATGCACGACGGCTTCGTCTTCCTGTCCAGCCGCGCCAGCTATGAACTGGTGCGCAAGTCGGCGCGCATGCATATCGGGCTCGTCGCCACCATCTCCGCCCCCACCTCGCTGGCCATCCGCATCGCGCGCCAGGCAGGCATGCAACTGGTCAGCTTTTGCCGCCGCGACGGCTTTGTCGACTACACGGCAGATGAAGGGGAAAATAGCGGCCAGCATGCATCTTGAACAGCCGATGCTACATTCTTTGCCGTAAAGCAAGTGCACGCTTGACTTGCCACCGCTGCGGGCTAACTATGGCAATAGTTTCCTATTGTTAACTTTGCCTGCTGCCACGCTCCTGGCGCGGCAGCGATGAAAGGATGGCGCGATGGCCCTGGCACAAGAGCAGCATCTGGCGGACACCTGGCAGACGGGCGGCTTGAAGCCCCGCGCCTGCGACTGCGGCGGCACCGTCTTCACCATCCTGCACCAGCGGGTGATGGCCGACATGCGGCGCCGGCAATTTCTCGGCGGCACGGCCGCCATGCTGGCGCCCTTCATCGGCTTGTCCACCAGCAATGCCATTGCCCAACAGCCGCAAGCATCCGAACACCCCATATTGCTGACCAATCTGCGCCTGTTCGACGGCACGGGCAAGGCGCCGCGCACGGGCATCCATGTGCTGGTGACGGGCCCGACCATCACTGCCCTGCTGCCGGCCGGCGAGAAAGTCGAGGGCGCGCAAGTGATCGATTGCCAGGGCAAGCTGGTGATGCCGGGCTTGATCGACGCCCACTGGCACACCATGCTGGCAGCCATCAACCAGGTGACGGCCATGACGTCCGACGTCGGCTATTTATATCTGGTGGCGGCGCAGGAAGCGCGGCGCACCCTGCTGCGCGGATTTACGTCCGTGCGCGATCCTGGCGGCCCCGCCTTTGCATTACAACGCGCCATCGATGAAGGCATCGTCGACGGCCCGCGCATCTTCCCGTCCGGCGCCATGATTTCGCAAACCTCGGGCCACGGCGACTTCCGCATGCGTTCCGATATCCCGCGCGCGGCGAATGCGCCTTTGAGCATGGTGGAATCGATGGGCGTGGCCATGATCGCCGATGGCGAGGCGGAAGTGCTGCGCCGCGTGCGCGAGCAACTGATGCTGGGCGCGACGCAGATCAAGATGATGGCCGGCGGCGGCGTCGCCTCGATGTACGATCCGCTCGACAGCACGCAGTATTCGGAACGCGAACTGCGCGCCGGCGTGGAAGCGGCCGCCGACTGGGGCACGTATGTGATGGCCCATGTGTACACGCCGAAAGGCATACAGCGCGCCATCCGCGCGGGCGTGCGCAGCATCGAGCACGGCCAGCTGGCCGACGACGAATCCGCGCGCATGATGCGCGACGCGGGCACGTGGTGGAGCCTGCAACCGTTCCTGCAGGATGCGGATGCGAATGTCTACCCCGATGCGGCGCGCAAGGCCAGCCAGGCCATCGTCTCGGAAGGTACGATACAAGCGTATGCGCTGGCGCAAAAGTACGGCATCAGGACGGGGTGGGGCACGGACATCCTGTTCAACGCAAAAAACACGCCCACGCAAGGCCGCCAGCTGGCCAAGCTCACGCGCTTTTACGATCCGTTGACCCTGCTGGCGCAGGCGACGGGGCAGAATGGACAATTGCTGGCCCTGTCCGGCCAGCGCGCGCCCTACCCGGGCGCCCTGGGCCGCCTGGCGGCAGGCGCCCTGGCCGACTTGCTGGTGGCCGAGGGCGACCCCACGAAGAACCTCGATTTCCTCGCGCACCCCGAAGAAAGCTTGTTCCTGATCATGAAAAACGGCCGCATCTACAAGGACAAACTGGGCGCGCAGCTGGCAGGCTGAGGCCAGCGGCGTTGGCAAGCGGGCACGCCTGCCGCATAATGCGGGCATGTTCAAACTGACTTTTCTCGGCACGTCTTCCGGCGTGCCCACGCGCCACCGCAACGTCACCTCGCTGGCCCTGCAAACCACGCACAACCGCGACTGGTGGATGATCGATTGCGGCGAAGCCACGCAGCACCGGCTGCAGCGCCTGCCCTTGTCCGTGCACGACCTGGTGGGCATCTGCATCACCCACGTGCATGGCGACCACAGCTATGGACTGCCGGGCCTGCTGGCCAGCGCCTCGATGACGGGGCGCAAGAAACCCCTGCTGCTGATCGCCCCGGCCCCCATCAAGGCCTGGATCGACGCGACCCTGCTGCACACGGAACTATTTTTGACGTACCCGCTGATCCACATCGACGTGGACAGCGCGCCAGTCGTGCATGCAGCAGCGGGCTTGACCATCTCGCGCCACGCGCTGTCGCACCGCGCCCCGAGCGTGGGCTACCGTTTTGCGCTGGAAACGAGCCGATGGAAGCTGGACAAGGCGGCCCTGCAGGCGGCGGGCGCGCCGCCCGGCCCCGCCTGGGGACTCTTGCAGGCGGGCCAGGATGCGATCCTCGACGATGGCACGGTCTTGCACGCCGCCGCCTTCCGCCAGACGGAAACGCAGCGCGCCACGGTGGTGATCGGCGGCGACAACGACACGCCGTCGTTGCTGACGGACGCCTGTGCCGGCGCGCAACTGCTCGTGCATGAAGCCACCTACACGGAAGCCATGCTGCAAAAGGTCGGCCCCGGCCCCACGCACAGTTCGGTGCAGCGCGTGGCGCAGTTCGCCGAAGCGGTGCGCCTGCCCAATCTGATTTTAACGCACTTCAGCGCCCGCTATCACAATGCGGACGGCATGGCCGAGCTGGAAGCGGAAGCGCGGCTGCATTACTCGGGTGAACTGTTCCTGGCGCGCGATTTCGACAGCTATGAACTCGATGCGACAGGCGTACTGACCAAGCTGCCGGGGAAACCCCAATAGCAACGCCTAACAAAACCGTAGCGAGCGGAAGTAAGGCTCGGCGCCCCCGTTGGCTTGAGACGCGCAACTGTACGAAGGTACGGGGGCGCCGAGCCAGTGAGCATCGCAGACCGCAAATTACGACGCGCAGTAGGTTTTTTAGGTGTTAGTGGGGATTGACGCCATACTGCGCCACATACTCGGCCGCCAGCGCGCGCGCCGCCTGCTGCTGTGAGGGCGTGAGGATTTCCAGCAACTGGTCGCGGTTCTTGACCGATTGCGCGCTGCCCGCCTCGGCCGGCATGGCGATCCATGCATACGCTTGCACGTAATCGAGCTCGACGCCCTGCCCTTGCGCGTACAGCAAGCCGTATTCATTCTGCGCGGAAAGGGAACCGGCCTCGGCCGCCTGCTTGTACCAGAACGCCGCCTCGGCAAAGTCTTGCGGTACGCCATCGCCCTTGCGGTATGCCTGCGCCAGGTTGAATTGCGACTGGCCATCGCCCGCCTCGGCCGCCTGGCGCCCGTAGGCCAGCGACTGGGCCATGTCTTGCGCGACGCCATCGCCGCTCGCATACATCAGTGCCAAATTGGCCAGCGACGGGGGAAAGCCCGCCTGTGCGGCCGCCGTGAACAAGTCCACCGCTTTCGGCACGTCTTGCGTCACGCCATGGCCCTGGTAATACAGGCTGGCCAGCAAATGCTGTCCGGCGGGATCACCGGCCGCGGCGGCGGCGTTGAATTGTTTAAAGGCCTCGGCATGATTGCCGTCGTTATAAGCGAGGATGCCCGCTTCATTCAAAGATTCGGGAGAGGATGTCATCAGAATTCCTTATCGGGGATTTTTGGGCATTGTACACAGCACTGTTCCGCGCAGAATGCACGATAGGAACCGTGTGGCGCATTGCCCAAATCCTGCGTTATGATCGTTCTCCGCCTGATGCAATCGGGACATTGTGCCCCAAGAATAACGCCATGAAATTGATTGTTCTGCTTTTATCCCTGCTTTCCACCTCCGCTTATGGCGCCACCTTGCATCTGGATAAAGCAGCGACAGGCAAGGTGCGGCAAGCGGCCGATATCCGCTATGTCAATCACGATGAAAAACAGACTTACCAGCTGAAAATCGGCAAGCAGTGGATCGCTGGCAGCTGCAGCAGCAGCGGCACGGGCAATTTGCATGCGCTGCTGCTGGACATGAATTTCGACGGCCATGCCGACCTGTGGGTGACCGGTTACACGGATAGCCAGGGGCGCATCCGCTGTTCCGATGTATGGCTGTGGGATGCGCAAGCAAAACAATACAGTTTCAACAAACCGTTGTCGGCGATTCCGAATCTGGACATCAGCATCGCCGATCAAGGAATCGCAGGCGGCATCGCCAATTGCGGCTGCGCGGCGCAATGCTTTTATGAAGACAGCTATGCCTGGCAGGCCAGCAAATTAATTACCATCGCCCGGCGCGAGCAGGATTGCGAGCGCTATCGGGAATATCGTTTGAATGAAAAGAATGACTTGATACTCGTCAAGGATGAAATCATCGATAGCGACAATCCCGGCCAGCAGGCCATCGAACATACCAAAGCCTATGACTGGCAGCGCCACGCGCACATCATGCGCAAACCGGGGGAGTAAATCCTTCACTACCATCCAACAATTCACAACAATTCACGCACATATGACGACACATCCAGCATCGATTACTTTTCATCCCGCCAAGGCGGAAGACACCCCGGCCTTCATCGCATTGCGCGGCAAGACGCGGCAAAACGCCGTTTCCCAGGAACGCCTGGCGGAAGTGGGCATCACGGCCGACACCTGGGCGGAAATGATGCGCTCAGGCAGCCTGCCCGGCCAGGTCTGCCACCACGACGGCCAACTGGTCGGCTACTGCTTCGGCGAGCGCGACACGGGCGAAATCATCGTCCTGGCCCTGCTGCCGGAATTCGAAGGCCTGGGAATAGGCAAGACCTTGCTGGAACTGGTGATGGCCGACCTTCGCGCCCGGGGCCACCAGCGGCTGTTCCTCGGCTGCTCCAGCGACCCCGCCTCGCGCTCCTACGGTTTTTACCGCTACCTGGGCTGGACCGCGACGGGAGAGACCGACAAGTATGGCGACGATGTGCTGGAGTTTCGCCTGACAGCCTAGGCTTTAACGCGATTGGCATCCCACACGCGCAGGATCTGCGTAATGGCAGGGTCAAACACGGCGTAGCCCACGCCATCGCGGGCCTGGATCGCCACGCCCGATAGAAAACTGTCGAACACGGCCGCCAGCGCTACCCCATCCGTCTGCGCGGATAACTCTCCGCTGGCCATGCCCCGCTCGACGCAATGCACGAAGCCGGCACGCGTGTGCGCGCGCGAAGCCGTCAGCGGCGCGGCCACGGCCGCATGTTCGGCCGTCGGCGCGCTCATGCAGCCGAGCGCTACCATGCAGCCGGGCGGATGGCCCGCATCGGACTGCATGCGGGCCGACTGGCGCAAGGCCAGTTCGATGGCCGCGCGCGGCGCCAGGCCATCGTCCCACAGACATTCCGTCACGCGCGCAAAGGTGCCCAGATAGCATTGCGCCGCTTCGCGGAACAGCGCTTCCTTCGAGCCGAACGCCGCATAAAAGCTGGGCGCGGAAATGCCGCCGCCCAGGCTCGCCTTGAGCTGGCTCAAGGACGTCGATTCATATCCCTGCTGCCAGAATAAAAACATGGCCTGCTCGACCGCCGCCTGCCGGTCGAACGTGCGCGGCCGTCCCATTTGTGCCATCCCTCGTTCCTTCTCATCTACCCATTTTCCACTTACATACTACTCGATACAGAAGTCGTTGACAACGGAGCGCGCCATCGCCTATATTTATACCGATCGATACATATGTACCGCAGCGACGGTCAAGGCACTCCTGCGCCTGATCTCTTTACAAGGATGTTTGCCGTGAATCACGCCACTATCACTACCGGAACCAGCCCCGCGCTGGCCGACCGCCTCCCCGTTTCGGGCCTCTTGGCCCTGGCCATGACGGGTTTTATCTGCATCGTCACGGAAACCTTGCCCGCCGGCCTGCTGCCGCAGATCAGCGCGGGCCTCGGCATCAGCGCCGCGCTGGCCGGGCAAATGGTCACGGCCTACGCGCTCGGTTCCTTGCTGGCAGCCATTCCGCTGACCATCGCCACGCGCGGCTGGCGCCGCCGCAACGTGCTGCTGCTGACTATCATCGGCTTTCTCGTGTTCAATACCGTCACGGCGCTGTCGTCGCACTACTGGCTGACCCTGGCGGCCCGCTTCTTTGCCGGCATGGCGGCCGGGCTGGCGTGGAGCTTGCTGGCCGGCTATGCCCGGCGCATGGTGGCGCCGCACCAACAAGGCCGCGCCCTGGCGCTGGCCATGGTGGGCGCGCCCGTCGCCCTGTCGCTGGGCGTGCCGCTGGGTACCCTGCTCGGCTCGCTGGTCGGCTGGCGCGCCGCGTTCTGGATCATTTCCGCCCTGACATTGATCCTGATCGCCTGGGTGCTGGCGAAGGTGCCGGACTACCCGGGACTATCCGCCCATGAACGCCTGCCCCTGCGCCGCGTCTTCACGACGCCGGGCGTACGGCCCGTGCTGGCCGTCGTCATCGCCTGGATGCTGGCGCACAATATTCTCTACACCTACATCGCCCCGTTTGTGGCCCCTGCCGGATTGACGGGACGCATCGACCTGGTCCTGCTCGTCTTCGGCGCCACCGCCATGGCCGGCATCTGGATCACGGGCAAGCTGGTCGAGCGCCATTTGCGCGCCAGCGTGCTGGCCAGCCTGGCCGTGTTTGCCGCGATGGCCCTGGTGCTGGGCGTCGGGTCGCACTTGCCTACCGTCATCTATGTCGGCATGGCCGTCTGGGGCCTGAGCTTTGGCGGCGCGGCAACGCTGTTGCAAACGGCGCTGGCCGACACGGCCGGCAGCGGCGCCGACGTGGCCTTGTCGATGAACGTGGTGGCGTGGAATGGGGCGATTGCGGCCGCGGGCGTGGTGGGTGGCGCCCTGCTGGAAACATGGGGCGCGGGCGCCTTTCCCTGGGCCATGGTGGCTTTGCTGGTGCTGGCTTTCGCGGTCGCCTGGTCGGCCCGCAAACATGGCTTCCGACCGGGACGGCGCAGCGGCGGCGCGCCCGTGGCCGGGCACTGAGGCGACCGTTTAATCAGCCGCCGGCACCGTCAAGGTTTTTTCTCCGCCTCTTCTTTATCAGCGGCCGCCAGCCCCCAGTCATTCCAGCCTTCGCCAAACAGCTCGATAGGATGCTGCGTGCGCTCGGAACCATTGCCGCAACGCATGGCATCCGGCGGACAATACTTGTCGCAGCCCCAGCAGATGCGTTCGGGGTTCTTGGGGTTCAAGGGAAAGGGCTTGGCCATGGGAGGCGATCGTGGTCGGTTGAAGGTTCCTTGTTGACTCTAGACCTGGCGCGGGGGGCGGTCAAACGAATTTCGGTGGGGAATTTGTCTGGGATCAATTCTATGCAGATGGCTGGTGTGTCGGCAAGACGCAGTACACTTCCAGCACGGTCCGCGCCACATTGACACTGCCATCGGCGGCCGGCTGTGCCTTGAGTTCGTCCAGCGCATACACCATCGTCACCATGGCGCCGGGCACGAACAGCGCGATATCCTGCTTGTGGTGCGTGTAGATGCTTTCGTCGACTGTCGAGCCATCGGCCAGACGCAGGGTGAAGCTGTTGACTTGATTGCCCCGCCGACTATCCTGGCCCGCGAAATACGTGCGCTCGATGCTGCCCGTCACCGTTTGCGTCTGCAGGCGGCCGGCTTTGATGCTGTCCCACCATGCTTCGGAGGCGAACAGTCCGTGCCTGCCTTTCAGGCCCATGTTGGGCTTGGCGCTGTCGAGGGTCAGCGATTGCGTCTTGGCGACGCGAGCGGGGTCTTGTGCCAGGGCTTCGGCGAGGGTGTAGACAGGTCACATAAGGGTGCAAGAGTTCTTGTAAGCGCTCACTCAGTGTTTGCGCCGAATGACGTATGCATTGCCGGCAGCTTCAAAACCGAGCATCGGATAGTAGGACATGGCATCGAAAAGTTATGACGATATTCGACAGTGGTGTTTTTCATTGGTTCACGGGTGTAAGGAGATCGCGCATGGGAAACCTCTTCTGCCAGATAATAGCGCAATATGCGGTTCTGTCTTGCGGGCGGGGACTGGCGCGTCATGAGGCTCCAGTCGCGCCATAGACAAGATGCATGCCCGCATTTAACGCTCATCAAGACCGAGGCGGCCAGCTCACGCAAGCAGGCACGCTGAAACTTATCTGATAAAAAGCAAACTTGACAAGGATTATAAATATGTTGCTACCGTTACGATTGAATAAACGCGTGTACGCCACCCTTGCTGGATCCTTCTTTCTTGTTGCGGGTGCCTCATCGGCGTTTGCTACCACTCTTGACGAGGATCGGACACGAGGTGACATACATGGATTGTTTGAGATAAGGGATGCCGCTGTACAGTTCATTGCAGCTGAAAATCTGAAAAATGGAACAAACTGGCAGGCCATGGAGCCAAACCGGAAGATTCTGGTTGCCAAATGCGCGGTATCTCTGCGCGTGAAATGGGTTCCGAAGAGCCATGGCCTGTCTGGACCGAATGTTGCTGTAAGTTGCGGCCAGACCGTAAAACCCACGATGCAAAAGAAATGGGAAGTGTTCGTACCAATCAATAAGGAGCCGATGGCGCATACATGAGCACATCGGGGTCATTCCATGGCATTGCACACGAACTGAGGTGCTGGCCGTCGTAGAAACTGGCTCAACCGAGGAGATCAGCGGAACCACGCGGCGCTACCTTAGCACTGGCACCACAATTTCGCTTCTGAATCACTAATCTGGTGCAACCGAACAACGGCAGATATCATAATCGACTCAGATTTTATTGATACAACAAGACCACATGAAAATAAAAATATCATTCATCGCCTCGCTAGGAATGCTATCGCTAATTCAAACATCACCATCCTTCGCGGATAATATCAACGGGAAAAATCTCTATGTACAGCGATGTGCCATGTGCCATGGAACAGATATCAGGGGAACCGGCCCATTGGCAAATAAAAGCAATCCTCCCACGCCTGACCTTACAACATCCGCCTTCAAAAAACGTCTGAAAGATTATCCGGGCGTTATTGTTTCATCAGTCATACTTCGTCCAAATGGCGACTTGATTCCAAAAACTTTGCGAGAAAATGGCGTAAAAATATCGCCGTACGCCTGGAAAGTTCAGGATTTTCGCGACTTGAATCAATACATGAGTGGTGTGATTTTAAAGAATAGATGATTTTCAGATAAGATTTATCCGCGAAGTTGCCGCTGGAGGATTCAAAGGGCGCGAAGGCAGCAAACGAACATCGAAATTCTTCGGAATATCAAGAGTACGACAAAAAAGCCAGTCAAATGACTGGCTTTTTTCATTATGCCGGACTTTCTTGAAACTGTTTTGCATTGTCACAAATTTCATACCATGCAGGCTTGGAGCCAACATAAACATGAAATTGCATTCTTACCTCAGGGTCATCATCCAGACAGTTAACCGATATTGGAAATGAATCACTCTCTGAGCCAACTTCCCCCAACGAGGTTCCGCAATTTTTGCAAAAAGTTCTTGCATATTTAAAGGGAGGCTCTGGTTCATATCGTTGAATAAATTCTCGCCCCTCCAGCAAGGTAAATGAATTTTTATCAACAAAGGCCAAGGCACTCGCTCCGGCCTTCCGACAACGAGAACAGTGACACATGCCCATCATGCTCGGGGGTGATGCCAATTCAAACTTTACTGAGCCACAGCAGCAACTACCTTTGATCATGAGATGTCCTTTTTGAAAGTTGACACTGTATTTTTACACAGTACTTCTGGACAGACAAGGTACACATGGAGGAATTTTTCAGAAGCTAAAGCAGAAAGCACCATGCGGGCGTGAGGGCCAGATACCGATCAGATACTGACAAAAACTGATAGTCAACCTACGTATGATCGGCGAATCAAAAACCAAAAACCAAAAAGTTACAGGGATAAATTCACCATGACTACTTTTACTCACTCTTCAGGCCAGCACTTATCCGTTGATGATGCCGAAATATACTTTGAAATCATAGGCAATCCGATAAGGAGTCCATTGCTGTTACTGCACGGCGGCTTAGGCAACCTCACAGACTTCAATGGTATTGTCGGTCAACTTGCAAATGAATTTAGATTGATTGGCGTTGATTTTCGTGGGCACGGCAAGTCGACGCTCGGGAAATCCCGCCTGACCTATCAACGATATCAAGCAGATGTTGAAGCTATTCTGGAGCACTTGAACATCGATTGTTTTTCCATACTGGGCTTTAGTGACGGTGGTATCACCGCCTTGCGCATGGCCGCTGAAACCCCTGCGCGGATCAAGGGACTGGTGGCTGTGGCGGCTCAAAGTCAAATGGAAGCGAACGCCCCGATCCTTCCCATGTTAAGTGGCGTGACGGCTGATTTCTGGGAGACAAAGTTTCCCGATGCAGTCTCCTACTACAGAGAGAACAATCCAGAACCAGACTTTGATGCGTTGATCAAATCGGTTGTATCGCTCTGGACAAATATCAAACACAGCGCTTACCCTGGCAATCTGATCAAGCAGATCACGGCACAAACGTTGCTGGTGCGTGGCGACGAAGATCATCTTTGTTCGTTAAAGTGCATCGCTGACCTACGAGATCAAATAAAAGGTTCTGCCTTCTTGAACATCCCATATGCAGGGCACGAGGTCTACAAAGATTCTCCTGTTTTATTCATGGAGGTGGTGTACGATTTTCTTATCAATCAGCTCAGTCGGAAAGCTGATTAGAACCACGAACGAGCACCCTCGGCGCGCGAAGTTGCCGCGCAGCGGTTGGCGGATTCGGGACGGGCTGGGCCGGTAGGCCCAGTTCTTCGAATCTCACGAACAGTGTAACCCGTCGCTAGTTTTCAAGTCTCCGAAATTTTCCATTTATATCAATAACTTAGGATAAATCCCATTCCGCACGCCACGTTTTTCTAGCGGCTTGCCCTCCCCAGCGGGCGCCGCCCAACACTGGCGATGCGGAAACGATTTGCTTCAAGCAATGACTCTAGGATACAGTGATGATGCAATAGCGTATCTTGTTTATAAACAAGAACCTGCCTCGCTCAAAAACTACGCAAAAAATTGCGCCACGCAGTTGTATTAACATTTCCTAGGACGGCTATGGCAGACTTCAAAGTTGGCAAAAGCATGACCGATGATGACGTACTTTGGAGATACATCCCTCTGGAGGGATTGATTAATATGCTTGACTCCCAGTCACTTCATTTTTCTCCCCTTGAGACTTATCAGAATACTGACCCCTTTGAAGGATACCTGCCAAAAGTTGCAATGGATGCAATGGCAGCCATATCATTAAAGTACCAACAACAAAATCTAAAGTCCATCGATGATTTAGAAAAGCACATCGGGGCGCACCGGGCATCAGATAAGATTGCGCAGCTTCGTGAGACTGGCGGCCAGTTTCAGAGAGATATGGGGAGCGCGTTTAAGAAGATTGCCAAGTGCGTTACAGTTAACTGTTGGCACAGAAACCAGCATGAATCTGAGGCGATGTGGAGACTATATTCACATAGCGGGGTTGCAATACGAACAACCGTAAGCGCTATGCGAGCAGCACTTCTGATGAACAAACAATCTCACGTAGTACATCTAGGTGCCATTAAATATCTAGACTTTGCAAACAATAGTCTCAAGCCTTCTGATTGCGTGACCGAAGATGGCCAGCTCGTCGGAATGGTTAAAAGGATTGCGTATTCTCATGAAAATGAGATTCGGCTACTAATAGCAGGAAACATTGATCCTCGCGATCCCACTGCTGCATCTCCAATGCCGAATTCGCTAAATATAGATGCGTTGACACTTGTAGAAAGTTTGGTTATTTCCCCCTTTGCATCTGTTGCCATGAGGAAAAGCATCCATGCGGTCACGAAAAAATATGGTGTAGACCCTAACAAAGTAACCGATTCCCCTTTACTTGCAAACTGCGAATATTTATTTGACTCCTACAAGAGCTAACAGACTGACATATTTAATTGTGGAAGCGAGGGCCAGATCAGCCACTCAGAAAATTATCTTTAAATTCTTCTCAATTAAATTTATTTAATGAAAGGAGTGGAATAATTTCAAAATCCAGCACATTAAATTACCTCCGCACCGTTAAAAATATAATTTCAAGATATAAATTACCAATAACGATGTGAATTTCAAGTATATAATTTACCATTACTATTAAATAAGAATGATTGGAAATATTAAATGAATGGAAAATTTTTAGGCAATGATGGAAATTACCATCCAGCAGGCTCATTCCTTGGTTTAGATGGAAAATATCATCCTCACGGGTCATTTCAAGGGCTTGATGGAAAATACTATTCACAGGGATCATTTCAAGGCCTAGATGGGAATTACCATCCCAAGGGATCGTTTCAGGGAATTGACGGAAAATATTACCCAAAGGGATATTTCCACGGTTTGGATGGAAAATATCACCCTCAAGGATCTTTTCAAGGTCTTGATGGAAATTACCACGCCCAGGGATCATTCCAAGGACTTGATGGGAAATATCACGCTAAAGGCTCATTCCAAGGACTTGATGGAAAATACTATCCCCAAGGCTATTTTCAAGGTTTAGATGGCCACTATCACTCTCCAGGTTCATTTCAGGGACTCGACGGAAAATATCACCCTAAAGGCTCTTTTGTAGGTTTAAATGGCAAGTACATAACGCCATAATTTTTGTAGCATGATGACGATGAGAATTGTCTTACTAGGCCGCCGCTTTGGTGCCCGCACCCGGCAAGAAAGTCTCCATCGCCACCAATGCCCGCGTGGAACAGCTGGCCAACGCCTACTTGAAACCGCCGCTGCGCGCCGCTGGCTCGATCCCGAGCTGACAACCGACGAGGTCATGCTCGACGCCCACCTGTTCGATTTGCATGCAGTGAGCACGGAATTGAACCGTGGCGCGGATGGGCTGCGGGTTGCCGCACCGCAGGCCAGCACCGAATAAAGACGGGCCGTGCGGCTGCGATACGGCCGCGCCAGCGCATGAACAACGCCCTCCCCACGCCATCACACCAGCCGCACGAAAAACCGCTCAAAGTGCGTCAAAATGCGTCAATTCGCATGCCCCCCTTTCCCCCCGCCGCGCCAGTCCTCATGCGCCTTCGGCCATGGCGCACATTTGAGTCAAAAGCCCCCTATATAGCGGGCAGGTGTGGAGGGGGGACAACTGCGCGCGCCGGGCCGAAATGGGCCTTTTTCTTGCTGCTGGTGCAACATCATTCGCTGGGACGTGAAAAAGCCGCCTCGTGGGCGGCCTGTGCGGTGGCTGGGGCGCTCTGGCGCGGCTGGGCTGTCGCGGCCCGGCCCCGCAGGCTATCGCGGCGTGGCTGTCATCCTGGGCGGCCGGCGCGGATCATCGCCGCCTGCTCCTTGTCGTAGTCGTCGCGGCAATCCACATCGCAGAACAGCAGCGCTGGCGCTAGCGGCTCGTCGCAGTAGTGGCAGCAACCATGCGCCACCAAGCCCGGCCGGCGGCGCACCGCGGCCAGGCCGCGCGCCACCTCGGCAAAGATGATCTTGTCCGTGTTGTCGATATGGTCGCTCATGCCGCACCCTCCCCGCCTGTGGCCAGGTCATACGGGGCGAAACGCACCACTTCCACGCCGGCCCACTCGTTGATCGCCATGAACTGCGCCTGCAGCGGCACCAGCTCGTTACGCGCGAAGACGCGCGCGGCCGGCTCGACGGCGCCGAAGCCGCCAGCATTGTTCGGCAGGATGCCCATGAGCTGCGGCGGCACGCGGTGCGCGGCCAGCTGGTCGTCGCGCGTGACGCTCTTGATGTTGAAAAACTCGTCCTTGGCGGCCACGTCCGACACCGGCATAATCTGGATGCCGTCCTTCTTGCCATTCGGCGCGTACATGAACAGGTTGCGGAAGTTGCCCGGCCCCTTGCTGTCGCGCATGGCCTGGCGCAGGTTGTCCACGTCCTGCGTGTTGGCGGCGGCGTCCGTCATGTAGAAGACGAAACCGGCGTGCGAGCCGTTCTTGTAGTACTTGCGGCGGAACAGGGTGGCCGCCTCGTTGAGCCAGGCCGATTGCAGCGCGCTCAAGTACTGCGGCACGCCGTACAGCTCCTGATTCACGTCCGGTTCCATCAGGTGAAACACCCGGCCCTTGTCGAACTGGTGCACGGCCTGGTAGCCGTTCACGAAATAATAGGTATCCAGATCGACGCCGCGCCGCATGTACTTGGCCAGGGCGTGCTGGTACGTCAGCGCCTTGCCGCTGCGGCTGGGCCGGTCTTCCAGGTAGGCATTGCCGAAAGTGAGAAAGTCCAGCGCCATGCGCTTGAAGGCGTCGCGCGACAGGTACTTGCTGGGGATCAGGGTAGACGCCAGCACGTTGGCCTTGAAGTGGATGGCGCTGCTGTGGTGCACGCCGGCATTGAAGGACTTGGCCAGGCCGGCCAGGTTGACGGGCGGCTCATACCAGTGGCCGTTCTTCCAGCATTCGAAGCAATCGAGGATATCGGCGTGCTCCAGCACGGGCGTCGGGTCGCCAAAGGAAAACGCCTCGATGCCGGCGGCGGCCGGCGCCGTGGCCTCTGTTGATGGCGCGCCCTGGGCCTGCTGGCCGCGCGCGCGCAAGTGTCGTGCTTTGCTCAAGAATAAATCTCCATGAAAGAGTGGTGGTTGTCGGTGGTGCCTTCGAACGGTTCGTGATCGAGGGCGTGCATGCAGGCCCACGCCAGATCGGCGTGGCCGGTTTCGTCGCTGCGGCCGGCGACATAGGTCACGTGCCGCCCGCTTGGGGTGAGGGTTTTGTGGATGGCCATGAAGGACTGCGCGATGTCGGTCCAACCGGCGTCAAACTCCAGGCGCGCTTTGCTGATGATGTTTTTGGCTTTTAGCACCATGCGCGTTTTGACTTCGGGCGAGTAATTCAGGGCCGTGACGGCCGGGAAGAAGCCCCGCACGATGGGCAGCACGCCGATGCCCATGCCCGTGGTATCGATGCCGATGTATTCGACGTTGTAGCGCTGGGTCATCTGGCGGATGGTCTCCCTGGCGCGGCGCTGCATGGTGCCCGCATGAACAGCCCATTCCTGTTCGACGGCCCGGGCGTCATTTCGTTCAGCGGCGGCCGTACCAGCGGCATGATGCTGTGGATGACGCTTCAAGCCTACGGCGGCACGCTGCCGGCTGACGTGGTGGTGTGCTTCGCCAACACCGGCAAGGAAGAGGAAGCGACCTGGGCGCCGCCAGCTCCCTGCTGGGGCATAGTGAAAAAGTCATCACAGAAAAGGTCTATCGGCGCATTGGACAGGCTGTCCGCCCTACCCGCTAGCGGCGAGTTGCGGAAACCATTTCCGCAACTTAGCGCTAAGTTGAAAATGAAGTTTTACATCAGGGATTTTTCAGGCGACGGCACAAAAAAAATAAGCCCTTGATAATCAAGGGCTTATTTCATTTTTCTGGCGGAAGCGGTGAGATTCGAACTCACGAAACACATTTCCCTTATCTTTCAATGACTTAGGATAACATATACAGCCTATTTTGTCACACCATGTTGTACCACCCAAATCCGCATTCTTGAAGCATCTCCTTCGCTCACTCAGCGCTATACGAGATACCTCTACCAACGGTCATCTCTATGCATCAACGCGAAGTCCTCTAAGAACTCCACCTAACCGACTCCGGAATCAAAGCGAGGGAGGCGGACTGGACGGAGTCACGGGTTTCGGCAGAAGCTGCGGCCTGATGTACCAACCACTTCTGCACGTAGAGCGCAGTGAACACTACAAAGGGCAGGAGGGCCAGCGCTTGGAGCAGCTCGCCTACGAGTGGCGACAACGCCCACAGGTTATTGGCGAAGCACCAAGCCTTTCCTGCCTCAGCGTGGCCTAACGTAAGAGCGAAAAATGAAGCCGGTAAAAGTTTCGTTTTCATGGTGGGGAATGTGATGGGTTTCGATGAATTGATTCTAGGCGTGAATCCCTTAGGCAGGAATCGATAAGAAGTATCGAATTCGGACAAAACGAAACTTTTTTATGACGGTCGCTGCTATGGCGCGACCCCGCACAGAGATAGATGTCGCATGGTTAGTCAATCCAAGATTCCAGCATATTGTCGATGTGATATTTCGTGACTTTGTCAGTTCGTTAAGATGTTATTCTGGGTGACATCTTTTCGATGTGGCGTTTCAGCCCGCGATTGTGTAGCAACAAACCAGCACTCTACTTAGAAACGCCATTGGAGAGCGTCTCCACCGAAGGACACCGAATGCTTTTTCATGTCTTAAATGCACAGTGCGTAAAGCCCCCCGGATTTATAGTTCCGCCAGCAGTATTCGTGGCGATGGCGCCGCCTCCGGGTGGACCCTTCACCAGTATGCCCATAGGAATGTTGCCACTTGCCGTCCCATCGGCAATGGTTGGCGGGGAATACGTTGAGGTGCAAGTTCCGGCCGCCTCGATTCTTTGGGATGCAATGACAGTGGGTTACGGGCGATTAGGCGACGTAGCGCTTTTGACGGGAGGAAATCTCGTCATGACTCGACGTGTTCGACAATTCGCAGCATCAAGGGCTCGTTTGCTCAGAGCCATATACGATTGGCCTGGCGGAGCTACTCCAGGACCGGTGCTTGTCCCGGAATACAATTTTGTAGAAAGCTCCGAACGAAGGGTCATTAGCTATTTAATAGGGCAAACGGTGGCGCAGAGGTTGGCCAAATGTGTTTGGAACGTGCCTCGATTATTCCACCGCAGCTTGTACGGCCCCCTTCTCCCTCAATTAAACCCTGCCCTTCCTGCATTAGCAGCTGGTCAGTCACCGGACTATCTTTGCCTACAGCCAGGTGGCCCTGGTTTCGGCCTCATCGAGGCGAAAGGGACAAATACAAATTTTAATCCGCAGGTTTACGTTGGTCACCTTGCTAAACTTAACGGCGCATTCAGGCAGCTTGAAACAGTTCCAGGTGCGTGGCAATCCGCTGTGTCTGTGGCGTGCTTTGATGGAGGGCTACCGGCAAACATAATAGGCGGGCAGCTTTGGGACCCACCAAACCCAAATGCTTTTCCCATACGTGTTGAGGGCACGGCAGCCTTGACTGCAGAATATTTTCGTCGCTTAGCCGCGCTGCTGGGATGTTTCGCTAATCAACAAAGCCGCCAGCGCTCGAAATTCTGTACCTGGAATGCTTCGTCGGTTGGCTTACACATAAGCATGGAAGTGGAGCAATGGAAGCTGGTTCAAAAATTAGTCGGCCGTAGTATCCGAGACATCGATTTTTTCCATGAAATCTCCGCAATGCTCCTAGAGACAAACGATGTAGATGGCCCCAAAGGCAGAAATGGTGATGGACTACGCTTGAAGCTTATCGATTTTGACTAGCGTAAGGCGTCTAGGCTTTTATGCCGCCAATCGACAACACGCGCATACGACAACTGCAATAAGGCTCTAGCGTCTCAAGATTTAACGTCGGTGGCACATAAGGGGATTTAGAAGTGTCGGGAGGCAAGAAACGCTTTTCTTAAGTGTCGCTATATGAGATACCCCTCCCCCACCGGTCATCTCAATGCCCCCACGCGAACTCATCTACGAACTCCACTTGCCTGCAGCCACACCCTCCAACAATGCAATCAAAGGCATGCATTTCCATGCCTACAAAAAGCTGCGTAACGCCTGGCGCGCCAGTGTACTAGCGGCAATTGGGGGCAAGATGCCCGCACTGTCAATTGGCAGAAGTGCGTTGGAGATAGAGCGGTACTGTGCAGGCAGCCTGGACTGGGACAACGCGTATGGCGGCCTAAAACCCCTGCTGGACTGTCTCGTGGTACCAAGTACGAGGAATCCAGACGGACTGGGCTTGATTGAGGACGACAGCCCCAAGTTCATGCCTGAGGCGCCGAGTGTGTTCCAGTTGCCGGCAAAAAGGGGCGCAGGTTACGCGGTCGTGCGCATCTACGCCATCGACTAATTGGCCGCAAGCGATGGCAATGACACCCGCATTCTACCTGCCATGTCCGCGCGCATTGAGATTTCCGCGATGAATCAACTCGCGAAACACATCTTCTAGCCATACACTGGCGAGGCCTCAGCTTTTCTCTTTCGATTACGCATCCTACTGCATCTTCTTCTCCCAAATCGGCGGATATTTTTGCCCTGTGAGAAGATGGTGCAAACTCAAGGTAGCAAGGTGAGTCTCCGCAGATACACGTTGAATATCCTTCAAAGAAACCGCATCAATCCGAGGTTTCATTTGACCTCGAGCACTCATAGAAATTGCACTCACTTTTCCCGTAACTTCATCAAACATCAGTGATTGATGCAAGAATCGATTGCGGCCAATCTGCGCCTTCTTGATGTCGCTCAAAACCTTCACATAACCCGCCAATTGTGGGAACTCATCATGCAATTCATGGCATAACGTCTCGAGCATGTCCACCCGCTGCTTAAAATTCAAATGCGCTACGACCACAGCTGCTCGCCAGTCATGCACGCCTTCATAACCCATTAGTTTTCCAATTGCCAAATTCACACCAGTTTCCATGGTGCTAAAATTAACAGAAAGTCGACCTATCTCAAGCATGTATTCGTCGGGCAAGGGCCAGTTCTCGGGAAGAGTAAATTGCATAGATTAATTTCTCAAAAAATCAACGATAAGTCAGTGACGCCAATCCCTGAACCATTTTATTCTGACTCCCCCATCGCACTAGCCACCAGTGAAAAACCATATAAAGTTGCATCGTGTTTGGAATCAAAAATACTAGTTCGTCTCTTTCTGGTGCGTATCGGCTTGTCAAAGACTGTGAAATACTCGAAGTCTGGAGCACAAGATTTCAAGTTGGCAATTATGCAATCATGGGCTCGGTCCGCTGATTTCTGCCAACCATCACGTATATCTAATTTTCTCCAATCCACATAAAGATAGACTACCATGGGCATCTTTATGACTTTCTCATGCAAGCAATTCTTTAGCGCCTCGACGTTCAAGCACTTTAGCTGAGGAATTACTCCCTTCAGCCAAGGATTTACAATCCGAGAGACAGGAGATTCATCTTTTCTCTCCTCTTCTGATTGTTCTTCATCGCTAAATTTCGGCAGTCCTATTCGCGCAACCTTTAGTTCAAGTAAAAAGCTTGTTTTCCTATAACTAAAAAATATATCAACCCGTCCTTTGGCATCATCAATTCTGTTAACTTGAAATTCTGTTGCCACATATCCCAATTCATTTTTTAGGTCACTCTCGGCCAGAGCCTTAATAAACATTCCATAAAGTTCCCGCTCATTCGGCAGGCGGGTCCTCCCAATAAAATCAAGTGATTTTTCCGAAGCAAGGTTATTCGAAAACGAAATAAATAAATTAGAAGTGAGCTCGCGAGCTATTCTTGAGCCAACTTGGGTGTCATTGTTTGAATAATAGAAGATATTTTTTTGTTTTTTTATTGCCATAATTTCTACGTTTCAATGCAGTACGTTTCTCGCTGAAGACGACCTGAAGCGTGATGGATATAGCTTGAGAGGCGGAGTATTTTCACCTAGAATTTTTTAATACATAGTACAAACCAACCAAGGCGACCATACCCAATGCGGTGTTAATTATTTGTGAACTGTTGGACTTGCCATGCATCGCACGATTTACGAAACTTTCGCAATTATTGACCACTAGGTCGTAAGCTGCCCCACCTTGCCGTAACTCCGCAATTGCGCGTTGTGCAACCTGTATGTTGCTGTTCGGTCCATCGTTCGCTTCAAGGCGTATTTGTCCATTAGCTGCATATCGGTTATGGAAGTCTTGGTAGGTTGAAACTTGGCAACCATTGTTCATCAATTCCGCAATGTAAACTTCACCATCGAAGTTGCCTTTTCCCAGCACAACTGCATGATGTTTTGGGCCACCCATCCCTAGTTCTTTTGTAATGGCACCTACAAGGCGACACCCTGTTACATCAACTTGTTGCAGGTGCATGATATTTTTGGCCTAACGTTAAATTCCAGCTCATGAAAAAATATTTACTATCGTAGAATATTCGATGCCTTAAAATTCGAACTGCGACACCAGTTTAATAAAAATTAGCAGCCCACTCTCCCAAAGCAATTCCAATTAATCTCGGACCGGCTGGCTCATGCGAATAAATCCTACCGACCATGTCCGCGCTAATCATAATAGTATACTTAATTCCAATCCTGACGGGCAGCAATCATCCCGTAGCAGATAGCTTAAAAGAACAAGAATCAATATTTATGAAAAAATTTCAAATGCTATCGAGGTAGCCTCTAAAATTAACGGTTAGAAGCGCGTAAACAATAGATGCGATAACTGATGCCGCAACACCAAGAAAAAAACCTATGCCTTGCTGCTTACAGCGTGCCTGCCAACTGTTCGATTTTCTGTTTTGCTCATGCATTTCCTCAATGAGCTTTGATTGTCGTTCTATTGCTTTGGTAAGAGATTCAATTGTAGAAGCGTCTGGCTGAGGCGGAAGATGCTGCCGCATCTGTTTCCAGGCCATTGGCTGAGTTAAGGTTCCCTGCCTTACATAGGCACTACCTTCTGAAAGCACGATTTCCTTTGAACGCTCTACATCAATAACTGCAACGCGCTTACCATCGGCCTCAATGATTGACAGCTTTGTTTTTGGCTCTGGGGTAAGACGCCGGCAGGCAGCTTCGTAGACCCGACGCGTAAGCAACTCATCTATTCCAACAATCTCTAGCGGTTCCGTCACACCAATAATAATCTTGCCACCTTGAGAGTTAGCAAAGGAGCCAATCAATTTGGCGAGAATGGATGGGTCACGTATAGATGTCTTGAGTTCGAGAGATTGACTTTCTCCCGAAAATATCAATTCTAGTATTTCCGATTGCACCGAGACTGCTCCTTTTAAACGTTAAAATTCACTAATACATTGATGCATTCGCATTGATTGCAGCTGTTCAATTAGGTCATTTCCCCCTCATTGTCAAGACTAGAAAGGAATAAGACAACGAAGGTCAGCTCCGCAGCCGATTGCTGACAATCTTGAAAGCAAACGACAAAAACTACTCTCATCAGCACAAGCAATCTTGTGCCAACTGAATAGACTACTCCTCCAGTAATCAACGGTGAGGAATTCGTTCCGAGCCTACCGTTTTCCCTACGCTTATGTTAGATTTCGCGTATATTCAACCATCTGAATCATTTATCCCTTTGGAGACACTATGACGTCGTATGCAGAGTATGTTGAACAAATCGCAAAATTGCAATCTCTCGCCGAGGCTGCCCGCAAGGATGTGATCTTGCCCCCGTATAACCGGACACAGCCAATCGTTTAGTTAGCGCCGCTTTCCTGA